>DASTIS010000110.1:0-3186 GCA_035717365.1 Rhodanobacteraceae bacterium
GAGCGGCTGGGCACCGACACGCACACCGAGATGAGCGCGATCTGCACGCATCCGGATTTCACCGGTCGTGGCTACGCGCGGCGCCTGACGGCCTTCCTGAGCAACGACACGCTTGCGCGCGGGCGTACGCCATTCCTGCACGTGAGCCACGAGAACCCGCACGCCAGGTCGCTTTACGAGCGCATCGGCTATTGCCTGCGCCGCGACATTCCGTTCTGGGCACTGCGTCGCGCGTGAGCCTGTGCACGCTCCGATCGCGCGGCATCGTCACGCGGCGTTGAAATTGCGCATGACATCCTCATCTCGCGGTTTCCGCCAGTCGGCCCGAGGATCATTCTGATGTTGCTGGAACCGATCAAGCTGGGCACATTGAAACTTCGCAATTGCATCGTGGTCTCGCCGATGTGCCAGTATTCCTCGCCCGGCGGCGTGCCCACCGACTGGCATCTGGTGCATCTCGGCAGCCGCGCGGTGGGTGGCGCGGGGCTGGTGTTCACCGAAGCGACGTCGGTTTCGCCGGAAGGGCGGATCTCGCCGGACGATACCGGCATCTGGAACGACGCGCAGGTCGAGGCGTGGTCACCCATCGCAAAATTCATTCGCGGGCAGGGCGCGGCGGCCGGTGTCCAACTCGCGCACGCGGGACGCAAGGCCAGCACCGATGCGCCGTGGCGCGGAGGCGGCCCGCTGGACGCGGCGCGCGGCGGCTGGACGCCGGTCGCTCCCAGCGCGGTTGCGTTCGATGCCGGCTACCCGGTTCCCGTCGCATTGGACGCAGCCGGCATCGCCAAGGTGGTCGCGGACTTCCGTGCCGCCGCGCGACGCGCGCGCGAGGCGGGCTTCGAGGTGATCGAACTGCACGCGGCGCACGGCTACCTGCTGCACCAGTTTCTGTCGCCGCTGTCGAACAGGCGCACCGACGAATATGGCGGCTCGCTGGAACATCGCGCGCGTCTGTTGCGCGAAGTGATTGCGGCGGTGCGCGAGACCTGGCCCGAGCCGATGCCGCTGTGGGTGCGCCTGTCCGCGACCGACTGGGCAGAAGGGGGTTGGGACATCGACGAATGCGTGCAGCTCGCGCGCATGTTGCGTGCCGACGGGGTGGATGTGGTTGATTGTTCCTCCGGTGGAACCGTGCCCCATCCGAAGGTTCCGGTCGGGCCCGGTTACCAGGTGCCGTTCGCCGCACGCATCCGACGCGAGGCCGGCATCGCCACGTCCACGGTCGGGTTGATCACGGAGCCGCGGCAGGCCGAGGAAATCCTTCAGCGCGGCGACGCCGACGTGATCGAGATGGCGCGCGAGTTCCTGCGTGATCCATATTTCCCGCGTCGCGCGGCGAAGGAACTCGGCGAGTCGATCCGCGCGCCGGAGCAGTACGAGCGCGCGTGGTGATGCGTTGTCGGGGGAGCGGGCGTTTCCCGGTCGAAGCCACGGACGCGACCGTCAGTTCATGCCGATTTGGCCTTGCATGGATTTGAAGATCGCGGCGGTGTCGTAGCCGATGCCATTCTTGAACACCAACGGCATGCGTTCGATCGCGGCGACATTTGTCATTGGATCGCCGTCGATCACCACGATGTCGGCGCGCTTGCCGACGGCGAGCGAACCGATGTCCTTGTCGCGGCCCTCGAACTTCGCGGCGTTCAGCGACAGGATCTCGATTGCTTGCGGGAAAGTGAAGCCATCCGCCTGCACCAGCAGTTCGATTCCGCGCTTGGACGAAAATCCCGGGATCACGCCGCCGTAGCCGGTGGGATCGCTGCCGCCCATCAGCAGGCCGCCGGCTTCGACGAAGCGCTTTTCGAGCATGGTCGCCGTGGCGAACTCGTCCTGCATGATTTTTGCGCGCGCTGCCGGCATCTTCTGCACCTTCTTCCAGTTGTCCTCGTACTGGTCGCGCAGCGTCGGATTCAGCAATGACAGCGCGGCCTTCGGCGCCTCCGGCCGGCCCGGCACGATCGTTTCGAACACGCCGAGGGTCGAGGTCAGCGCCACGTGTCTGGCGACGAGCACCTTGATCAGCGATGTCACTTGCGGCGAATCCGGATCCAGCGACGCGATGGATGCGTTGACGCCACGCGGACACTGGTCGGGCTGCTTGTCCTTGACGAAATCCGACGCGACGAAAAACCCGTGTTCGAGATTGTCGATGCCGAGGTCCGCGGCTTCGCGGAAGGTCACCGAACACAAATGTCCCGTGATCTTGTCGTGGTGTGCGTGCGCGGCGTCGATCGCCGCCTTCAGTTCCGCGCGGGTAATTTGTTGGTAGGCCTTGAAGGAGGTGACGCCTTGTTCGGCCCAGTAATTGACCGTGCGCGTGGCGTCGGCTGGACCTTTCAGGCGGGGCAGGTCCTCGGTGAATCCTCCCGGACCGTTGAGGTAGGGGCCGGTGACGTCGATGTCGGGACCAATGCGTTTGCCGGCATTGATGTCGTCGCGCACGTTCAGGTCGGCGTAGGGCATCATCGAGCCGGCGGTGCGGATGGTGGTTTCGCCGCCTGCGAGGTACAGCGGCGGAAAGCTGTACGGCATGGCGGTAGCGTAGAACGCGGGGTTCGTCCGGGTCGTGTAGAACAAGTGCTCGTGCATCATCACGAAGCCGGGCAACAGGGTCTTGCCACGTGCATTGATCACGGTCGCGCCGGCTGGAACTTGCGTGCTTGCCGCGGGGCCGAGCGCCGTGATGCGGCCCTTGTCGATCACCAGTGTCTGGTCGAGTTGCGGCGCTGCGCCGGTGCCATCGACGATCATGGCGTGGGTGAACGCGATGACCGGTTGCTTGTAGGCGATCCAATCCTTCGGAGCGGCGTGGGCGACGGATGCGGATGCAAGCAACGCAACCAGCACAACGAATGCACGTCTCACGACAGCCCCCTCGCTATAGTCGCCGGCAGCAACGCGTGGCCGGCATTCGGGTCAATCGTCGGGATGGTACACCCGCTCCGTGTGCCCCTCGAGCTGCTCCGGCCGGAAATACACGGTGCGCAGGTCGCCGGTCACGTAGCGGTGGGCCTGGTCGGTGAAGTGCGGCGACTTCGGGTTGCCGCTCTGGCCGCCGACATGGATCGCGCGCGCACTGACCTTCGGGCCGAAGTCGATCACGGCGACGAAGCTGTTGCCGCCGTTGCGCTGGTCATTCCGCACTCACCGATTGGGTATCGCATCAACTGCCTCATGTGAACC
>DASTIS010000111.1:0-21153 GCA_035717365.1 Rhodanobacteraceae bacterium
GGCTGTGTGGGCACGCGATGCCGCCATCGGGGCCCGGCAAGGTCTTCGGCCAGGACCGGACCACGCTCGCCGTCAACGATTTGCCGTTTGGATGCCGGAGGCCACGCCCATGACGTCACGCACGGATGCCCTTGACGCAGATGCCGGCTTTGCGGCGCGGCAGTATGGCCACCTGATCGAGTCGGGCCTGAGCGCAGACGAGGCGCGTGCGCGACTGGCGGGCGTGCTGGGCGAGGATGCGGTCGATCTGCCCGGGCCCGGCGACGCATCGCAGGAAGACGCGCGCCCCGGTGAAAAGGAGCGGATCGCCGAACTCGCGCGCCGCTTCGGTGGTGACGGGTTCGCGGCGCGCACCGCCTGGTCGCGTGCCTGCGACCGCGCGCAGCTGTTCGCGCTCGACTGGTGGCGCCCGGTGCGCAGCTTCGTGTTGTATGCGTTGTATCTGTATGCCCTCGCGATCGCCGTGGTGCTGTTGTTCGTCGCCGTGGTGTTGCCGTCGTTCGCGTCGCTGGATCGCATGACCGGGGTCTGGCAGCGCGGCGCGGCGGCGTGGGTCATGGCACACGACGGTGTACGCCTGATCCTGCCGCTGGTCTGCATCGGCGTATTGCTGGTCCTGTTTGCACTCGGCATGTTGGCGGCCCGCCGCGCCGTGGCCAGCCTGCGGCCCCTGCCGGGCGCCGCGAACCGGGAGGCGTGGTACGGCGCCAGCGGCCGGACGTATGCGCTGGTGCGCGCGTTCGAGCAACTGTCGGCGCTGGAGCGTGCCGGGGTGCCGCCGGAGTCCATGTCCAGGGCGCTGCAGCAGCTTGGCGACGACATCCATTCCCGGCGCATCCGGGCGCGCTGGGACGCAACCTCGGCGCGCCTGCAGCAGGCGCTCGAACTCGGAACCTTTCCCGCCGAACTCGCCTGGCAGAAGCGCGAGGCCTGGTCGCAGGTGCAGACGCACTGGGAACTTGCGCGCGACCGCTGGATCCTGGTCGCACGCATCCTGTTCTACATTTTCGTCGGTTACCTGGTCACGGTGCTGTACCGGCCGATCTTCGCTCTTGCCCTGCAGGTGGTGCCCAAGCCATGAAAACTTCCCGCACACACGGTTTCACCCTGATCGAACTGATGATCGTGGTCGCCATCATCGGCGTGCTCGCTTCGATCGCCATTCCGGCCTACAACATCTACATCCTGCGCGCCGAAGCCACCGAAGCATTTTCGCTGGCCGGCTTCGCCAAGCCGAAAGTGCAGGACTATTTCCATCGCCACGGCGAGTTCCCGGCGGACAATCGCGCCGCCGGCCTGCCGTCGGCGTCCTCGATCATCGGCCACTACGTCGGGTCGGTGGCAGTGCACGACGGTGCGGTGGACATCACCTTCCGCAAGGAGGACGTCAACGAGGGTCTGCGCGGCGGCGTCCTGACGCTGCGCCCGCTGGTCGTGGACGGAAGTCCCGAAAGCCCGATCGCGTGGGCCTGCGGCTCCAGCAAGATTCCGTCGGGCATGCACGTGGTCGGCAAGGACCACACCACGCTGGCCCCGAAATACTTGCCGAGCGTTTGCCGCTGATGGCCAAGGCGAAAACCGCGTACGTGTGTTCGGATTGCGGCGCGGAATATCCGAAATGGCAGGGCCAGTGCGAGGCTTGCGGCCAGTGGAACACGCTGTCTGCCTTCGTGGTGCAGCCGGCCACGAAGGGCGCGGCGGCGGGTGCCGTTCGCGGCGCCGGTTACGCAGGTGTGGACTCCGCGCGGGTACAACGACTGACGCAGGTTGCCGGCGAGGTCGAGACGCGGCATTTGGTCCGCATCGGCGAACTCGACCGGGTGCTGGGCGGCGGTCTGGTGGAAGGTTCGGTGGTGCTGGTCGGCGGCGATCCCGGCATCGGCAAATCCACGCTGCTGTTGCAGGCGCTGGCGGCGTTGGGCGAACGCCTGCCGGGCCTGTACGTCAGCGGCGAGGAATCGCTGGCACAGATCGCGGCGCGCGGGTATCGGCTCGGCTTGCTGCTGGATCCGCTGAAGGCGCTCGCCGAGACGTGCGTGGAGCGGATCATCGAACACGCCGTCGCCGAAAAACCACGCGTGCTCGTGATCGATTCGATCCAGACCATCTGGACTGAAACCCTGCCGGCGGCGCCGGGCTCGGTATCGCAGGTGCGCGAGTCGGCGGCGCGGTTGGTGCGCTACGCCAAGGAAACCGGTACCTGCGTGCTGCTGGTCGGCCACGTGACCAAGGAAGGAGGCATCGCGGGGCCGCGGGTGCTGGAACACATGGTCGACGCGGTGCTGTATTTCGAGGGCGAGGTCGGTTCGCGTTTCCGGGTGCTGCGTGCGTTCAAGAACCGCTTCGGCGCGGTCAACGAACTCGGTGTGTTCGCGATGGGCGACAAGGGCCTGCGCGAAGTGCCCAATCCGTCCTCCATTTTCCTCACCGGCCACCAGGGCGCGACGCCCGGCAGCGCGGTGATGGTGACCCGCGAGGGCACGCGTCCGTTGCTGGTGGAAGTGCAGGCCCTGGTCGACCAATCCAGCCTGGGCAATCCGCGCCGGGTGGCGCTGGGGCTGGAACAGAATCGCCTCGCGATGCTGCTGGCGGTGCTGCATCGCCATGGCGGCGCCGCGGTGTTCGACCAGGATGTGTTCGTCAACGTGGTCGGCGGCATCCGGGTCCAGGAAACCGCGGCCGATCTTCCCGTGCTCCTGGCGGTGCTGTCGAGCTTCAGGGACCGCGCGCTTCCCGAAAAAACCGTCGCGTTCGGCGAAGTGGGTTTGTCCGGCGAAGCGCGACCGGTGCCGAACGGCGAAGAACGCCTGAAGGAAGCCGCGCACCACGGTTTCCGGCGCGCGATCGTGCCGAAGGCCAACGCACCGAAGAAGTCGACGCGCGTCGGCGAACTGGAGGTCATCGGCGTGGAGCACTTGCGCGAGGCGATCGACGCCACCGGCGGCTGACCCGCATACCCGCCACCTCCATGTGGCTCGCCCTGCGGGTTGCCCGTCAGCGATCCAGGGGTGCCAGCATGGAATTGGTCGAACTCGCGCGTTGCATCCCAAACGGCTGCGCGCGAACGCGGGGCAACGCTAACGTGTATTCGTTCGCGCCTGGATCCGGTACACCACGCTGAGTACCGTCCAGACGAGCGCGGTGGCGATCAAGCCGATGCCGAGCCCGCCCAGCCCGATCGCAACCCCGATCGCCGCCGTGGCCCAGATATCCGCGGCGGTGGTCAACCCTTCGATCCTGCGTTCTGAGGCGTTCTTCAGGATCACGCCGCCGCCCAGGAATCCGATGCCGGTGGCGATGCCCTGGATCACACGCGACAGCGCGTCCGGGCTCATTGCCAATTGCTCGGGCACCACAACGAAAATGGCGGCGCCGAGCGCAACGAGGATATGGGTGCGCAACCCCGCCGGTTTGTCCGATAGCTCGCGTTGCCAGCCGAGCACCGCGCCGGCCAGCATGGCGCCAAGCAGCCGGATCAGCACCCGCAGCAACGCGGTGCCGTCGGGCAGGCCACCGGTGAGTTCGTCGATCAGTACGTTCAAGGCGGCGATCCCGAGGCTGGCCGCTGCGGCCCCAAAGGTTGCAGTGCCGCGCCGCTTGCATCGATCCGTAGAACCGAACCTTGATCGTACCAGTCGCCCAGCACGATGCGTTGCGCGGGCTTCCCGTCCAGCAGAAACTCGTGGATTGCCGGGCGGTGGGTGTGGCCGTGGATCATGCGCGTGACGCCTGCCTTGCGCAGCGCGGCCTCCACGGCGCCCTGGTTGACGTCCATGATCGCCATGTCGGTTTGCGAAGTGTGCGTGCGGCTGGCGTCGCGCGCCTGCGCCGCGAACGCCCGCCGCTCGGCCAATGGTTTGGCGAGAAACGCCGCCTGCCACGCAGGATCGCGGACCTGCTTGCGGAACGCCTGGTACGCGACATCGTCGGTGCACAGCACGTCGCCGTGCAGGATCAGCGTCGGCGTACCGTGCAGATCGACGACCGTCCCGTCGGCGAGGATGTCCATGCCGCCGCGGCGCGCGTAATCCTCACCCAACAGGAAGTCGCGGTTGCCGGCAATGTAGTGGACCGGCACGCCGGCATCGACGACGCCGCGCAACGCCTTTGCGATGCGCGCATTCAACGGAGCATCCTCGTCGTCGCCCACGTAGGCCTCGAACAGGTCGCCCAGCACGTACAGCGCGTCTGCCTTGCGCGCCTCTCCGGCGCAGAATCGTTCGAAGTCCTCGACGATGTGCGGGCGCGCATCGTCGAGGTGCAGGTCCGAGACGAAAAGCGTGCCCACCGGGTCAATGCTTTTTATTGGCGGGCGGCGTCGTGGCGGGCACCTGGCCGGTCACCGGCGACACCGGCTCGGCGGTGGGGTGCGCGGCCTCGCCGATCAGTTTTGCGTCCTCGATCACCACCAGCGGGCGCGGGACATCGCCGATGAAGGGACCTTGCGGGCCGGTCGGCAGGTTGTCGATCTTGTCGACCACGTCCATGCCCTTCACGACCTTGCCGAACACCGCGTAGCCCCAGGTCATGCCGCTCTGGTTGCCGACGTAATCGAGGCGCGGGTTGTCCACCACGTTGATGAAGAACTGCGCGGTCGCGGAATCGACGTCGGGGCCGCGCGCGGCGGCCACGGTGCCGCGCAGGTTGGACAGGCCGTTGTTGGCCTCGTCGGGAATCGGCGGCAGGGTGCGCTTGGGCCGCAGTTCACGCGTATACAGGCCGCCCTGGATCAGGTACCCCGGGATCACGCGGTGGAACACGGTGCCGGCGTAGAAGCCATCCTTCACGTACTGCAGGAAATTGGCGACGGTCTTGGGCGCCTTGTCGGGAAACAGCTCGATCACGATGTCGCCCATCGAGGTCTTGATCTCCACCTGCGGATGCGCAGGTGCCGCGGGGGCGGCGCTCGATGACGCCGCGGCCGGGGGCGGCGCGGCGAGTGCGATCGACGGGACGGCGAACGCGAACAGGGCAGGCAGCACCCAGCGAAAACGGTGGAGGCAGGCATTCATGGCGGGGGACAGGGTAACGTGTGGACGATATTTTGTGTGAGGCGAACGCGCGGCCCGGGTCCAGGCGCGGTCACGGCAGCGCGCATCGGCTGTCGGCACAGGCCCTGAACGAAAACCCGGTCCGGCGTTCCTGGCCCCGCAACTGGTTGCCGTAGTTGTCGTCCCGGTCGAGATGGCGGCGCCGGATTTCCAGCACGATCGGCGTGATCTGGGCGATCCGGGCGTCGATTTGCGCGCGGGTGTAGTAATCCAGGTCCTTGCGGTCGAGCAGGCGGTGCAACTGGTCGAGTGCGTCGGCGGCGCGGCCGGACAGGAAGGTGGCATCGGCGTATGCGATTCCGGCGTGCACTTCGTCGCCCGCGACATGGCAGGCGTGGCCATACGCCGAATACAGGGAGGGTTCCGAGTCGTCGTTGAGCAGCGGTTTCAGCAATCCCTGCGCGATTTTTGCACTGGCCCTGGTGCCGTCATCGAGCAGGGCGCGGCTGTAATCCAGCACGATGGCGGGGTCGTTCGGCCACATTGCATTCAACGATGCATAGCGCTGCAACGCCTTGCTGCGTTCGCCGGCGCGGCGTTCGGCGTCGGCCAGTCCGAGCGCGAGGGTCACGTCGCCCGGCCGCGCATCGGCAAGCGATTGCATCACCGGCACTGCCTTGGCCGCCTGGTCCAGCTGCACCAGCGTCAACGCATAGCCGTAACGGTTGTCCATGCGGGCGGCGAACGCCTTGCTGCTGGCCATGTTGCGCGTGTAGTAATCCAGCGTGGCGCGGGGATTGGCGGAGGTCAACGCGCGCACCCGTTCGCGCATCAATTGGTACTGGAGTTCGCTGGGACCCTGCGTGGACGGGCCGAGCAACGCGGTGCCGCGCTTGACGAAGGGCAGCGGCACCAGATCGGGCGCCGGAGGGTCGCCCGCGATTTCCGCGTTCCGCCCCTTCATTTGCTGGTCCAGCACCCGCGCGCGGGCGCGCGCATCGGCGATGCGCACGCTGCTGACCGGATGGGACTGCAGGAAGTCCGGGATATTGCCGGCTGCCATGCCACCCTGGCCGCCCGGGCGGATCAGGGCTTGCATGTGAGCAAACACGGTCGCCATCGCCACCGGGTCGAAACCGGCCTTGGCGAGCGTCTCGATGCCCACGTGGTCGGCCTCTTCCTCGTCCTTGCGGGTGAAGTCGATCTGGTGTTGCTGCATCATCGCCATCACCGAGATGAGTGCCCCCATCGAGGCATCCGCGGTGCCGGCGGTGTAGGGCGAGTTGTTCCCGTAGCCGTAGCCGTAGGGTGCGGTCGCCACCCCGCGTGAATCCGACTCCATCCGGGACGCTGCGAGTGCGGCAGCCAGGGCGCCGAGCACGTACAGCGGCATCGATTTCTTTTGTTCTTCCATCGCTCGTTGCAGGTGATGCTGGCTGATGTGCGCCAGTTCGTGCGCCATCACGGCCGCCAGTTCGTCCTGCGACCGGGTGGCGGTAAGCATGCCCGAGAAGATGAAAACGTAACCGCCAAAGGTCGCGAACGCGTTGATCTGCGGAACATCGATCAGGGTGAACGTGTAGTGCTGGGTCGGGTCCGAGCTGACCGAAGCGAGCCGGTAACCGAGCGTGTTCAGATATTGGTCCACCTGCGGATCGTCGAGTACCAGATGCGCGGCACGCAGTTCACGCAGGAACTGCGCGCCGTACTGCCGGGCTTCCTGCGGCGAGATGATCGTGTCGGCCGAACTTCCGAGACTGGGCAGGCGCACATCGGCCTGTTGCGCGGCGGCCGGCAACGACAGCGCCAGCGTCACGGCGAGGGTCGATAGAACGTGCGGGCGAAAGACGGATGGCATGGCGCGAGCGTACAGGATTTACATTCGACCCGAAGCGGGGCGGTTGGTTCGCCTCGGACAGGGCCAAGATAAGGCCACGCAAGGCGCGAAGCCAGTCGCAGCGGGAACGTGCCCGGCGCGGTAAAATTGGGCCAGCCGCCGCGATTTCCCCTCCGCATGGCCGACATCGAGATCTATTCCACCGCGATCTGCCCTTATTGCAACGCCGCCAAGAACCTCCTGAAGGCCAGGGGGCTCGCGTGGCGTGAACGGCGGATCGATGTCGACCCGGTCGCGCGCGCGGCGATGCTGGAACGCGCCCCGAATGCCCGCACCGTGCCGCAGATCTTCATCAATGGCGTCCTGGTCGGTGGCTTCGAGCAACTGGCGGCGGCCGAGCGCAGCGGTCGGCTGAATCAACTTTTGCAAGCCGCGCCGTAACGCCCGATAATTCCGCTTTTGTTTGTCCAAACCGTCGTGCTCATTGCGTCTGACGGAGCCTGCTGTTGTGAGAAATCAGGCCACGGATGGCCGTTCCGGATTGCCATGGCCTGTGTCGTTGGCACTTGTCAGATGGGTCCAGCGAAGCAGCGATCAGGGACGATCGCAAAACAAAGGAGTTCATGCGTGAGCAAAACCATTGCGGTGATCCGTGGCGACGGCATCGGCCCTGAAATCATGGACGCCACCTTGAAGGTGCTGGGTGCGCTGGACTGTGGACTCGAATACGACTTCGTCGATGCCGGCATGGCGGCGCTGGACCGGCACGGCGACCTGTTGCCGCAGGCGACCCTCGACACCATCGCCCGACACGGCGTCGCCCTCAAGGGCCCGTTGACGACGCCGATCGGAAAAGGCTACAGCTCGCTGAACGTGGCGCTGCGCCGGCATTTCGACCTGTATGCCAACGTCCGGCCCGCGATCAGTTTTCCGGGAACCCGGGCACGCTACGAGAACATCGACATCGTCACCGTGCGCGAAAATACGGAAGGCGCGTACATGCAGGAGGGCCAGATGGTGTCCCCGGATGGCGAGATCGCGCAGTCGATCGTGCGCAATACCCGCACCGGCGCCGGTCGCATCGTGCGCCACGCCTTCGAACTGGCGGTGAAGAAAGGCCGCAAGAAGGTGACGGCCGTGCACAAGGCCAACATCATCAAGACCGCGTCGGGCCTGTTCCTGGACGTCGCGCGTGAAGTCGCGAAAGACCACCCGCAGATCGAGTTCAACGAGATGATCGTCGACAACACCTGCATGCAACTGGTGATGGATCCCTGGCAGTTCGACGTGATCGTCACCACCAACCTGTTCGGCGACATCATTTCCGATTTGTGCGCCGGCCTCGTGGGCGGCCTGGGGTTGGCGCCCGGCGCCAACATCGGCAAGGACGCGGCGATCTTCGAAGCCGTGCACGGTTCCGCGCCCGACATTGCCGGCAAGCACGTCGCCAATCCCTGCGCGCTGCTGCTGGCTGCCGCCGAAATGCTGGATCACCTCGACATGACGGCCAAGGCCGCGAAGATCCGAGACGCAATCCGCGCCACGCTGGAAGCCCATGACCGCGTGACGCCCGATCTGGGCGGCACCGGCACCACGGAGTCGTTTGCCGAAGCGCTGGTGAAGCGCGTGCGTCCTGCGTAAAACCCCGCGCCGGGCGCTTCATGTTGCAGATTTTGTAGGAGCGCGCCCGCGCGCGATGGGCGCGACATGAACGCGAAACGATCGCCGGAAGAACAATCGCCGGCAGGCCGGCTCCTACGAGAGGCGGGACCATATCAACGCAACAGCGGCCAGGGCGCCAACAGCAGCACCCAGAGCACCGCCAGTGCGCCCGTGAATTTCATGGCCTTGAACAGCTTGCGGTGGCGCCGCTTGAATCCGCGGCTTGCTTCGCGACGTCGACGCAGGGCCGAGAACAATCGGTTGACCGCGCCGGTCGGTTCGCTGACCTGGTTCGGTGAGGCGGTGATCGCGCCCATGAAATTGCTGACGTGGTGGTTGATCCATGTGACCAGCCGCGAGCGCAGCGGCCGCTCGAGATCGCACAACAGGATGACCCGGGTCTGGTCGGTCTTGTTCTCGACCCAATGCACGCAGGTTTCGTCGAAGATCACGTCCTCGCCGTCGCGCCAGAAGTATTCCTGGCCGTCCACGAAAATATGGCACTCACGCGAGTTGGGTGTCATCAGGCCAAGGTGATAGCGCAACGAGCCCGCGAACGGGTCGCGGTGCGGGTTCAGCGTCACGCCGGGCGGCAGCAACGCGAACATCGCGGCCTTCACGCCCGGAATCCGGTTGACCAGTTCCACCGTTTTCGGGCACAGCTTCTGCGCCGACGGCAGCGGTTCGCCATACCACTTCACGTAGAACCGCTTCCATCCGACCTTGAGGAACGAGCTGAAACTCGCGTCGTCGTCCTTGAGCGCCACGCGAATGTGGCCCTGGTCGGAAAGGCCTGAGGCTTCGTCGCGGATGGTCTGCCAGTTGTCGCGCAGCGCATCGACGGCCTTGAAGCGCTTGCGATCGGGGAAGGCGCCGGCGGGAACCGCCGAGAACGCGTACATCAGCAGGTTGTACGGCGCGAACACCATGGCGTGCCCCGCGAGTTGCTTGCCGAGTTTCAGGCGCACGCGCGATCGCAGGTGCACGATCAGCGCGCTCAGCAGGAACAGCGCGATCAGGCCCAGCAGGACGAAGCGGAGGATCAGCAGCGCGGACATGACGGGAAACGGTGCGATGTTGCGCGGATTCTAGCGTGCGCGTTGCGCCAATACCCGGAGCTGCGTCATGCCCGGCCTGTAGGCGCGAGCCAACGCGCGCTGCACGAAGGCGATCGCGCGGCGCGCAGCCGTGCGGGGCGTACGGCCCCTTGCCAGTTCCGCGGCCAGCGCCGAAGACAAGGTGCAGCCGGTGCCGTGCGCTTCGAACGGCAGCCTGGGATTGCGGACGTCAAAAGAGCCGCGGGCATCGAACCAGCGGTCGACGACTTCGCGCCCGCGCCCGTGGCCGCCCTTCAGCAGCACAGCCCCCGCGCCGAACCCGAGCAGGATCGCGGCGGCGCGTTCGCCGTCGCGGGCATTGCGGATCGCGATGCCGGTCAGCGCTTCGCCTTCCGGAAGATTGGGCGTCAGCACATCCGCCAGTGGAATCAGGCGTTCGATCAACACCCGGACGGCATCCCGGTCCAGCAGGCGCGCGCCCGAAGTCGCGATCATCACCGGATCCACCACCAGCCAGCGCGGCTTCCGGTGTGCGAGTTCACGCGCCACGCAACGCACCGTGCGGGCGTCGCCCAGCATGCCGGTCTTGACCGCCGCGATCCGGAAATCATCGAACACCGCGTCAAGCTCGGCGGTGAGATGTTTCACCGGCACCGGATGCACCGCCGCGACACCCTGCGTGTTCTGCGCCGTCAGCGCGGTAATCGCGCTGGTGCCATGCACGCCTAGTGCCGCAAAGGTTTTCAGGTCGGCCTGGATCCCCGCGCCGCCGCCGGAGTCCGAGCCGGCGATTGTGAGGCAACAGGTGGGGGCGGGGGCCGGGGACCGGGGATCAGGGATCGGCTTGGTCATGGGTTTTGTTTGTCATTCCCGCGCAAGCGGGAATCCAGTTTCATACAGCGCCAGGAAAAATCAAAATGGATTCCGGATCACGGCTTCGCTGTGTCCGGAATGACGGCACCCGATTAGCGTCGTATATCCGCATGGCTCGTGCACGCGATTGGAAAACTTGTCGTCATTCCGGGGCGCCTGCGCTTCATCGCAGGCGAACCCGGAATCGGTTTTGCAAACCCGTCCGACAAAAGACCGATTCCGGGTTCATCGCCGATGAAGCTGGCGATGCCCCGGAATGACGAAGTGCTTTGCAAATACTCCGTTCGAAGCCGCTTTTGTGAAAAGTCAGGGCAGGGATGTCCGTTCTGATGTGCCATGGCCCATGCGTTCGATGTGCACGGGGCCATTCGTCGAAGCGGCGATCACGGATGATCGCACCTATAAAGCCTCGGAAGCAAAATCCGCCAGGCGCGAACGCTCGCCGCGGCGCAGCGTGACGTGCGCGGCGTGCGGCCATTGCTTGAACCGGTCGACCGCGTAGGTCAGGCCTGATGTTGTTTCGGTGAGGTAGGGCGTGTCGATCTGCTCGACATTGCCAAGGCACACGATCTTGGTGCCGGGCCCGGCGCGGGTGACCAGGGTCTTCATCTGCTTGGGCGTCAGGTTCTGCGCCTCGTCGATGATCAGGTAACGTGACAGGAACGTGCGCCCGCGCATGAAGTTCAGCGAACGGATCTTGATGCGTGAGGCCAGCAGGTCGTTGGTGGCCTGACGGCCCCACGAGCCTCCGTCCTCGGGGTTGGCCAGCACTTCCAGGTTGTCGGTGAGTGCCCCCATCCATGGCGTCATCTTTTCCTCTTCCGTGCCGGGCAGGAAACCGATGTCCTCGCCGACCGATACCGTGGCACGGGTGGTGATGATCTCGCGGTAGCGCTGCTGGTCCATCACCTGGGCGAGGCCCGCGGCGAGCGCCAGCAGGGTCTTGCCGGTGCCGGCGGTGCCGAGCAAGGTCACGAAATCGATATCCGGGTCCATCAGCATGTTGAGCGCGAAATTCTGTTCGCGGTTGCGCGCGGTGATGCCCCATACGCCGTGTGCGCTGCCGGTGTAATCGCCGAGCAGCGCCAGCTTCGTCTTGCCGCCCGAGGATTCGAGCACCCGCAGCTCGACGCTGTTTTCGCCCGGCAGGTACAGGCACTGGTTGGGTTGCCAGATCTCGTCCTCGCGCGGCTCCAACTCGTAGAAGGTATGGCCGCGCTCGGACCACGAGCGCAGTTCCGGATGCCGGTCCCAGAAGTCGGTGGGCAGCTCGGCCGAGCCGGTGTACAGCAACGAGAAGTCGTCGAGCGCGCGGTCGTTCTCGTAATCCTCGGCGGAAATCCCGAAGATCGTCGCCTTGATCCGCAGGTTGATGTCCTTGGACACCAGCGCCACCGCCGCTTCGGGGCGGTGTTCGTTGAAGTCCAGGATCGCGGCGAGGATCCGGTTGTCGGCCTTGCCCTGGCCATTGCCGCTGCGGGTCTGGAAGTAAAGTCGTCCGTTTGCGCCGCCGGTCCTGAGCTTGACGCCGTCGGGTTGCGCCAGCGGCACGCCGTCGGCGATGCCGTGGCTGTTGTTGCGCTCGATCAGTTCGTTGAGGAAGCGGCTCGCCTGGCGCGCATTGCGCGCGACTTCGGACACGCCCTGTTTCTTTTCGTCCAGTTCCTCCAGCACCGTCATCGGGATGAACACGTCGTGTTCCTCGAAGCGGAACAGCGCGGTCGGGTCGTGCAGCAGGACGTTGGTATCGAGCGCGTAGGTGCGCTGGTGATGTGTGTGATGGGGCATCCGATGGCTTGCTCGAGGGGGAATCGTGTCGGTCGCGCGCAGGCGCGCTCCTACGCGGGAATCGCATCCAGTACGGTTTGCGCGTGGCCGGGCACCTTCACGCCGCGCCATTCCTGTACCAGCCTGCCCTCGGGATCGATCAGGAAGGTGCTGCGCTCGATCCCCAGGTATTCGCGGCCGTACAGTTTCTTCTTGCGGATCACGTCGAACGCCTTGCACCAGGCCTCGTCGGTGTCGGCGATGAGCGCGAACGGCAGGCCCAGTTTTTCCTTGAAGCCGTGGTGCGAACGCGCGCTGTCGCGCGACACACCGACGATCGTGGCGCCGCGCCGCCTGAATTTCGTGTACAGGTCGCGGAAATCACCGGCTTCGCGCGTGCAACCGCTGGTGTTGTCCTTCGGATAGAAATACAACACCAACCATTGCCCGCGCAGGTCGGCGAGCGCCAGCGTGTCGCCCGACTGGGTGGTGCCGGAGAGCCTGGGGACCTTGTTGCCGATTTTGATCATTGCGTGCTTTCTGCAGGGACTCTACACCAGATCGGGTAGCCGGCTTGCCGGCGATGGAATCCGGATCGCGCGCAGGCGCGCTCCTACCTAGAATTTGACCGGGTCCATGATCGCGTCGAGATTGAGGCCGTCGCACATTTCCATGAATTCGTCGCGCAGCTCGGCGATGCGGGTGTCGGCCGGAATACCCACGGTGATCTGCGCCTGGAACATGTCGGCGCCGGTCTGCATGGCCTGGTAGCGCATCGAGGACATCTGCTCGATGCTGATCTTGCGGCGATTGAAGAAATCGATCAACTCGACCAGTACGCCCGGCTTGTCGGCGGCGACGACTTCGACCATGTACGGCAGCAGGTGGCTTTGCTGGTCGCGCGTCTGGGTGCGATAGCTGAGCAGGTGCAGGTTCTCGTCGCGCCCGATCCGGCCGAGCGCGGTCTCCAGTTTGGCGATGGCGTCCCATGTCCCTTTCGCCAGAAGCAGTACCGACACATCGGCACCGACCGTGGCCACGCGCGACTCCGCCAGATTGCAGCCGGCGTCGGCGATCCGCCGCGACAACACCAGCAGCGGCGATTCCCGGGAGGGCGCAACCGCCTGGATCAGCAATTGGTGATCGGCGGCAGGACGTGTGCTGGAGCGGTTCAAGGTGGTGACGGGCTTGACGGTCACAGTGGGCCAGCATAGTGGCGTCGGGCCAGCAGTGCATGTATTTGCGATCGCTGCGAGGCGGAAGCCGCTGTGCGGATTTCCCGCAGCGGCTTCCGCCGGCTCGAACGCCGGATTTTTCACCGCATCGGTTTCGCGGGCGATCCGGCGATTCGATTGTCCTATGATGCGGTGTTTGGATGAGGCGGAGCACTTCCCGTGGAAATTGCCGGCAGCCTGTGTGCAATCGTGACGCCGTTCGACGCGAACGGTTCGCTCGATCTGGCGGCGTTCGGGCGGCTGCTGGATCGCCAACTCGACGGCGGCACCCAGGGCATCGTCATCGCCGGCTCCACCGGCGAGGCCCACATGCTGGACGAACCCGACTACGAGCGCCTGCTGGCGTTCGCGGTCGAACGCGTTGCACATCGGGTTCCGGTCATCGCGGGGACCGGCGAGGCCGCGACATCGAAAACCATCGCGCTGACCCGCCGGGCCAAGGCGCTGGGCGCCGACGCGGCGCTGGTCGTCACGCCGTATTACGTGCGCCCGACCCAGGAAGGGCTGCGCCGCCATTTCGGCGAAATCGCCGGGCACTGCAACATCCCGATCGTGATGTACAACGTTCCCTCGCGCACGGCCTGCGACATGCAACCGGAAACCGTCGCCGTCCTGCGCGACACCGCCGGCGTTGTCGGCATCAAGGAGGCGGTGGGCACCCCCGAACGAATCGAGGCCATCGTGCAACTTCAGCGCCCGGGGTTTGTCTACCTGTCCGGTGACGATGGCAGCGCAGCCGAGGCGATGCTGGCTGGCGCGGGAGGCGTGGTATCCGTGGTCAACAATCTGGTTCCCGGACTGTTTCGTGCGCTGTGCGATGCCGCCCATCGAGGCGATCGTGCCGCCACGGCAGAACACATGGCGCGTCTCGAACCCCTGCTGGATGCACTCAACTGCGCGCCCAATCCGATTCCGGTCAAGGCAGGCCTGGCCGAACTCGGCCTTTGCAATGCGGTTCTGCGCTTGCCGCTGGTGGAACTTGCCGCCGGTCCTGCGCGTACACGGCTGCGTGAAACGCTTTTGCCCCTGGAAGCCTGGGCCGCAGACGCCGCCCAGGCCCCGGCTGGCGCCGCCGCGCCTTGATCATGCACAATGCGCCCATGAAACGACTCGCACTGACGCTCCTGCTGCTTGCCCCGATCGCGCTGGCCGGTTGCCAGACCATCAAGGCCCACAATCCGTTTCGGCACAAGGAGCCGCCCTACAAATCCGCGCAGCAGGAGCGGCCGCTGGAAATGCCGCCGGGCATGGACCAGCCCCCATCCAGCGAAGCGTTGGCGATCCCCGATGCAGGCACCGGCACGGCTTCCGCGGCGCAACCCGCGATGACCGTGCCGCCTGCCATCCAGACCACGTCCACGTCGCCGGAACCCGCGGCCGCGGCGACGGCGACGGCTACGGGGAGTGCCAGCCTGACCTTGTCGGATACGCCGGACAGCGCCTATCACCGGGTGGGCCTGGCGCTGGAACGTGGCGGTGTCGGCAAGGTGACCGCGCACGACGACGCGGCGCATACCTATCAGGTCGCGGTCGATACCGTGGTGACCACGAAGCCCGAAGGTGGCTTTTTCCATCGGCTGTTCCATGGCAGCAAGAGCGAGACCGTGACCGGCAACGTCACCGTCAGCGTGGCGCCGCAAGGCAACGGCAGCGTGGTCGAGGCGAGCGGCAATCCGGACGCGGCGGCGCGCGTCATTGCGCTGCTGACCCAGCGCCTGAGCGGCGGCTGAGACAAGGCCGGTCACGACGAAAAACGCCGCCCGAGGGCGGCGTTCTTGTGTCGACCGCGCCTCAGCGCTCCAACATTGGCAACTTGTCGGGCTTGCCGTGGCATTTTTGTGCGATCGATCCGTAATCGCTGCCTCGTTTAATCGCGATGAAACCGTGGTGGTCCTTGCATCACGGACATCGGAACGGCCATCCTTGGCCTGACTACTCACGACAGCCGCTTCGAATCAGCATCTACAGCTGCTTCGAATCGACATCTGTTTATGCGATCATTAGGGATTGCAATTCGTTTCGTCCCCGTCTCGCATCCCGGCCTGAGCCATGACCTTCGTCGTTACCGACAATTGCGTGAAGTGCAAATACACCGACTGCGTGGAGGTGTGTCCGGTCGATTGCTTCCACGAAGGGCCCAACTTTCTCGCGATCGATCCTGACGAGTGCATCGATTGCACACTGTGCGAGCCGGAATGCCCGGCCAACGCGATCTTCCCCGAAGACGACGTACCGGCAGGCCAGGAACACTACATCGCGTTGAACAACGAGTTGGCGAAGATCTGGCCGGTACTGACCGAACGCAAGGAGCCACCGCCCGACGCCAAGGATTGGGACGGCAAACCCGACAAGTTGCCGTTGCTCGAACGTTGAGACGGAAGCAAAGGCGCCGCCTTGGGGCTGCGCTTCCATTGGTTGGCTCTTCGTGCGCAGCGGCGGTGGGCTCTGAAAAGTCAGGGCAGGGATGCCCGTTCTGGCGCTCGAATCCGCTGCGAGCCCCAATCGAAGCGGCTGTGGACGCCCCGCTCGAGGCGGCTTTTGTGAACAGTCAGGCCATGGAAGGCCGTTCTGGTGTTCCGAGTGGCGCGGCGTAACTTCTTGACTTGCGGCAAGACGAAGCAGCGATCAGGGACGATCGCAAAAATAAACAAACATGGCGCTCCCTGCGGGACTCGAACCCGCGTTGCCGCCGTGAGAGGGCGATGTCCTGGGCCACTAGACGAAGGGAGCGTGAGGCCGCGCAGCGCGCTAGTATAGCGGACTTCGTGTCTGGATCGCCGGCACGACGCCGCATGGATGTCCTTCGCTTGAGTTCCGATTTTTCAGCATCCGATCGCACCGGACCGTTGCCGCGCGTGATTCCGCGCGACCAGCACAATCTTTCCCGCAAGCAGATCAGCCATGGCGCGCTGCGCGTGCTGTACGGCCTGAAGGATGCCGGGTTCCGCGCCTGCCTCGTGGGTGGCGCGGTGCGCGATTTGCTGCTCGAACGGCGACCCAAGGATTTCGATGTCGCCACCAGCGCGACGCCCGAGGAAGTCCGCAAACTGTTCCGCAACTGTCGGCTGATCGGGCGGCGCTTCCGGCTCGCGCACGTGATCTTCGGTCCCGAAATCGTCGAAGTCGCCACCTTCCGTGGCACCGGGACTGGCGGCGACGACGGCAACGGCACCGGTGATCGCCACGTGGTCGATGGCCGCATCCTGCGCGACAACGTCTGGGGCACCATCGAGGAAGATGCGTTGCGCCGCGACTTCCGCGTCAATGCGCTCTACTACGACATCGCCGATTTCAGCGTGATCGACTTCGTTGGCGGCATCGAGGATCTGGAACAGAAGCGGCTGCGGCTGATCGGCGATGCGGCCACGCGCTATCGCGAGGATCCGGTGCGGATGCTGCGCGCGGTGCGGCTCGCGGCGAAGCTCGGGTTCACGATCGACCCTGTGGCCGAAGCGCCATTCGACGCACTCGGCTCCCTGCTCGCGGATGCACCCCCGGCGCGGCTGTTCGACGAATGCCAGAAGATGTTCCTCGCCGGCTATGGGCTTGCGAGTTTCCGCACTCTGGTGCGCTACGGCCTGATGAAGCAATTGTTCCCCGGCACCGCGCGCGCGCTCGCGCAGGACGACTCCGGCGCGTTGCGGGCGATGATCGAGCGTGGTCTTGCCGGCACCGATACACGCGTCGCCGACGGCCGCCCGGTGACGCCGGCGTTCCTGTTCGCGGTGTTGCTGTGGGGCGAGGTCGCGACGTTGGCCGCGAAGCTCCAGGCCGAGGGCACGGTGCGTTCGCTGGCGTGGCAGCGCGCCGCGCACCGGGTCATGGCCGAGCAGGGCAAGCGCGTCGCGATCCCGCGCCGTTTCGGTTACGCGATCGAAGAGATCTGGGCGCTGCAGCCTCGCTTTGCCGAGCGCACCCGCAAGCGGGTTTTTCGACTGATGGCGCATCCGCGCTTCCGCGCCGCTTACGACTTCCTGCTGATGCGCGCGGACGAATCCGATGCGCTGCGTGAATCGGGTGAGTGGTGGACCCGGGCGCAGGAGTTGTCGCCGGACGAACTTTCGGCGTCGCTGGGACCGCGTCCGCCTGGCGCCCCCGCTGGTGAAGCCGCCGCCAAACCGAAGCGGCGCCGGCGGCGTGGCGGCCGGCGGGGCAAGGCCGCCGACACACGGCCCGATACGCAGGAATGATGCATGCCTGAAGCGTACGTGGCGCTCGGCAGCAATCTCGACGATCCGCGCGCACAGGTCGAACGCGGTTTCGATGCACTGGCGGCGTTGCCGCACACCGCACTGCGCGCCCGCTCGCGCCTGTACCGGACCCGGCCATGGGGCGTCACCGAGCAACCCGATTTCGTCAATGCCGTGGCCTCGCTCGAAACCGCGCTGGCGCCGCGCGACTTGCTCGACGCTTTGCTCTTGATCGAATCGCGCGCCGGGCGGCGGCGCGATATCCGTTGGGGCCCGCGCACCCTGGACCTCGACCTGCTGCTGTACGGCAACGCCGAGCTCCACGAACCGGGTCTGGACATCCCGCACCCGCGCTTGCACGAACGTTCCTTCGTGCTGATGCCGCTGGCCGACCTCGCGCCCGACCTCGAGGTGCCGGAACAAGGGCGCGTGGCCGACCTGCTGGCGCGCGTGGACAACGCGGGTTGCGTCCCGATCGTCGATTGAGCTTGCAACCCCCGATATACTGCGCCGATGCTCGAGATCCACCGGGACATTGCGGGGCCATGCCTGGCTCCGAACGGCAGTGTGCTCACGATCGGGGCGTTCGATGGCCTCCATCGCGGGCACGAGGCGTTGCTCACCCGGGTACGCGACCGTGCGAGCACGCTGGGGCTGACCGCGGCGGCGATCAGTTTCGAACCGTTGCCCCGTGGGTATTTTTCGCGCGTCCCGTTGCGACGCCTCTCGTCGCTGCGCGAGAAGCTGTGCGGATTCGCCGACGCGGGGATCGAACGTCTGCTGTTGCTGCGTTTCGACGCACACCTGGTCGTGATGAGCGCCGGCGATTTCGTGCGCGACGTGGTCGTCGCCCGCATGGGGGCACGTGAAATCTGGGTGGGCGCGGACTTCCGCTTCGGGCACAACCGCGCCGGCGACGTGGAACTCCTGCGCACGATGCAGGGCGAGGGTCCTTACCAGGTGCGTGTGCTCGATGCGGTTTCGACCGATGACGGCGAACGGGTGTCTGCGTCACGCGTCCGCGGCGCGTTGGCCGCGGGGGATTTCGGACACGCGTCGCGGCTTCTGGGGCGGCCCTTCACGATCGGCGGACGGGTGGTGCGTGGCCGGCGCATGGGCCACGAACTCGGCTATCCCACCGCCAACATCCGGCTCGGCAAGCGCGTCGCGCCGGTCTCGGGAATTTTCGCCGTGCGCGTGCACGGTGTCGCAGCCGGGCCGCTGCCCGGGGTTGCGAGCCTGGGCGTGCGCCCGACGCTCACGGGCAACGGCGAACCGCTGCTGGAGGTCCACCTGTTCGATTTCGACGGCGACTTGTATGGCCGGCGCATCGACGTGGAATTCGTCGCCAGGTTGCGCGACGAGGAAAAATTCGACGATCTGGATGCGCTTCGCGCGCAGATCGACCGTGATGCGACGCGAGCCCGGGAGATTCTGGATACCGAAAGGCACCACCCGGGAGCTGTCGCGGTCGATCCCAAGGGCGAGCCGCGGGATGCGGCAAGCGGTCCGGCGCGCTTCGGTCTGTCATGAAGCCGGATCCCGGATCGCCGCTGCACGGGGTCCGGAACGACGGCCAAGGTTGTTGGTCTTTCCGGCCCCCGGTCCCCGGTCCCCGAATATCGAATCCCTGAATCCTGCTCACATGCCTACCGACTACAAGCAGACCATCAATCTTCCCCGCACCGGTTTCGCGATGAAGGCCGATCTTGCCAAACGCGAGCCGGCGATGCTGGCCGAATGGGAAGCCGGCGGGCGTTACGCCGAGCTGCAGCGTCATACCGCGCAACGTGAACAGGGTTTCATCCTGCACGACGGCCCGCCCTATGCAAACGGCAAGATCCACCTCGGCCACGCGGTCAACAAGATCCTGAAAGATGTCGTGGTGCGTTCGAAACTGATGGCGGGATTCCGTTCGCCCTACGTGCCGGGCTGGGATTGCCACGGCCTGCCGATCGAGATCGCCGTCGAGAAGAAATACGGCAAGGTCGGACACAAGATCGACGCCGAAACCTTCCGCAAGCATTGCCGCGAGTACGCGGCGGCGCAGATCGATCTGCAGCGCAGGGACTTCAAGCGACTCGGCGTGCTGGGCGATTGGGAGCATCCCTACCGCACCATGGATTTCAGCTACGAGGCCGATATCCTGCGCGCGTTGGCGGGCGTGTACACGAATGGCCACGTGACCCGCGGTTTCAAACCAGTGCACTGGTGCTTCGATTGCGGCTCGGCGCTGGCCGAGGCCGAGATCGAATATGCCGACAAGCAGTCACCCGCGGTCGACGTGGCCTACGACGCGCTGGACCCGCAGGCGCTGGCCGCGAAATTCGGCGTCACCCTCGACGACGACACCATCGTCGCGGTGCCGATCTGGACCACCACACCGTGGACGTTGCCGGCCAGCATGGCGGTCACACTGGGACCGAAGCTGGACTATGCGCTGGTCGAAGGTCGGCCGCGCAACGGCAAGCGCGTGTTGCTGGTCGTGGCCGAGTCGTTGGCGGACAAGGCGCTGGCGCGGTATGGGATCGAAAGCCCGACGGTACTTGGACGCGCGAAAGGTGACGGCATCGCTTTGCTCCCTCCCCTTCAAGGGGAGGGCCGGGGTGGGGATGGTGTTGGAAACGATGCGAACGTCGACCCCATCCCCACCCAAACCCTCCCCCTGAAGGGGAGGGCTTCAGAGCACGGTTCGTCTCAGGGGCGGGCTTCGATGCTGAAGCACCCGTTCTACGACCGCGAGATCCCGTTGAGCCTGGGCGACCACGTATCCGCCGACGAAGGCACCGGCGCGGTGCATACCGCGCCCGGCCACGGCGCCGACGATTTCGTGGTGGGCCAGCGTTACGGGATCGTGGCCGCGACGCCGGCCAACGTGCTGAATCCGGTCGGACCGAACGGTGTGTACCTGCCGGGCACGCCGCTTGTCGAAGGCCAGCACATCTGGAAGGCCAACGACGCGATCATCGAGCTGTTGCGCGAGCGCGGCGTGCTGCTGGCGTCGGAAAAAATCACCCACAGCTATCCGCACTGCTGGCGGCATCGGACACCCATTGTGTTCCGCACCACGCCGCAGTGGTTCATCGCGATGGACTCGAGAGGCCTGCGTGCGAACGCGCTTCACGCGGTCCACGACGACGTTGCGTTCTTCCCCACGTGGGGCGAAGAGCGCATTGCCGGCATGGTGGAAGGCCGCCCGGACTGGTGCATCAGCCGTCAGCGTGCCTGGGGCGTGCCGATCGCGCTGTTCGTGGACAAGCTCACGGGCGAGCCGCATCCGCGCAGCGCCGAATTGCTGGAACAGATTGCGCGGCGCGTCGAAACGGCCGGCGTGGAGGCCTGGTACGCGCTCGATCCGGCGGAATTGCTGGGTGATGACGCCAACGGCTACGCCAAGGTCGGCGACATCCTCGACGTATGGTTCGATTCCGGGGTCACCCATTTTTGCGTGCTGGATCGGCGACCGGAGCTGCATCGCAAGGAAGGCGACCGGGTAATGTACCTGGAAGGCTCGGACCAGCACCGCGGCTGGTTCCAGTC
>DASTIS010000112.1:0-3889 GCA_035717365.1 Rhodanobacteraceae bacterium
CGTCCAGTTTCGCCGCCTCGGCGGCGATCGCGTCCGGCGCGTCGGCCAGCACCAGCACGTCGATCGTGTCGGGTTTCAATTCGCGCGCGCAGGTGACGCAGCGCGCGGTGGCGGTGTTGAGCTGGCCGTTCAGGTGTTCTGCGACGATCAGGATTTTGCTCATGGATTGTTTGTCCTGCTTGAAATGCGGCAGCTGTGCTTCACTCTTTTACTTCGTCATTCCGGGGCCTCGCGGAGCGCGGAACCCGGAATCGGTCTGAGCTAGCCGGAAAACCGATTCCGGGTTCCGATCGCGAGAAAGCCGCGACCGGCCCCGGAATGACGATCAAAAGGGACGGCAGCCCCGGCGACGATGAGGATTTTCGACATCGAGTTGCTCCCATGCATTCTTGTAGGAGCCTGCCCGCAGGCGACCGCTTGTCGCGCGCAGGCGCGCTCCTACAAAATCAAACCAGACCCTTCTGCTTGAGCAGGCCGACCAACTCCGCAACATCCTTCACCATCACCCCGCGCGAACGCTTGGGCGGCGGGGCGTACTGCGTGGTCTTGATCCCGCCGCCGTTTTCGACGCCGAGCGTGGCCAGCTCGATCGTCTCGATCGGTTTGGACTTGGCCTTCATGATGTCGGGCAGCTTGATGAAGCGCGGTTCGTTGAGACGCAGGTCGGTGGTGACCACGGCCGGCAAGTCGACTTCGATGGTTTCGAGACCCGCATCGACTTCGCGCGTGACGGTGGCCTTGTTGTCGGCAATATCGAGCTTCGAGGCGAACGTCGCCTGCGGACGGTCCCACAACGCGGCCAGCATCTGGCCCGTCTGGTTGCAGTCGTCGTCGATGGCCTGCTTGCCGAGGATCACGAGGCCCGGCTGTTCTTTCTCGATCAGTTTCAGGAACACCCGCGCGGCGGCGAGCGGCTGCACGGGGTCGGGGGTGACCACGTGGATTGCGCGGTTGGCGCCCATCGCGAGGCCATTGCGCAGATGCGCCTGGGCGTCGGCGGGCGCAATGGTCGCGATCACCACTTCTTCGGCGAGGCCCTTCTCGCGCAGCCGCAGCGCTTCCTCCAGCGCGATGTCGTCGAACGGGTTGGGCGACAGCTTCACGCCGTCGGTGACCACGCCGCTGCCGTCGGGCTTCACCTGGATGCGCACGTTGAAGTCGACGACGCGCTTGTAACCGACCAGTATCTTCATCGGGAGTCCTTGCGTTGGGCCCGCGCGACGGGCCTGACATCAATGGAGCATTGTAACTGACCTCGAAGTTTCGCCTCACCCTTTGGAACGAAGCGGAGCGACTACGGCCGACAGGATCGGCCGTGAAGCGTGAGCCGTCCCGAATGGCGAACGCGCGCGCAGCGCGGGAGGGGGATGGCTTTTCGCAATTCGTGCCTGCATCCCCCCGCGTGCCTTCGGCACGCGGCCCCCTTCGTTCCGAAGGGGGGGTGAAGACTACGGGTCGCGGACCCGCGCTGCCTCGTGCGCGCTGAAGAAGCGCGCGTACAGCACCAGATAGCCGAGCTGCAGTGCGGCGCCGAGCAGGAACGGCAAGGTGAGGTATCCGGCGTGGAACAACGCGCCGCCGATCACCGGGCCGACCGCGCGCGGCAACTGGATCGAGATGTTCTGCAGGCTGCTGGCAAGGCCGCGTCGCTCGACCCGGGTCAGTCCTGCGGCCAGGGCCTGGCGCACGCCGCCGGTACCACGGTTGCTTGCGCCGCGTGCGATGTAAAGCGCCATCGCGATCCAGAACCACGGCACCAGCGGCATTGCCACCAGCAGCACGATGCCGATACCGCGCATCCACAGCACCGTGTTCATGATGCCGTGGCGGCGCGCGACGGCGCCGGCGATGAACGCGCCGACCGCGCTGAACAGGAACGCCAACGCAATACCCGGTCCGATGTCGACCAGTCCGCGCTGGAACTTGATCGCGAACCAGTACGCGATCAGCGGGCCGATCAGTCCGATGCCAAGGCCATTCAGTGAATTGGCGATCACCAGTTTCGCGAGCAGGCGGTTTTCGGTGCGGCGGATCGCGCCACCGCCGCTGGCCTTGATGGCGGCCGACGTGAACCCGGCCGGCTCGCGCGCCATCCACATCAGCGCGAAGCTCGCCAGCGAACCGGCCAGCGGCAGCACGAACAGCAAGCGGTAATCGATCGGGCTCATCGCGTGCCCAAACCACCACGCCGGAAACGCCGCGAGCAAAGCGCCGGTGCCCATCCCGATGTAACCGACCGCGCTGTTGCTGCTGAACACGCTGCCGCGCCGTTGCATCGGCAATTCGATCGCGAGCCAGGCTTGTTCGACCGGCGAGAACGGACCGGCGGAGCCGTTGGCGCCGCGCCCGAAGCCGCCGATCACCGCGGCGACCACCAGCAACCATGGCGTGGTCGTCACCATCGCGATGACGGCGACCAGCGCCTGCAGCAGGTCGTAACCGAGCAGGAATGCGCGCCGTCCGCCGTGATCGCTCAGCGGCCCCACGATGATCGTCAGCAGGGTGCCGAACAACAGTGCACCCATCAGCACCGCGCCGATCGCGGTGGCGGTCCAACCCAGCGCGTGCAGGTACAGCGTGAACGACGCCACCATCGCGCCCTGGCCGAGGCTGCGCGCCGCGCGCATGCCGATCAGCAGGCGCACGTTGCGGGGCAGGGGAGGTTTGTTGCGGGCAATCACGTCGCCCATGATGACGTGTCAGCGCACGTGCGCGAAATGCCAATCCTCTCGATTCCGTTCGCTTCAGGTAGGGCGGGAGCAGCGCAGCGTATCCCGCCGCGCGTCGCGCGTTTGGCGGGTTGTCACCCGCCCTACGTTGCCCGAAGAGAAGCCCTCCCTTCAAGGGGAGGCGGCCGTAGGCCGAGCGCGTAGCGCTGGTGGGGATGGTGTTGAACAAGGCGCCCGAATCTGGAGGCTGCAGTATCCGATAACCCATCCCCCACCCGGCCTCCCCCTTGAAGGGGGAGGAGAACAGCAACGCGCCATAGCGTCGGGTAGGGCGGGAGCAGCGAAGCGTATCCCGCCACGGGTCGCGTATCTGGCGGGTTGTCACCCGCCCTACGTTGCTCGAAGAGAAGCCCTCCCCTTCAAGGGGGAGGAGAACAGCAGCGTACCGTAGCGTTGGAATGTCACGAGCCGTTCGCGCGCTGCAGGATTCTCCGTGCAAACCGCGCTGCCGCACCGTCCGCATACTCCGCGAACACGGATGGCTCGACCAGCTCGAGTTCCAGCAGGCGCGGCGATCTGTCGCCGTCGTGGATCAGGTCGACGCGTGCATACAGCAGCGGCTGGTCGAACGGAATCGCCGCGAGCGCGCGCCGCGCGACGTCCAGTTCATCCGCTGACGGCGTGCGCGGTTCGATGGTTTCCGTCGCATATAGCCCGGTCGTAGGTCCTTCATCGCGCTTCAGCAGCGGGCCCTTGCGGATCGCGTGCGAGAATTCGCCCTCGAAAAACAGCAGGGCGGTTTCGCCATGCTCATCGACGCTGTCGAGGTAGGGTTGCAGCAGCACGCTGCGTCCGGCGTCGAGCAGGCGCCGCACGTGCGCAACGATGGCGCCGCGGTTGGCCTGCGCATGCCGTTGCGCGTCGCGCGAACCGGCGCCGACCGCGGGCTTGACCACGACATCGCCGGCTTGCGGGGATGCTGCCAGCCGTGCATCGACCGCAGCCACGACATCCTCGCCCGGTTCGACGAACGCACTCGGCACGACCGGCACCCCGGCGTGGTGGAGATCGCCGAGGTAATGCTTGTCGGTATTCCAGCGGATCACGTCGAGCGGATTCAGCAGCCGTGTTTGCGTTGAAACCTCTTCCGCCCACGCAAGGAATTCCGGCAGCCGTTCGAAGTAGTCCCAGGTCGAGCGCAACAACGCCAGGTCGAAGGA
>DASTIS010000113.1:0-4468 GCA_035717365.1 Rhodanobacteraceae bacterium
GCCCGATACAACGGCAGGTCGCTCACGCTGAGCGCGCCGAGGGTTTCGCCGTGGTAGGCGTTGGCGAGCGCGATGAAGCGCGTGCGCCCTGGATGGCCCGTGTTGTGCCAGTAGTGGAAGCTCATCTTCAGCGCGATTTCCACCGCGCTGGCGCCGTCGCTGGCGTAGGACACCCGCGTCAGGCCCGCAGGTGCGATCTTGACGAGTGCTTCGGCGAGCTGCAGTGCCGGTTCGTGGGTGAAGCCGGCCAGCATCACGTGGTTGAGCGTGGCCGCCTGTTTGGCGATCGCGGCGGCGATACGCGGATTGGCGTGCCCGAACAGGTTGCTCCACCAGGAGCTGATGCCGTCGAGATAACGCTTGCCGTCGGCATCGATCAGCCATGCGCCGTCGCCACGCACGATCGGGATCAACGGCAACTGCGCAGCGTGTTCGCGCATCTGGGTACACGGGTGCCAGACGTGCGCGAGGTCGCGCGCGGCGAGGTCGTGGTTGCCCGGTCGCGGGGTGGTCATCCGGCCATGATCGCTGCGGTGACGGGCGGGCTCAAGCACGGCTAAGCTGGACGCCATGCCCGATACGCCCGATGCCGCCTTCCTCGACCACGTGCTCGACGTGGCCCGCGACGCCGCGCACGCCGCGGGCGAGCGCATCGTGGAACATTTCGCTCGGGGCGTGGCGGTCGAAATCAAGCCCGATGCCACGCCGGTCACGGTCGCCGACCGCGAAGCCGAAGACATCATCCGCGCCGCCTTGCTGCACGCCTTCCCCAACCACGCGATCCTGGGCGAGGAACGCGGGCGCGCGGGAGCGGGCGACTTCCTGTGGCTGGTCGATCCGCTGGATGGCACCAAGAGTTTCGTGCGCGGCACGCCGTTCTTCTCGACCCAGATCGCCCTGATGCACGCGGGCGAGCTGGTGCTGGGCGTGTCGCACGCGCCGGTGTATGGCGAGACCCTGTGGGCCCGGCGCGGCGGCGGCGCGTTCCTCGATGGCGCTCGCGTGCAGGTCGCCGGGACCGACGCACTCGGCGACGCCGTGTTGTCGGTGGGAAACATCAAGTCCCTGACCGGGGACGCGCATCGCTGGGGCGCGCTCGGCGGCCTGATCCGCCAGGTCAACCGCATTCGCGGGTATGGCGATTTCTGCCATTACCACTTGCTGGCGCGCGGCGCGCTCGACATCGTGGTCGAGTCCGACGTCAATATCCTCGACATTGCCGCCCTGGCCGTGGTGGTGCGCGAAGCGGGCGGGGTGTTCACCGATCTCGAGGGTGCCGACCTCTCCCTGGAGACCACCAGCGTACTGGCCACGGCCACGGCGGACCTCCATTCACGGATTCTGACGAGGTTGACAGCACCGTAACCTCCGCACCCGTGGCTCCTGTCGACCCAACGCAATCCTGGCCCCGTCCTCGATTTCCGGCCCGTGACTCCAATGATCCGCGTCGGTCACGAGCGCTCGCGCCGATCATTTCAGTCGTGGGCGATGGCCGTTCCCTTACTTTGCAGCAGCCGCGTTCCCTCGAGCCCCTTGACAGGCTTTATTGGTTTCAGTACCTTGTTTAGAAAAGGTAGCTTTGAGATATGGACCCGGACAAATCCAGCATGCTGCGCAAGGGACTGTTGGAGTTTCTGATCCTGGCCATTGTGTCCTCGGGACGGGCCTACGCTGCAGATATCTTGCAGCGCCTCGGCAATACCGATTTCGCCACGCAGGAGGGCACGCTCTATCCACTCTTGAGCAAGATGCGGCGTGAGCAGCTGCTCGAGTACGAGTGGCAGGAATCGGAAACCGGTCCGCCACGGAAGTATTACAAACTCGCGGCAACCGGCCGCAGGCAATTGGCGGAATTCCGGGAGTACTGGAAATCCTTGACGCACCTCATCGACGAGTTGGGCAAACCACCATGCAAACCGTAACCCACGTCAGCCTGAGCGGACACTCGACCCCCTTCCAGCTCGACGAGGATGGTTACCAGTCCTTGCGGTCCTACTTCGAGCGCGCGCGTTCACGCCTCAAACGCGATCCCGATCGCGACGAGGTACTCCGCGACCTCGAGCAATCGATCGGCGAAAAGTTCGTCGCGTTGTTGCGAGGCAGGGACCGCATCATCGCCGGACACGATGTCGATTCGGTCCTCGTGCAAGTTGGCAAGGTCGATCTCGACATCGGCACCAGCCCGTCCCGCGAAGCGCAATCGTTCAGGCCGCGACGACTCTGCCGCATCCTGGAAGGCAAATGGATCAGTGGTGTTTGCGTCGGGCTTGCGGTTTATTCGAGCATCGGCGTCGATTGGGTGCGGGCAATCTTCATCCTTGCGACGGTATTTACCGGTGGGGTCGTGATACTGATCTACCTGGGCCTCATGTTCGCATTGCCGGTGGTCCAGACGCATGACGAATACAAGGCCACGCTTCGCTCGATATCGCCTGCGATGTGACCTTCGGACTGGGCAGGCGTCTCGACGTACGACACAGGCGAACGGGACCGAAGCCACCGTTCGGCCTGGTTCCACTCGCATGCCAACACCTCGACGGCTGCCGACGGCACCCGTTGCAGAGGCCGCGATCAGGCTGGATGAATCGGATCGCGCAGCCGGATTGAAGGCGACGCTGGCCAGGTATCGCGCGACGCTGGTGGATGGACCCACGCTGGTCACGCCGTCGCCGGAGCACTTCAGTTTCAATCCAGGCACCGTGGTGTCACTGGGCGCGGACGGAAACGTCTATCCCACGTTCCACGCCGTCGCGCCTTGGGGCACACTCGACGTGAAAGCCGGTGTACTGGTCCCGTCGGATTTCAGCCGCGCCACGGTTTCCGCACCGACGTCGGTCAAGGGCTCACATCTGGAGGGCGAAGGGTGGACCATCGACCTCGCACCCGGGTGGTCGGCGGTGCCGAGCACAAAACCAGGAAGCTACAAGTTGGTGAAACATCTCGTTGAGGGCACCCTCTGGTGCTTCTGCGCGAACTTTCAGGACGCCAGTCGCGACCATCAAGCCCGACATGATCGTGCGCGAAGCGGGCGGGGTGTTCACCGATCTGGAAGGCGCCGCGTTGTCGCTGGTCACCCGCAGCGTGTCCGCCGCCCCGCCGACGCTCCACGGCGAGGTGCGCCGCCGGCTCGCGGAGACCGCCACCGAATGACCTTGCTCAAGGCATGGCCACGCCGGATCGTGTACGCTAACGGCTTGACAAAAATGTGAGCTGTGTCACGGTTGATCCACGACATCCGCCAGGATTGTCCGATTTCCCACAGGGCGAACAAGGAGAGCCAGCATGTCGGTCACCAAAGTTATCGAATTGAGTGCCTCGTCACCGAAAGGCATCGAGGATGCGGTACGCGAGGGCCTGCAGAAAGCCTCGAAAACCGTAAAAAACGTCAAGGGCGCGTGGGTCAACGACATCAAGGTTGCCACGGACAACAGTGGCGCCGTGAAGGAATGGCGCGTCAACATGCGGATCAATTTTGAAGTCGACTGATACGCGTATCGATACCTGCATTCACGCCCTTCGATGACCAAGGGCAGGCGGTTGACGGGGGACGACGAACGACGATGAGTGCCGTGATGTGGACGGTCGGGTGCGTGGAGGACGACCCCGCCCAGGCGGATTTGCTGTGCGTGTGGCTTGAACACGCGGGCTACGGGAGTGCGGTTTTCCGCACCGCCAACGAATTTCGTCGCCGCCTCGGCAGCGAGGCGGTCGATCTGGTGTTGCTGGACCGCAGCCTGCCCGATGCCAGTGGACTCGAAGTCCTGGGTTGGATTCGGCAATCGCCCAACGCCGGATTGCCGGTCATCTTCCTGACGGCAAGCGGCGAGGAGGCCGACATCATCGAGGGGCTCGCGGCCGGCGCCGACGATTATGTCGTCAAGCCCCCCAAGCAAGGCGAGTTGCTGGCGCGGGTCGCGGCGGTGCTGCGCCGCCGCGGTGGTGATGCCGATGGCACCGAGGTGCTGGAACTGCCGCCGTACCGGATCGATCCGCAACGCAGGCAAATCAGCATCAACGGCGAACCGGCGGAGCTGACCCAGCGCGAATACGAACTGGCCTGTTATCTGTTCCGGCGCCAGGGCCGCCTCGTCAGCCGGGACGCGCTGCTCGAGAATATCTGGAACCTCGCCGGTGGCGTCAGCACCCGGACGGTGGACACCCACATCAGCCGCCTGCGCAAGAAACTCGGCTTGTCGGGCGAGAACGGCTGGCGGCTGACGGCGGTGTATCAGCACGGTTACCGCATCGAGCAAACCTGATGGCGGGATAACCTGACGGGTTCCGGATCACCGGCTTCGCCGTCATCCCGGCGCAGGCCGGAATCCATCTTGTTGTGCGAAGATCAGAATGGATTCCGGCCCCGGATCAAGAGCACTTCCGGGGCAGGCTCTGCGCCGGAATGACGAACGTTGTTTGTGGACTCCATGGGACGCGGGCGTGGCATTGAACGAGGCGATTCTGGAAACCT
>DASTIS010000114.1:0-5023 GCA_035717365.1 Rhodanobacteraceae bacterium
GGTGGACGAGTGCGGCGCACCGATGGTGTCGCTGGCCGGCGGCGAGCCACTGATCCACAAGGACATCAAGGAAATCATCGACGGGTTCATCGCACGCGGCAAATACGTGTATCTGTGCACCAACGCGATCCTGCTGGAAAAGAAACTCGACCTGTTCACGCCATCCGACCAGTTGACGTTTTCGGTGCATCTAGACGGCATGCGCGAACGCCACGATGAAAGCGTGGGCCGCGAGGGCGTGTTCGATATCGCCACCGCCGCGATCCGGGAGGCCAAGCGGCGCGGGTTCCGGGTCAACATCAACACCACGCTGTTCACCACCGCCGAACCGGACGAGGTGGCCGAGTTCTTCAGTTACGCCACCGATGACCTCAAGGTGGACGGGATCACGTTCTCGCCGGGCTTTGCCTACGAACACGCGCCCCGCCAGGACGTGTTCATGGGCCGGCGCCAATCCAAGGACCTGATGCGCAAGATCTTCAGCAACAGGAAGCGCAACCATCGCAAGTGGGCGCTGTCGCAATCCAGCCTGTTCCTCGATTTCGTGTGCGGCAACCAGGGCTACCAGTGCACCGCGTGGAGCATGCCCTGCCGCAACGTTTTCGGCTGGCAGAAGCCGTGCTACCTGCTGGTGGACGAAGGCTACGAGCCCACCTGGCAAGCGCTGTTGGACAACACGGACTGGGACAACTACGGCGTCGGCCGCAATCCCAAGTGCGCCAACTGCATGGCGCATTGCGGCTTCGAGGGCACCGCGGCCAACGACTCGTTCCTGCATCCGTTGAAGGCACTGTGGGTGAGCATGCGCGGCCCGAAACTGACCGGGTCCTACGCCGCCGATCCGCCAATCCTGTACGACACGCCGGAACCCAACCAACGCCACCCGCAGAGCAACATCCCCATCGCGCATTTCGGCGGTATCCAGCACTGACCCGCGCCCCCGGCGCGCGCGAGAACTGCACATGTTGATTCTCGCTACCGCCGCGTTCGCATTGTGGATCGTGGTGCTGGTGGCGCCGTGGGCGCCGTGGCTGTGCCGGGAACGGCTGGAAGCCGGCCCCGCGCCATCGCCGGGTGCACCGGATTTCACGGTCCTGATCCCGGCCCGCAACGAGGCTTCCGTGATCGGCGAAACCCTGCGCGCACTGTCGGTGGCGGCACCGGATGCGCCGGTCATCGTCATCGACGATGAATCTTCCGACGCCACCGCAGCCATCGCGCGCGCAAGCGGCTTGTCCAGGCTCGACGTGATTGCCGGTACGCCGCCGCCGTCCGGTTGGACCGGCAAGCTGTGGGCGCTGCAACAGGGCCTCGAACACGTCGAAACCGCGCGCGTACTGCTGCTCGACGCCGATATCCGGCTCGCCCCGGGCATGCCTGGATCATTGCAACGCAAGGCCGACCGGGGTTTCGCATTGGTGTCGGTGTGCGCCGAACCGTGCTGGAAAAATGCCGCGGCCCGCTGGCTGCTGCCGGCGTTCGTGCATTTTTTCAAGCTGCTGTATCCGTTCGCACTGGCCAACCGCCAAGGCAGCCGGATCGCCGCCGCCGCGGGCGGCGTGATCCTGATCGAGCGCAAGGCGCTCGCCGATGCCGGCGGTTTCGCTGCGTGGCGGAGCGCAATCATCGACGACTGCACCCTGGCGCGGCACGTCAAGCGCGCCGGCCATCGCTGCTGGATCGGCCTGAGCCACGGCGCGGTCAGCCTGCGGCGTTCGAACCTCGGCGACATCGCCCACATGGTCGCACGCACCGCATTCGTGCAGTTGCGCGAATCGGTGCTGCTGACCGTCGCTGCATCGGGGTTGCTGATCCTGGCCTTCTGGATCCCCGTCCTCGCGCTCGCATTCGGTCCGGATCCGGGCACGCGCGCGGTCGGCCTGCTGGCCTGGCTCGCCATGGCGGTCTGCTACCTGCCGACATTGATGTACTACCGGCGCAATCCGCTGACTGCCTTGCTGCTGCCGCTCACGGCGACGTTTTTCCTGTCCGCGACCTGGTACTCCGCGTGGCGCGCGCTTGCCGGCACGCGCTCGGTGTGGAAAGGTCGGCGTTACCAGCGTGGGGAAGGATAAATGCAACGTCAGGCGCGGGCCGCATCGTCCATCCGCGTGCCGCAGGCACTGCCGGATCCCGAGGTCGATGCGCACCCGATCGCCAGTTGGCTGCTGAAAATGGGGTTCGACCTGACAATAGAAGCTGTCTACCGCCGCGAAGTCCTGATGCCTCCCGATTTCCGGATGGCACCGGGCACGCTGATTGCCTCCAACCACCAGCGCGACGTGGACGGCCCCATGCTCGGCACGGTGCTGATACGTCGACGCGGCCTCCGCTTCCTGAACCCGCTGCCCTTCTACGCCACCCGCGAGGACCTGTTCCGCCCGGGCATCCTGGCGCGGCTCACCGTGCATTGGCCCCGGCCGCTGCCTGCCCTCCTGCGGTGGATCTCATTGGCGTGGTTTTTCCCGTTGGGCCGCACCGAACCCATGCGACGAGTGCGCGAATTCACCCTGGGTGAAGCGTTGCACTTGCTGGTCGAGGAAGGGTTCGGCGACGACGATGCGGGGTCGCTCCTGAATGCGCGCGGGCAGCGCGAAGCCGCAGTCTCACCAGGCGACCTGCCGGTACGCGCGCTGCTCGAGCGCTCCGACGACGCGCTGGAGGGATGGTGGGGACTTCGCAGGCTCGGACCCGACGCGCGCGCCGCGATCGCGCCGGGTTTTCGCGCGACGGTCGATCGCCAACTCGCGCATTTCGCGCGACACCTTGATCGCGGATGCAGCGTGTACTTCTCGCCGGAAGGTACGGTCTCGATGGACGGTTGTTTCAGCCGTATCCGGGACGGATTTTTCCGTCTCGCCTGCATGGCCGAATCCGCGCCCTGGATTCAACCGATCGCGCTCGGCTACGACACCCTCGCCCCCGGACGGTCGCGGGTGGTCATCCGGGCGGGCCGCGCATTTCGCGCCGATACTTCCGCGTGTCGCCGCACTTTCGATGCCGAATTGCGCCGCGCCATCGTTGCCGTCGCGACGATCACACCGAGCCACCTGCTGGCGCGATTTCTCCGGCACGGGCCACCGAGCTTCACGGCTTCCAACCTTGCCCGATGGCTGGAGGATGCCCATGGCGCCCTGGCGGAGCATGGTGTCCCGCTCGATCCGCTGTTCGCGCGCATTCCTGCCCGCAGGCTCGCCGCCCGCCGGCTGCGTTGGCTCGCGCGCAAACGGCTGGTCCAGCGCGAGGGGAGCCTCTATCGCAACACCTGTCGACGCGATGCGCCGCCCGGCTGGCGCCGCCCCGTGAACACCACGCGTTATCTCGACAACGCGCTCTCGGGCCTGGTACCCGACATCGAACGTCTCGCGCCATGCTGAAAGTGCTGAAATGGCTGCGACGCGTGCTCAAACCCCAGGTGGTGCTTCCGGTCCTGTTGGCGGCCGCACTGCTGGTGTTCGCGCTCAGCCTCGGCGACGTGAACAAGGTCGTGGCCCGGCTCGTGAAGTTGCCGCTCTGGATTCTCGGCATTTCGCTCGCCGCGGCGGCCGTCTACCTCGGCTGCAAGGCAGTGCAACTTCGACTGATGCTCACGCGGATCGGGGTACGCATCCCGGCACGGCCGTTCTGGCTTGCCTTCGCGGTCGGCGAGCTCACGGTGACACTGCCGCTCGGACTTTTTTCGCAGAACTGGGTGATGTCGGCGGCCCGCCGCGTGGATGTCGGCCGCAGCTCCGCCGCGACCATCATGATGCTGCTGGTCGAGGTGGCCACCGTGTTCCTGTTCCTGGCGGTCCTCGGCGTGCCCGGCTGGGACGATGTCCGTTGGGTCGCCGTCGCGGTGCTGGTGTTGTACGTGCTGGTCGTGGCAAGCGCCCTGCTGTTCGAGGACAAGGCCCGCAAACTCGCGCAGCGGCGGCTGCACAGGACATGGGTCAAGAAGCTGGTGCATGGCGGCGTCGAGATGCTGGACGGCTTGCGCAAACTTTGTACGCCATGGACGATCGCGGTCAGCCTCGTATTGGCCGCGGTGTATCTGGGCGCGCTGACGGTCGCGTTCTGGCTGGTCGGCCGCGGTATGCAGGTGCAGCACCTCGACTTTCTTGCCGCGGCCACGATCTACGTGTTTTCGCTTGCGGTGATCCTGGTCGGGGTAGGCCTGCTCAGCCAGATCGGCACCGTCGAGTTGCTCGGCATGGTGGTCGCGCGTGCCTGGGGCATCGGCTACACCGACGGACTGGCGATGATGCTGGGATTCCGCATCGTGTGGACGGGCGCCATCTGGCTGCTGTGCCTGCCGCTGGTCGCATCGATGTGGCGTGAAATGCCGTCGTCCCGCGACGCCTCGTCAAGCGATCGCCGCAAGAAAGTTTCCAACTGAAGCGGAGATGTCCATGCGCGGTATCCCGGAGGTCGCACGCGCCCGCTCGAGGTCGTGCGGGATGTCGAGATGCTTCTGCTCGACCGACCACACATGGCCGCGTTCGCGGTGGAATCGGGCGAGGTATTCCTGTTCGCTCTGGCCGGGCGTCGCCACGAACAGCGCCCGCCTGCCCAGCCCGGCAAGTTCCATCAGCGTCGTGTAGCCCGAGCGCGTCATGACCAGCCTGGCGCGGTTCAGCATTTCCGCCTGGCGCTGGCGATCGAGGTAGCCGTAGACCGTCGCGCCGGCGATATCACGACGTTCGCCATCGTCCTTTGGACGGCCCAGCGTCACGACGATTTTGCCGGACAGCCGCGGCAGGGTCTCCAGCACCAGCCCTTCCAGCAACCCGCGTTGCGGCTCGATCCCCGATACCGAAAAAAACACGTCGATGTCCTGGTCGACCTGCATGCGCGGAACGCTCGACAGCGGACCGATATAGACCAGCCTGCCGTCGCCCCAATCGAACCGCGGGTCGTGGCCGAGCCAGCCCGACAAGCCGCCGTCGTCCTCGACGTCGGGGATCAGAATCCTGGTGAAGCCCTTCAACAGGCCACGCTGGCCCCACTCCACGAACGGCTCCGTGAAGCTGCTGAAAAACGG
>DASTIS010000115.1:0-23166 GCA_035717365.1 Rhodanobacteraceae bacterium
CATTTCGACTCCGCCCGCTTTGTCCGCTACGCCCAACGCGAACGAAATCAGTTCCAACTTGCAGGCGGCACGCAGGATGCTGCAACTTGTGGCCTGCGACAACCCTTCGCGGTGTGGTTATGATGCCGGGCTTCCATCACACCCGAGGGGCACCATGCGCATTCAAGGGTTCCGCAAATTCCCGCTGGCGGTTGCGATCGCCGCGTTGACCATGGCCACCGCCCAGGCAGCCGAAGCGCCGACCGCGGATGCGGCGCCCGCGCCCGCGTTGACAGTCATCCACTGCGCACACGTGATCGACACGGTCAACGGGAAAATGCTGGGTGCGACCAGCATCGTGGTCGAGGGCCAGCGGATCAGGGAAGTGGTGCCGGGCGCCGTGAATCGCGACGGCGCCACGGTGATCGACATGCCCGCCAACGACACCTGCATGCCGGGCCTAGTCGATTCGCACACGCATTTGACCTCGCAATTCAACAGGAACACCTACAGCGAACAGTTCCGGCTGAATCCGGCCGACTACGCGATCGAAAGCACGGTCTTCGCGCGGCGCACGCTGATGGCGGGTTTCACCACCGTGCGCAACCTCGGCGAAAGCGACAACTCCTCGATCGCGTTGCGCAACGCGATCAACAAGGGCGAAGTGCCGGGCCCGCGCATCTTCACCGCGGGCAAGTTCATCGGCACCACCGGCGGTCACGCCGACCCCACCGACGGTTACCGCTTGGACCTGCAGGGCGACCCGGGTCCCAAGGACGGCATCATCAACTCGCCCGCGGACGCGTGGAAAGCGGTGCGCCAGCACTACAAGGACGGCGCGGATCTCATCAAGATCATGCCGTCGGGCGGCGTGCTGGACGAATCATCCAGTTCCGAAAATCCGCAGATGACGATCGAAGAGATAAAGGCCGTGGTCGCGGCTGCGCACGATTACGATTTCACCGTGGCCGCGCACGCGCACGGCGCCGAGGCGATCCGCCGCGCGGTTATCGGCGGCGTCGATTCAATCGAGCACGGTACCTTCATGGACGACGAGGACATGAAGCTGATGAAGCAGCACGGCACCTGGTACGTGCCGACCATCATCGCCGGCGAGTTCGTGATGGCCAAGGCGAAGGAAGGCTGGTACCCGCCGCAGGTTGCGCGCAAGGCGCTCGAAGTCGGACCGAGGATCATGGACACCGCGGGCAAGGCGTACAAGGCCGGCGTGAAGATCGCGTTCGGCACCGACGCCGGCGTGTATCCGCACGGCGAGAACGCGCAGGAATTCGTGTACATGACCGAAGCGGGCATCCCGCCGATGTACGCGATCCAGGCTGCCACCACGCATGCCGCAACCCTGCTCAAGCACTCGAAGGATTTCGGCAGCATCACCGCCGGCAAGTACGCCGACGTGGTCGCGGTGCCGGGCAACCCGCTCGATGACATTTCGGTGATGAAGAAGGTGGACTTCGTGATGAAGGCGGGCACCGTGTACAAGCAGGACGACAGGCCCACGCCGGCCGCGCTGCAGTCCAGCCTTGGAATGTGAGGCAGCGGCCACCACCTAACAGGAAGTTTGAGCAACCCCGCTCGTCATTCCGGCGGAAGCCCGAACCCAGTGACCTTTGCGCATGTCTTGAAGGCAAGTCACTGGGTCCCGGATATCGATTCGCGATTCCGGGATGACGAGCAAAAACAGAACGCTCCGATTGCCCATGAATTTCAGACCCAAGCCCGATAGTGCCGCACCGGCCGACAGCTTCGTGTTCGAGGCGGGCGAAGCCAACTTCGAATCCGACGTGCTGCAGGCATCCCTGACGACACCGGTGCTGGTGGATTTCTGGGCGACGTGGTGCGGACCGTGCAAGACGCTCGGGCCCATCCTGGAAAAACTCGCCGGCGAATATGCCGGCGCGTTCCGCCTCGCCAAGGTCGATTGCGACAAGGAACAGCAGCTTGCCGGGATGTTCGGCGTGCGCAGCATCCCGACGGTGGTACTGATCCGGGATGGCCAGATCGCCGACGCGTTCTCCGGGGCGCTACCGGAATCGCAGGTACGCGAATTCCTCACGCGACACCGCATCGAGCCCGCCGCCCGCATCGAGGCGCCGGCGCAGGAAGCCGACGACGACGTGCCCTCGCCTGCCGAAACTCCGCAGGCCGCCGTCGCACGCCTGCAAAAAGCGTTGGCCGCGGATCCCGACAACGCCGCCGTGAAACTCGACCTCGCACTGGCGCGCGCACGCACCGGCGACACCGCGGACGCACAGGCCAGCCTGGATGCACTGCCGGTCGAACTGGCCGAGGACGATCGTGCCAGGGCGCTCGCTGCCCTGCTCGCCTTGCACGGTTCGCTGGCCGGCATTCCCGCCGCCGACGAACTGCTCGCGCGGGTCGAACGCGATCCCCGCGACCTGGATGCCCACGACGGCCTGGGCGTGCGGCGGTTGCTGGACGGCGACGCCGCCGACGCGATGCAGCACTGGCTGGCGATTCTCGCGGCCGACCGCGGCTGGAACGACGGACTCGCGCGCAAACGGCTGCTGGATGCCTTCCGGATCGTCGACGACGACACGCTGGTCGCCGCGACCCGCCGCAAGATGTCCTCGTTGTTGTTCTGAGCACCGTCGCGGACCCTGCCGGCCCGGAGCCGCGGCCGCCATCGTGCGCGCGGCGACCTTTCGCCTGACGTCGTGAATGCGCGCAAGCCGCCAACGGGCGCCAACTGGCACCTTTGATGCATCCTGGAATACGGCCGTTGCAGCCAGACATCGACCAGGGGCGTACGATAGTTGCAGCGGCCCCCGTGCACACGACGCCCGCGGCGCGTGAGCCGCCATCCCTGCGCCGGGTATCGTCCTGACTCGAACCATGAACGACGCCAAGCCTCGCCGAGTCGAAGTCCCGGGCTACCGATTGGTACGCCCGGTCGGCACCAGTGGCGTGGCCACCGTTTACGAAGCCATGCAGCGTTCACTCGAGCGCCAGGTCGCGGTCAAGCTGATGCGCCTGATGGACGATCACGCCGTGGCGCGATTCGAGCAACTGCTCAGGACGAACGCGCGACTTTCGCATCCGAACATCGTCGACATCCACCAGATCGGCCGCACCCCGGATGGCCGACTGTTCCATTCGATGCCATACCTGCTGAGCGCCAAGCTGTCGCGCCACACCCTGCGCACCAAACCGCTACGCATCGCCGCGGTGTTGCGTGCCTTGCTGGATGCGCTGAGCCATGCCCACGGACGCGGCATCGTGCACGGCGGCATCAAGGCGTCGAACGTGTTGTTCGACGAGCGCGGGCAAGCACGGCTGTCCGATTTCGGCATTGCACGGTGCGCCGGCGAACTGGGGCTGCGACATTCCGCGGCCGCCGCGTACCTCAGTCCGGAGCAGGCGCGCGGCGACGCCCCCGGCCAGCGTTCCGACTTGTACAGCATCGGCATCGTGGCCTTCGAATTCCTCACCGGCGCCCCGCCGTTCCAGGGCGAGGATCCCGTGGCCACGGCCGTCGCGCACATCGAACAGCCAATTCCGCGGTTGCCGCCCATGGTGAGCGCCTGGCAACCCTGGATCGACAAGGCACTGGCCAAGTCCCCCGAGCGACGTTTCCAGAGCGCACAGGAAATGGCGGACGCGCTGTCCCCGATCGACGGCCGCGGAACGAGTGGCGGCACCACGGCCATCACCACCCGCCTGCGCACGTCCAAACGGACGATGGCGGTTGCCGCGCTCTGTGCAGCGCTGGTATTGGCGGTGGCGGCATGGGCAACCTGGGGCCCGCGTCCGCGACCGGTCGCGGCGATTGGCTCCGCACCGGAACCGATCCAGGCCAAACCCGCGGCCGCGGCTCCCGTGCCGCAGGCGGCAACGCCCGTCGCGGCGAGCACTGCCGCGTCGATCGAGAGCCGTACGTATGCCTTGATCAGGCAGGCCGATGCGCTGCGCGCCGGTGGCCATCTGTTCTCGCCCGCCGACAACAACGCCGCCGAGCAGTATCTGGCCGCGCTGTTCCTCGATCCCGGCAATCAGGCCGCGACCTCCGGCATCGACGCGATGCTTGGAACGGTCCGCCGCCAACTCGCCGACGCATGGCGGCGCGGGCAGGTGTCGCGAGCGCTCACCCTGTTGAAGCAATGCGACTTGCTGGCGACGCACGCCGGCCGCATGGCACGCCGGAGCTGGCGTACCGACCGCGTCGCGTTCGCGAGGCAGGTCGGCGGCGCCATGGTGGCGGCCGCAGACAAGCGTGACGCCGCGCGGATGGCCGCATTGAAACCTCTCGCCGAAGCGTTGCCCGCAACCTATCCCGCGCGCTTTGATCTGGCCGAGGCCGAGCAACGCGCGGCCACACCCCTCGCGGGTGCGCGCCTGCGCGATTCCGGTGGTCCCGTCCTCGTCTACGTGCCGGCCTCGGGCAGCGCGCCGGCCTTTGCGATCGAACGGGTCGAGGTCACCCGCGGCGATTACGCTGTATTCGCGCGCGCGACCCGCCGCCCCGCATCGAGGTGCCTGGAAGCCTACAACCCGTTTTCGCGGCTGCGCAGCCTGAGTTGGGAGGATCCGGGCTTCGCGCAGGGCGATAACCATCCGGCAATATGCGTGAGCTGGAACGACGCCGTCGCCTACGCGGCATGGTTGTCCAACAGCACCGGCGAAACCTACCGGCTGCCCAGCGACAATGAATGGTTGCGCGCCGCGCACGGCATCCCGAAAGTCGATCCGTGTCAACTCGGCAACGTCGACGACGTCAGCCGCCAGAGCGTCATGGACAACGATCGCCTGTCGTGCAGCGACGGCGCGGCCGAAACCGCGCCGGTCGGGTACTACGCGCCCAGCGGTGTCGGCGCCTACGACCTGTACGGCAATGTCAGCGAATGGCTTGCCGGCGGCAGCGCCGGCGCGCGGGTTTTCCGCGGACTGTCCTGGCGTGACGGCAGCCGCCGGACCCCGCTGGGACGCAAGGGCACCGCAGATAGGGACGTCGGCTACACCAACGTCGGATTCCGCGTCGTGCGCGTGATCGATACCGCGCATCCGGCGCCCCCCGCTGCGAACGCAAATCGATAAGCCGTCGCAGCGTCAGGTGCTTTTTACAGGTTGGCGCTGAGCGCAGCGAAGCCAAACAGCAAGCAATATCGGGGTTCTTGCAGGTTGGTGCCGGGCCCAGCGAAGCCCAACGACATCCAACGCACGCGACATTTGTTGGGCTTCTCCCGAAACAATTCCCGGATCAGCCCAACCTGCCGAAACGTGCGGGTTGTCTCCGGCGAGCACTCGGGATCCATGACTTGTGGGGTATGACGATTGGCACAGCCACGCGCATACTCCGGGGCTCCTGCGCGCCACACGGCGCTCGGGCTTCAATTCGACCAGACCACCGGGAGCGTCCATGAAATCCAATCGTCTCGCCGTCGCCCTTGCTTCGCTGCTGCTGTGCAGCGTTCCCGCCTTCGCCGCACCACCGGCCAGTTCCAGCAGCACATCCCAGGCCGAGTCCGGCGGCAACCACGGCAACGGCCAGCGCGAGACGCTGGTCCAGCGCCTGTCCAAGCCGATGTCGTCCACCACCAATGGAACCGTCACCGTCGAAGGCAAGTCGATCAGCTACAAGGCAGTCGCCGGAACACTGGTGATCGACGGCACCGGCGCGAAGGAATCGACGCCGGAAGTGGCAATGAGCTACTTCGCGTACTTCAAGGAGGGCGCCGACGCTTCGAAGCGCCCGATCACCTTCATCTACAACGGCGGCCCCGGTTCCTCGACGGTATGGCTGCACATGGGCGCGTGGGGTCCGAAGCGCGTGGTCACGAGCGACGACTCGCATACGCCGGCGGCCCCGTACCAGCTGGTCAACAACGATTACAGCCTGCTGGATGCCAGCGACCTGGTGTTCATCGACATGCCCGGCACCGGTTTCGGGCGCCTGCTGCCGCAAGGCAAGGACAAGGCCGCGCGCGCCAAGGACCGCAAGGAGCTGGCCAAGAAGATCTGGGGCATCGACGGCGACGCGCAGACATTCTCGCGCTTCATCACCGGGTTCCTGTCCAAGTACGACCGCTGGAATTCGCCCAAGTACCTGTTCGGCGAAAGCTACGGCACCACGCGCTCCGCGGTACTGTCGTTCATCCTCGAAACGCAGGACAACATCGACCTCAACGGCGTGATCCTGCTCTCGCAGATCCTGAACTTCGGCACCAGCGTGGACGGCGCGGACATGGATCCGGGCAATGACCTGCCTTACGCGCTGGCGCTGCCGACCTACGCCGCGACCGCGTGGTACCACCACAAGTTGCCGAAATACGAAGGCGCCAAGCTGGGACCGCTGCTGCACGAGGTCATCGAATTCGCCAAGACCGACTACCGCCAGGCCCTGTTCGCCGGCTCCACCCTGAGCCAGGCGAAGGAGAAGGAAATCGCGGAGAAGCTGCACGACTTCACCGGCCTGCCCGTCGCATACCTGATGAAGGCCGACCTGCGCGTCACCGGCGGCATGTTCGAGCACGAACTCCAGAACGGCACCAATACCACCACCGGCCGCCTCGACACCCGCTTCTCCGGTCCGACGATGGATCCGCTGGGCAAGGAATCCGACTACGACCCGCAGTCGGCGGCGATCAGCTCGGCCTACGTGTCGGCCTTCAACGACTACGTCCGCAGCGACCTCAAGTTCGGCAAGGACATGAAATACAGGCCTTCGGTGTATGGCGCCGACGATTTCCACTGGGACTTCAAGCACAAGCAGCCCGGCATGCATTTCGCGTGGCCCAACGTCAACGTGATGCGCGACCTCGCCGCCGCGATGAAGTACAACCCGAACCTCAAGGTGATGCTGACCGGTGGCTTCTACGACCTCGCCACGCCGTTCTACGCGGCGATTTACGAGGAGCAGCACCTGCCGATCCCGGAAAGCCTGCGCAAGAACATCACCTATGCGTTCTATCCGTCGGGCCACATGGTGTACGCGCACATCCCGTCGCTGGAGAAACTCCACGACGACGTCTCGCACTTCATCGAGTCGACCCACAACCAGGGCAAGTAAGCCCCGCCACGATCCATCGCTTCACCATCAACCGGCGCGACGCAAGTCGCGCCGGTTTTTCATTCCCGTTCGAAGCGCGCAATTTCGTCCAGGGCGCTCTTTGCCGCGAGCACGCTGCTCCCCGCAGCATGGTTTTCCAAATTGCGACCGTAGCCCAGCCGGCGTGCCAGCCACAGAGCCATGGCCACCACGCCGAGGCTGGCCACACCGCTGAGTACCGTCCACCGCCCCAAACCGGCCGACCATGGATCGAGTCCGCGCGCGGCAAATGCCATCACGATGGCGGGAATCCAGATGAAGCTGCCTACCAGGGCGTTGATGGGTGCCTCGACGCTGACGCGCCATTTGCGCAGTTCCGCCAATTGATGCTGAATAGCGGTTACCGGCGCACCGTGGTCAATGCGACGCACCAGCTCCAGTACCCGCGCAGCGGACAGGATCATCAGCAATCCGAACCCCTGCATCAGCAAGCCGCAAATCAGCAAGTGCAGCACCTGCGTGTGTGACACCCAGAACGTTACCGCCCAGGTTGCCAGCCCGACGCCGGTCAAAAGTTGCAGCGACTGCCCCCACACCAACGGTCGCAGCCCGCGGCGCAACTTGTCGAGCCCCTGATTCCGAATCAATTGCAGGTTCAACGTACGCTGCTGCTCCAGTTTTGCCCCCAGCGCCTGCCACGCCAGTTTCATTTCATCGAGTTCCATTTTTGACTCCTTCGTGCTCAGCCGAGGCCATCCCGCTGCGCAGCTTCTGCTTGATGCGATTGAGCTTGGTCGCGACATCGGTTTCGCTGATGCCGAGCACGTCGGCGATTTCCGCGTAGCTGCGGTCGTCTAGATACAGCAGCACCAACGCGCGGTTCAGGGGGTCGAGGCGCGCGATCAGCCCGTGCAGCGCGATCAGGCGCTGGTCGCGTTCCATCCCGTCGGACAGCGGCGCGTCTGCGGCTGCGACGACCTCGAGGTGCGCAGCATCGAGTGGCTCGAAATGCGCCGCGCCGAAGCGCCGCGACCGTTGCAGGTGCGAGATCGCGACATTCAGTGCGACGCGGTACATCCACGTGGTGAACTTCGCGCGCCGTTCGTCGAAGCGGCCGAACGAGCGCCACAATTGCGCGGCGATTTCCTGGGCGAGATCGTCGCGGTCATGGACGCTGCGTGCATACACACCGGCCACCTTGAACACGATCCGCTGGTGTTCGCGCAGCAAGGCTTCGAGCCGCCGTTGCCGTTCCCGATCCGCCATCGTCCAGACCCCGATCCGTTTCCCCCATGATTCGCCGGCGCGCGGAAGAAATCACGCTGCCTCGGCGGGTGCCCCCGTCCCCGCCCTCGCCTACAATGCCTCATCCGAGGGGACCGCGCCGTGACCAAGCCTGATCTGCACATCAAGCGGTATCTGATCACGGGACTTCTCGCTTTCATCCCGGTGTGGATCACCTGGGTGGTGTTCAAGTTCCTGTTCACGCTGCTCGCCGGCGTGGGCGCGCCGCTGGTCAACGGCATCATCGAACTGATCGGACTCGCTGCGCCCGGGGCAGCGGCGGCGTTGCACCGCGACTGGATCGTGTCGATCCTCGCGTTCATCCTCACCCTGCTCGCGCTGTACCTGCTCGGCTGGTTGTCCACCCGCGTGATCGGGCGGCGTCTCCTCGGCCGCATCGACCGCCTGATTGAACGCCTGCCGCTGGTCAACACGATCTACGTCGGGGTCAAGAAGCTGATGGCCCTGATGCGCACCAAACCCGGTGGCACCCAGCGCGTGGTGTTGATCGACTTCCCCTCGCGCGAGATGAAAGCGGTCGGCCTGGTGACCCGCACGTTCCGCGACGCGACCGGACGCGAGGTCGCCGCGGTGTACGTGCCCACCGCGCCCAATCCAACCAGCGGCTACCTCGAACTCGTACCGGTCGATCGCGTGATCGCGACCGACTGGACCATCGACCAGGCCATGGCTTTCGTCGTTTCCGGTGGCGCAGTCGGCCCCGAGCATCTGCCGGATGTCGAGGGAGCATCGTCGCACTCGATCGAACCCGTCGAGCGCACCGGATCGTGAACGCGACCCCGGCGACCGGCCCGAGCGATGGCAGTCGTTGCTTCGTTGCACTGCTTCCCGACGCCACCAGCCGGCAGGCCCTGGGCCGCTGCCGCGAAACGCTGGAACGCGCTCACGCCGGCGCGGCGCGCAGCGTGCGCTGGATCGAACCCGCGGCGATCCATCTCACGTTGTGCTTCCTCGGAACATCGGGCCACGCGCAAGTCGAATACTTCCGGCACATGCTGCCGGCACTGGCGCCCCGGTTGCCCGCGATCGCCGCGCAACGCTACGGCATCTGGCCCAACCGCGCCCGGCCGCGGTTGCTGGTGCTGGAACTCAAACCCGAGCCGCACCTGCTCGAACTGGTCCGCGAATGCGAATTCCACGCGCGCAAGGCCGGTTTCGCGCCGGAGACCCGCGACTTTCGCGCCCACGTCACCCTGGCGCGGTTGCGCCCGGGTTGCGCGTTCAGCACCCTGCCGCCGCCGCCCCGCGCAATTGGATTCGAAGCGGTGGCGCTGATGCAAAGCACCCTTGCGCGGCCGGCGGCGACCTATACCGAACTCGCCAACATCGCGATCCGTTGAGCGAACCCGACCAGGGACGGCGCAGACCCACATGCGGATCCCGGGCACGCGCGCCAGACACGCGACACCGCCGACAAGGGCATGACTTTCGACAGGGGCTTGCACCATTCGGGGTGGATGCTGGCACAATCGGGAGTTCGCGCAGCACGTCCGTACGCGTCCGCAATCCCTCCCGCAACATCCAAGGACCCATTCATGCAAAAGCTTCCGCTGACCCCGATCGCGCTGGCCATAGGCGCGGCCCTGGTCGTCTCCGGGTGCAGCAACACGGCCCAGAACCAGGCCAATCCGGCGCCCGCCACTTCAGCCTCGGCGCCTGCGCCGGGTCGCACCGCGCCCACGACAGCCGCCAGCGTCGCCATTCCGGCAGACCAGCCCATCGCGTTCGACGTTGACGAACAGTACAGCGCCTGCAACGACTTCGCCAACTACGTGAACGCGAAGTGGAACAAGGCCAATCCGATTCCGTCCGACCAGACGCGCTGGGGCGCGTTCGGGATCCTGCATGAAAAGAGCCTGCTGCAGCAGAAGCAGATCCTGCAGAACGCCGCGCAGGACGCCAAGGCCAATACGGGCAGCGAACTCGAGCAAAAGCTCGGCGACCTGTATGCCGCGGGTATGGACACCGACGCCATCAACAAGCTCGGTTACGACCCGATCAAGCCGCAACTGGCCGGGATCGACGACCTGAAAACCCCCGCGGACATCGTCGACTTCATCAACACCAGTTACAACAATGGCGACAGCTACGTGTTCGATTTCGGTTCGAGCGCGGATTTCAAGGACGCCACCAAACAGATCGGTTACGTGTACCAGGGCGGACTGGGCCTGCCGACCAGGGAGTATTACCTCAGTCCCAAGTACAAGGACATCCGCGACGCCTACGTCAAGTACGTCGCCAAGTCGCTGGAACTGGTCGGCACGCCGGAAGCCGATGCGAAGAAACAGGCGGAAGGCGTCCTGAAGTTCGAAACGGAGTTGGCCAAGGCTTCGCTGTCGCCGACCGAACTGCGCAATCTCGACAACCGGTACAACTTCGTCACCGTGGCCGAGGCCGACAAGGTCAGCCCGCATTTCTCGTGGGACCAGTTCTTCAAGGCGCAGGGCGTGGACATCGGCAAGGGCTTTTCGCTGTCGCAGCCGAAGTTCATCGCCGAGTTCGACAAGCTGCTCGCGAACGCACCGATTCCACAGTGGCAGGCGTACCTGAAGTTCCACCTGATCAGCAATGCTTCGCCGTACCTCAGCCAGGCGTTCGAGAACAACCGCTTCGACTTCTACGACAAGACCCTGCGCGGCCAACAAGAGCAAAAGGAACGCTGGAAGCGCGTGATCGGTGGGGTCAACCACGCGATGGGCATGGGCCTCGGCGAGCTGTACGTCGCCAGGTATTTCCCGCCCGAAGCCAAGCAGCGCGCCGAACAACTGGTCACCAATGTCCGCGATGCGCTCAAGCACCGCATCGAGAACCTCGACTGGATGAGCGAGGCGACCAAGCAGAAGGCCCTCGACAAATGGGCGCTGTTCCTTCCCAAGATCGGCTATCCCGACAAGGGCGAGTGGCGCGACTGGAGCGGCCTGACCATCCAGCCCGGCAAGTGGTACGCCAACGCCGAGGCGGCGTCGAAATACAACTACCACTACGACATCGGCAAGATCGGCAAGGCCACCGACCGCAAGGAATGGCACATGACGCCGCAGACGGTCAATGCCTATTACAGCCCGTCCACCAACACCATCAACTTCCCGGCCGCGATCCTGCAGCCCCCGTTCTTCTACGCCAAGGGTGACGATGCGGTGAACTACGGCGGGATCGGCTTCGTGATCGGCCACGAGTCCAGCCACGGCTTCGACGACATGGGCAGCCAGTTCGACGGCCACGGCAACCGCGTCGACTGGTGGACGCCACAGGACAAGAAGCAGTTCGACGAGCGCACCGCGGCGCTGGTCAAGCAGTTCGACGCCTACACCCCGATCCCAGACAAGCCCGACCTGCACGTCAAGGGCAAGCTGACGCTGGGCGAGAACATCGGCGACCTGGGCGGGCTCAACATCGCCTACGACGCCCTGCAGACGGCGCTGAAGAACAACCCGAAGGAAGCCGCCGAGAAGATCGACGGCATGACCGAGGACCAACGCTTCTTCCTCAGTTCGGCGCGGGTATGGGAAGGCACCGCGCGCGAAAAGGCCACCGAACTGCTGATCAACACCGATCCGCACGCACCCGCCAAGATCCGCGCCTTCGCCGCGGCCAGCAACATGCCGCAGTTCTCGCAGGCGTTCCAGTGCAAGCCCGGCGACAAGATGATGCACACCGGCAAGAAACTGGTGAAGATCTGGTAGGAAAGGACGGGACTCGGGAAAATATAGTCCCGGATCACCATGCAACCTTCGGCGCCGCACGCAAGTGCGGCGTTTTTTTGTGCGCTTTTCGCCTGCCTGGACACACGCAAGCCGGATACGCCGACGGCGCGCTCATTGCGTCCGAATCAGTATTGCGAATCGTTCGCATTTGCCTTAGTATCAGCCGCGCAGCACGTTCGTATCCAGGATGCGAGCGTGCGAGACCACCCATCGTGTCGTTGCGCGACTGCATCTTGCCGCTGCCGGCTCACCGGCATTGCCCGCGGCCCCGGCCGCCGTTGCGACGCATCAAGCAAGGATCCAGATCGATGTCCGGTATCAAGCGTCGCAAACACGGCTGCAATCGTTGCCGCCAGCACCCCTTCGCCCTGTCCACCCTCATGACCGGTATCGCCCTGGGCCTTCCGGCGTTGGCCGCAGGCGCGCCGTCGGCTCCGGCAGCGGCGGGGGCGGGGGCGCCGACCCAATTGCCGACCATCCAGGTCAAGGGCAGGCACATCCCGTACAAGGTCGATCAGGTGCAGTCATCCAAGTTCACCCAACCGCTGCTGGACACGCCACAGACCATCGACGTGATCGGCAGCGAAATCATTCGGCAGCAGGGCGCCACGACACTCACCGAGGCGCTCCACAACAGTCCCGGCGTCGGCACCTTTTACGTCGGCGAAAATGGCAGAACCGCGACCGGCGACGCCATCTACATGCGTGGCTTCGATGCCGCCGGGAGCATTTTCGTCGATGGCGTACGCGACCTCGGTTCCATTTCGCGCGACGTGTTCAACACCGAGCAGGTCGAGGTGATCAAGGGGCCCGACGGCACCGTGTACGGCCGCACCACGCCCACCGGCGCGATCAACATGGTCACCAAGCAGCCCTTGCCGGGCAGCCTGGCCACCGCGTCGCTGAGCTACGGCAGCGCAAGTCAGAAACGCGCCACGGCCGACTGGAACCAGGCACTGGGGGAACATGCCGCGTTCCGCCTCAACGTGATGGGCCAGAACAGCGGCGTCCCCGGTCGTGACGACGTGAAGCACGATCGCTGGGGCATCGCCCCGTCGCTCGCGTTCGGCCTCGACACCCCCACCCGCGTTTATTTCGACCTGCTGCACGTCACGCAGAACAATGTGCCCGATGGCGGCGTGCCCACGATCGGGTTGCCCGGCTATTCGACGCCCGACCCCACGCGCCCCTTCCTGTCCGACGCGCGCAAGGTCGACCCTGCCAATTTCTATGGCACCAATGCCGACCACGACCACGTCGAGGCGGACATGGCGACACTGATCGTGCACCACGACTTTTCCGACAACGTGGCGCTGCACGACACCCTGCGCTGGGGACGCACCGAGCAGGACTACCTGTTGACATCGTTCATGGGCAACGCCGATCGCCTGCTGACGCCGGACCCGGACAATCCGTCCACCTGGACCCTCGCCCGGAGCAATCCGACCTTCAGGGACCAGACCAACCGCATCCTCACCAACCAGGCCAATTTCACGATCGAATTCGACACGGGTCCCGTCCGGCACAACCTCAGTACCGGTTTCGAGCTGACCCGCGAGGAAGTGGCCAACGGCGGCCTCGGCGTACTCGACGACAGCGCCTGGACCCCCGCCAATCTCTACGACCCCGATCCGGACACCGCCACGGGCCTCGTGATCGGCGACACCGGCACCTGGAGCCGCGCCCGCACCGACACGGCCGGGGCCTACGCGTTCGACACCCTGAAATTCGGCGAACACTGGTTGCTTACGGCCGGGGCGCGATTCGACCACTACAGCACCGATTTCGAGAGCGTGGTGGCGTGCGGCGGCCGGAGCACCCCCGCCTGCGGCACCCTGCCGGACGGCACCCCGGTGCCCGGCCTGGACCTCGACGAGGACGGCAATCTTTCGAGTTACAAGCTGGGGCTGGTCTACAAGCCCGCCGCGAACGGCAGCGTGTACGCCAACTTCGCGACGTCCAGCGAACCGCCGGGCGGCAACAACCTGGCGTTCAGCGCCTCGGCCAGCAACGCCGACAACCCGATCTTCGACCCGCAGAAGGCCCGCACGGTCGAAGTCGGCACCAAATGGAACGTACTGGACGATCAACTTCGGCTCACCGCCGCATTGTTCCGCACCGTGGTCACCAACCTCGTGGTACAGGATCCGGTGGATCTGCAGTACTACCAGATCGGCCGCGAGCGGGTGCAGGGCATCGAACTGGGCGCCGTCGGCCAGATCACGCCGCATTGGGCGGTCACCGCGGGCTACACGGTGATGAATACGCACGCCGACAGCGGCATCGTCAGCAGTTCCACCACGTCCTCGGCACCCGCGACCAATGGTTCGAACACGCTGGCCTACACACCGAAAAGCGCGTTCACCGCGTGGAGCACCTGGCGCCTCCCGCACCACTTCATCCTCGGGGTCGGCGCCCAATACTCCGGCAAGATGCAGCGCGGCCACGACGGTGCGATCGGCACGCCCGAATACGTCAAGGCATACTGGGTGTTCAACGCGATGGCAGGCTACACCATCAACCGCCACGCCAGCCTGCAGTTGAATGTCTACAATCTGTTCGACAAGGACTACGTGGCGGCCATCAACAAGAGCGGTTACCGCTACACCCCCGGTGCGCCGCGTTCGGCCTTGCTTACCCTCAACATCAAGCTCTGACCATGCTGCTGCATATTGAAAAAGTGCTGGACACCGCGGCAGCCGAACGCATGCGCGCGAGACTGGAGGCGGCCGAGTGGACCGATGGCCGCGAAACCGTGGGCCCGCAAGGTGCCGAGGTCAAGCGCAACCAGCAGTTGCCGGACACCTCTCCACTGCGGGCGGAACTGGGCCGGGAAGTGCTTTCCGCCTGCGCGCGTCACCCCGAGTTCCACGCCGCCACCTTGCCCGTGAAAATCCTGCCGCCGCGTTTCAACCGGTACGCCGGCGGCGGCACCTACGGCACCCACATCGACGGCGCGGTCATGGCGCTCGCCGACGGCAGCCAGCTGCGCAGCGACATCGCCTGTACGCTGTTTCTTGCCGAACCCGACGCCTACGATGGCGGCGAGTTGATCGTCGACGACACCTATGGCGCACACGAGGTCAAGCTGCCCGCGGGCGACGCCATCGTGTATCCGGCGTCCAGCCTGCATCGTGTCGAACCGGTGACGCGCGGCGCGCGCGTGGCGGCCTTCTTCTGGATCCAGAGCCTCGTCCGCGACGAGGGACGGCGTCGCACGTTGCTGCAACTCGATACCGCCATTCGCCGGCTGGGAACCGGGCACGCCGATGCAGATGTACTCCGGCAACTGGCTGGCGTCTACCACAACCTGTTGAGGCAGTGGGCGGAGACCTGATCTTCGCGATCATCCCCGGTCGCCGCCTCTCCAATTCCCGCATCGCCCGGTCCGCGCCACTTGGTGAAGACCAGAAGGGCCTTGAAGGCCGCCATCCATGGCAAAGAGCTCCCCGGCCTGACTTTTCAGAACAGCCGCTTCGAGCGGAACGGCGATCACCGGACAAGGCGGCTCGCGACGCGCGATAATACGCGGCTTTCCCGACCGCGAAGCCACAATGGACTACACCCCCGGACAGCGCTGGATTTCCGAAGCGGAGCCCGAACTCGGCCTCGGCACCGTGCTGCGGACCGACGATCGCGCAGTCCAGGTACTGTTCGCCAAGTCCGGGGTGGTGCGCAACTATTCGGCGCACGGCGCACCGCTCGCGCGCGCCACCTTCCGGGTCGGGCAACGCGTCGCCGGGCGCGGTGTCTCGTTCGTGGTCGAGCGCATCGATCTGCGCGACGGGCTGCTGGTGTACTCGGGCGAGAAGCGCGAGCTCGCCGAAGGCCAGCTCGACGATGAGCAGTCGCTCTCGCACGCCGACGCGCGATTGATCTCGGCGCGCGTCGACAAGCCCCACGACTACGAATTGCGCAAGCAGGCGTTGCTGGCGCGCGCGGCAACACGCCGGTCCGACGCTTGGGGCATTCTGTCCGCGCGCGTCGATATCCTCCCACACCAGCTCGGGGTCGTGGCGGCCTGCATGGAACGCGAGCACCCGCGCGCGCTGCTCGCCGACGAGGCCGGCCTGGGCAAGACCATCGAAGCCGGCATGCTGATCGCACGCATGCTGGCCACCGGCCGCGCCGCGCGGGTCCTGCTGCTGTTGCCTGATGCGCTGGTCGTGCAGTGGTTCGTCGAGTTGCGCAGGCGCTTCCAGATGGACTTCGCGATCGTCGACGAGGATCGTTGCACCGCCATTGCCGGCACCGACCCGGCCACCAATCCGTTCGGCGACGAACAACTCGTGATCGCATCGCTCGCATGGCTGGCCAGCGATCCGCAACGGGCGACCCAGGCCGCCGGTTCGGGGTGGGACATGCTGGTCGTGGACGAAGCGCACCACCTGGAATGGACGCCCGAAGCCGCGGGCCCGATGTATCTTGCGGTCGAAGCGCTCGCCAGGATCGCGCCGAGCGTCGTCCTGCTGACCGCCACGCCCGAACAACTCGGACGCCGTGCGCACTTTGCGCGCCTGCGCCTGCTCGATCCTGCCCGCTTCGACGACCTCGACGGTTATCTCGCCGAAGCCGATCGCTACGTGAAGCTGTCGCCACTCGCCGAACGCATCGCTGCCGCCGAGCCGCTGACGGCAATCCAGCGCACCGACCTGTGCGAGCGTTTCCCGCACGATCCCGCGCTCCAGGCCCTGGTCGCGGCCTACCCCGACAGTCCCGACGCGCTGTTGTCGGCGCTGATCGACCGCCACGGCACCGGCCGCGTGATGCATCGCAATCGCCGCGAGAACGTCGGCGGGTTTTCCGGCCGCCAGCTCGACATCGAGGTCGGACCCGGGCAGCTGGAACCCACCGTGCGTGACGACTTGCTCGCCGAGTTCGAGGACGACGTACACGCCGCCGCGTCGGCGCAACGGGCACTCGACTACGCGAACGATCCGCGCATCGCATGGCTGCTGCGGCTGCTCGAAGCGCATCGCGACGACAAGTTCCTGCTGATTGCGGCGACGCGCACGAAGGTCGAAGCCATCGACGCCGCACTGCGCACGCGTACCGGCGCCGGCGTGGCCTGCTTCCACGAAGGTCTGACCTTGCTGCAACGCGATCGCGCCGCGGCCTGGTTCGCCAAGTCCGACGGCGCGCGCGTACTGCTGTGTTCGGAGATCGGGTCCGAAGGCCGCAACTTCCAGTTCGCACACCGCCTCGCGCTGTGGGACCTGCCGCTCGATCCCGACCTGATCGAGCAGCGCATCGGAAGGCTGGACCGCATCGGTCAAGACCACCCTGTCGTGCTGCACGTTGCATTGCTGCCCGGCACCGCGCAGGAGGTTCTGGTGCGCTGGCACGCCGACGGCACCCGGGTGCTCCGCGAATGTCCCGCCGACGGCCGCGAACTGCTGCGCCGGTTCGGCGACCGGGTGGTCGACATTGCGCGCGCACACGCCGCGGGGGGCGAATCCGACGATGCCGAGCTGGACGACCTGGTCGCGTCGACGGCCAATGCGCACGCGGAGCTCTCGCTCTCGATTCGCGAAGGTCGCGACCGGCTGCTGGAGCTCGCCGCCCGCCACGCCGGCGGCGCGGCGCTGCTCGAAGCAATGCGCAGCGCCGATCGCGACGAGTCCACCCACGGGTTGATCGAGCAATGCTTCGAACCGTTCGGCGTCCACGTCGAGGACCTCGGTGACGACAGTCTCCTGCTCGACCCTGAATTCCTTTCCACCGATGCCCTGCCCGGGTTCGCCGACGGTCCGCGTCGCGCGACGTTCGACCGCGCGCTGGCTCTTGCGCGCGAGGAACTCGACCTGTTGAGGATGGACCATCCACTTGTCGAAGGCGCCTTCGACCTGCTGCTCGCCGGCGAATACGGCAACGCGGCGTTCCTGGTGGATCCGGCGTTGCCGCCGCGCAGCGTGTTGCTCGAATCGATGTACGTGCTGGAATGTATCGCCGACGTGCGCCTCGACGCGCCGCGCTTTCTCCCGCCGACGCCATTGTGCACGTGTGTCGATTCGCGGCTTGCGCCCCGCGACTACACGCCATCCCCCCACTCCATCGCGCGCGCACGCGAACGCTCGCTCGACATTTCCCGTTACCGTCGCTACCTGTCGCAGCTCGTCCCGCCGATGCTGGAGAAAACCGACGCGCTCGCTGCCGAACGGACGCACGACATCTCCGGAGCAGCCGTGGCGCAGGCGCGCGCCGTGTTCGATGCGCGCGTGGAACGTCTGCGCGCGCTCGCCGCCATCAACGCCTCGGTGCGCCCGGACGAGATTGCGTCAGCCGAAGCCACCCGCGACGCCCTGCTCGCCGCCCTCGCTCGCGCCCGTCCGCGATTGGACGCGGTCCGCATGGCCGTCAGCGCGGATTTCCTGACGCTGCGCTGAAGCAGGTCCGGTCCAATCCTGGTACGCACTTTGACAAACCCGGTGGCTGCGAAAGTGCTCGCGCAACTGCAGTAGACTCGACCGATGTCCGTTGCCAGGAACCTGCATCTCGGCCACGCCGGCGAGCCGTATCCCGATGCGTTTTTTGTTCGCCTTGGCACGGACCGGTTCGTCTCCACCCTGCATTCCCAGGGTGCGTGGCAACCCGGTGAACAACACCTGGCACCCGCTTCCGGCCTGGTCATGGCCGAAGTGGAGCGCCGCTTGCCGAGCGACAAACTGATCTCGCGCGCGTCCTTCGACGTGCTGGGGGTCATTCATTCCGGTGAATTCTCTGTCGAGGTCGACGTGGTGCGGCCGGGCCGGTCGATCGAACTGGTCGAAGCCAGCATGCGACACGGCAGCGTGACGAGCATCCGCGCGCGGATCTGGCGCCTGGCGGCCAGCGACACGACACCGGTGGAAGGCGTCGAATGGGCGCCATTGCCGCCACCCGACGCCTTGCGCCCGTTGGCGTTTTCGTCGATCTGGGGCGGTGGTTTCATCGACTCGCTGGAAGCGCGCCAGGCACCGGATGCCCGCCCCGGCCGCGGACGAAGCTGGATCCGCACCCGCTATCCGCTGGTGGAGGGAGAATCCGACCCGCCGGTCGCGGGCTTCCTGAAGCTGGTGGACACCGCCAACGGACTGGTCGTCCGCGAACATCCCGGCAGCGTGTTCTTTGCCAACGTGGATCTCACCGTGCACTTCATCCGGCAGCCCGAAGCCGGATGGGTCGGCCTCGATACCCGTGTCAACTTCGGCCCGACCGGAATCGGCGAAACAGTGTCCGTCCTGAGCGACATCCGTGGACCGGTCGGCACCGCTGCGCAAAGCCTGACCGTGCGCGTCGGGCAGGAATAGTCGAGGATCGGCGTCCAGGCCACGCCGCTGCGGCTCCGGGGCATGTTTCCTCGCCGCCGCAACGTTGCGTGTAGACAGGAGGTGCCAACCCGACCCTGCCGAGCATCGCACGACAACGATCGGCGGGTGCATCGCTGGGCGCGGTCCCGGCTGGCTCACCCGCAATCTTTCAATCGACGCGGGAGACGGGGCCGGCGCAGCGCCGTCTTTTGCCTCTGTCCGCCCTACGGTCGCCGCGCGAGCTCGGGGTTGTCCTTGGTCACCGGCATCAGGTCCTTCTTGGACACGCCGAGCCACAACAGGATCGGGCTCGCGAAAAAGATCGACGAGAGCGTGCCCACGAGGATGCCGATCAGCATCGTGATCGCGAAACCGTGCACCGCATCGCCGCCGAACAGGTAAAGGCAGGCCATCGTGATCGCGGTGAACAACGAGGTGATGATGGTGCGCGACAGGGTGTTGTTGATCGCGCGGTTGAGGATCTGCGGCGTTTCGGCCTTGCGCGTCAGGCGGAACAATTCGCGCACACGGTCGAACACCACCACCTTGTCGTTGATCGAATAGCCGACCACCGCGAGGATCGAGGCCAGCACGGTCATGTCGAATTCGCGCTGCACCAGCGCGATGATACCGACGGTAATGATGGTGTCGTGGACTTCGCTGACGAGCGCCGCGAACGCAAAGCGCTTCTCGAAGCGCATGCCCAGGTAGATCGCGATGCCGATGATCACCACGATCGCCGCGTAGATGCCGCTGATCTTGAGTTCCTGTCCGACCTCGGGGCCGACGAAATCAGGCGGATGGGCGAGCTTCACGCCGGCGTGGCGGGCCGCGAGGGCGGTCAGTACCTCCTTGGAAACCTGGTCCGCCACCTCGTCCGGGCTCTTGCCCCCGGCCGACTTGGGTGGCTGCAGGCGGATCGAGATCTGGCGGGTGCCGCCCACGCTCTGCACGACCGCATGGTCGAAGCCGGCCCGCGACAGTGCATCGCGCACATCGCCGACGTCGACCGGCCGCTCGTAGGCCACGTCGATCAGGATGCCACCGGTGAAATCGAGGCCGTAGTTCAGGCCCTTCACGGTAATGGCCCAGATCGACACCAGCATCAGGATCACCGAAATGGTGACGCTGACCTTGCGTGCGCCGAGGAAGTTGATGTTGAGATCGTGGTGGAAGATTTCCATGGATGTCCGCTACATCTCGATTGGGCACCCTTTCCCCGGGGGAGAGGGCAAACATGTCGTCAGACCCAGAGTGTCTTGAGTTTCCGGTGGCGCCCGCCGTGGAGCAGTGCGGTGATCGCGTGGGTCATGGTCACCGAGGTGAACAGCGAGGTCGAAATGCCGATGAACAGCGTGACGCCGAAACCCTTGATCGCGCCGGAACCGACCGTGATCAGGCCCAATGCCGCCAGCAAGTGGGTGACGTTGGCGTCGAGAATGACGTGCCAGGCTTTTTCGTAGCCCGTGCGGATCGAGGCGAGTGGCGTCGAGCCGTTGCGCAATTCCTCGCGGATGCGCTCGCAGATCAGCACGTTGGCGTCGATCGCCATGCCGAGTGTCAGCACGATGCCCGCGATGCCGGGCATCGTCAGCGTCACCCCGACCGCCGACATCACCGCGATCAGGATCAGCAGGTTGAACACCAGCGCGACGTCGGCCACGAGCCCGAACAGCCTGTAATAGAATGCGGCCGCGAGCAGGACCAGCACCAGGCCCAGGATCACCGCGTTGCGGCCCTTGCGGATGTTGTCCTGGCCGAGGCTGGGGCCGATCACGCTCTGCTGGACGATGTCCATCGGCGCGGCCAGCGAACCCGAGCGCAGCATCAGCGACAGTGTCTGGGCCTCCTGCTGGGTGAGTCCGGTGGTCTGGAACTTCTTGCCGAACACCCCGTTGATCACGGCATTGTTCAAAACCGTTTCGGTGGTCTTGGAGCTGTGGACTTCCTTGCCGTCCACCATCTTCACCACCGGGGTGCGCTCGATGTACACCACGCCCATGCGTTTGCCGACGTTCTGGGTGGTGAAATCCAGCATCTTGCGGGCGCCCGCCGAATTGAGCGTGACGTTGACGTTCGGCATGCCGGTTTGCTGGTCGTAGCCCGACGAGGCATCGACCAGTTCGTCACCGCTGACGATCACGCGCTTCTTGAGCACCACCGGCGTGCCGTCCTTCATGTAATAGAGGCGTGAATCCGGCGGCACGTTGCCGGTGCGCGCGGCCTCCTGCGGATTCACGTCCGGATTGTCGGCGTGGTATTCGAGTGTCGCGGTCGCGCCGAGCACGCGCTTGGCCTCGGCGGTATCCTGCACGCCCGGCAATTCCACCACGATGCGGGTCTGGCCCTGCTGCTGGATCAGCGGCTCGGACACGCCCAGCGCGTTGACGCGGTTGCGCAAGGTAGTAACGTTCTGGGTGATGGTGGTTTGCGCGAGCTTCTGCAGGACGTCGGGCTTGATGGTCGCATGCAGCGCATAAGCGCCGCCCGTCGTGCGGCTGTCGGTGATGTTCAGGTCGGTGTCTTCCGTGCGGACCACGCCCGCAGCCTTGTCGCGATCGGCCGCGGTCTTGAAGACCGCCTGCACGCCGTCGCCGCTCAACGACACCACGTCGTAGGGAATCTGCTTCTCGCGAAGGATCGAGCGGACGTCGTCGAGGTAGCGCTGCTGCTGCTTCTGCAGCACCGCGTCCTGGTCGACCGCCATCAGGAAGTGAACGCCGCCCTGCAGGTCAAGGCCGAGCGGCATCGCCCGCCCGCCGATCGCCTGCAACCAGTGCGGCACCGTGGTCGCCAGGTTCAGCGCGACGGTGTAATCGTCGCCGAGCGCGACGCGCAGGACGTCCGAGCCCCGCAACTGCACTTCGGTGTTGTCGAAGCGCACCAGCATCCGGTCCTTTTCGATGGAAATGTCCTGGAAGGGGACATTGGCCTTGTCGAGGTCGGCTGCCACCTGCTTCTGCAGCGCCGCATCCACTTTGGCGTCGCGGTTGGCCACAATCTGCACGGCCTGTTGCGGAGGGAATGCATTGGGCGCGGCGTACAGCAAACCCAGCACCATCACGATGCCGACCAGCCAGTATTTCCAGCGGGGAAAGTCGATCATGGGTCAAGAAGAACTGTTGGCGCGAAAATGGCAGGACCCGGAAGGGCCCTCAGGAAGATTTCAGCGTGCCTTTCGGTAGCACGGTCGACACGGCGCCCTTCTGGACCCGGACCTGCACGTTGTCGGCAATTTCCAGGGTAAGGAAATGCTCGCCGACGTTCTCGACACGGCCGAGGATCCCGGCGGCGACCACCTCGTCGCCCTTGGCCAGTTCCGAGATCATCTTGCGATGCTCCTTCTGCCTCTTCGACTGCGGTCGAATGAAAAGGAAGTAGAAGCCGATGATGACCACCACGTACACGAGGATGATCGGCGAACTGAAAAGGCTTTCGGCGCCCTGCGCCGCGCCTGGCGCGGCAGGTGCCGCGGCGGCGGCAAACAGCATTGGCAACATGTACGATTCCCGGTTGTGGGGCGGCCGCGCGGCGGCGGATCTGCCCAAAAGACAGCGGATTATGCCATGGGTGGCCGACGTGCGCAGCAAAACCGGGGTCAGAGTGCACTTTCTGCAAGAATCCGGGCGGCTCCCGGTGGGTGCTTGCGTCCGAAAGTGCAGTCTGGCTCCGCTCATCCATCCGTGACGCAGCTTTGACACGCTGCGACAATTTCGGTTCCGCGACAGGCAAGGATCGATCCCATGCGGCACCTGACCGTGATCACCACCGGCGGCACCATCGACAAGGTGTACTTCGACGCCAAGTCGGACTACGAGGTCGGCGCGCCCCAGATCGGCGAGATCCTCGCCCAGCTGGGCGTCGC
>DASTIS010000116.1:0-2552 GCA_035717365.1 Rhodanobacteraceae bacterium
GGAGGTTTGCGACACCACCGGAACCGACAACATGGCCCGCATCACCGTGGAAGACTGCCTGAAGGTGGTCGACAATCGTTTTGAACTGGTCCTGATGGCCACGCGTCGCGCGCGTCAGCTCGAGAACGGCGTCGAATCGACCGTCGATCCCGAAAACGACAAGCCGACCGTGCTGGCCCTGCGCGAAATCGCGGACCAGACCATCGACATGCCGACGATCGACGAAATCGATCGCGTCGAGCGCGAGCGTCGCGACCGCGAGGCCCTGGAATGGGCGGCCGCGGAAGTGGACGAGGACATGGCCAAGGGTGCCGACGAGTTGTAACGGATGCGGACCCGCAGGGTCCGCCGTGGCAATCCCGGCACGCGGCGCGTATTGACTCGCGCACGCCGCCTGTCTAGCTTGCGGGCATGCGCAAGCGCAAGGCAAGATCCAGATCAAAGGTTTCCGACGGGGCTCGGCCGCACGCCGAACCGGTCGAGACTGCGGCCATCGATGCGCTTGCCGGGCAGCTTGCGACGTATTTGCCCCCCGAGCAAATCGAGCGGGTGCGCGGCGCCTACGCGGTAAGCGCGCACGCCCACGCCAGCCAGCGCCGCAAGAGTGGCGAGCCCTACATCACCCATCCGCTGGCGGTGGCCGCGATCCTCGCCGGCCTGCGCCTGGATGCGGAAACCATCATCGCGGCGATCCTGCACGACACGCTGGAGGACACCGGGCTGACCCGGGTCCAGCTCGAGGGTGGCTTCGGCCCCGTCGTGACCGAGCTGGTCGACGGGGTCACCAAGCTGGATCGCGTGGATTTTGCCAGCCGCGTGGAAGCGGACGCGGAAAGTTTCCGCAAGATGCTGCTGGCGATGGCCCGCGACCTGCGGGTGATCCTGATCAAGCTCGCCGATCGCCTGCACAACATGCGGACGCTGTCGGCGATGGCGCCCGACGCGCGCCGCCGCATCGCGCGCGAGACGCTGGATATCTACGCGCCCATCGCAGCGCGCCTGGGCATGAATGCGTTCAAGGGCGAACTGCAGGATCTCGGATTCCGCAGCCTGTATCCCGACCGTTACAAGATCATCGCCTCGCGGATCCAGCGCACCGTGGGCAACCGCCGGGAATCGATGGCGCTGATCGAACGGGCGCTGGCCGAACGACTGGCCTCGGACGGCGTCCCGGTGCGGATCGTCAGCCGCATCAAGTCGCCATACAGCATCTGGTCGAAGATGAAGAGCGAGCACAAGACCTTCGTGCAGCTGATGGACGTGTACGGGGTCCGGCTGGTGACCGACACGGTCGCGCATTGCTACCAGGCGCTCGGCTCGGCGCATTCGTTGTTCAAGCCCGTGGAGGGCCGCTTCAAGGATTTCATAGCGATCCCCAAGGCCAACGGCTACCAGTCGCTGCACACGGTGCTGTTCGGGCCGTTCGGCGCGCCGATCGAGGTCCAGATCCGCACCGAAGACATGAACACGGTGGCCGAGCGCGGGGTGGCGGCGCACTGGTCGTACAAGACCGAGGGTGGCCCGGGCAACAGCGCGCAGTCGCGCGCGCGGGCATGGGTGTCGAGCCTGGCCGACAACCAGGCGGCAACGCCGTCGTCGCTGGAATTCCTGGAGAACGTCAAGGTCGACCTGTTCCCGGACGAGGTCTACCTGTTCACCCCGGCCGGCGACATCCAGGCACTGCCGAAGAATGCGACCGCGCTGGACCTGGCGTTCGCCGTGCACACCGATGTCGGCATGCACGCGGTGGCGGCGCGCATCGACGGCAAGCTTGCCTCGCTGCGCGCGCAACCGGCTTCGGGACAGACCGTGGAGGTCATTACCGCGCCGTCCGCGGCACCCAACCCGCAGTGGCTGGATTTTGCGGTGACCGGCAAGGCGCGTGCGGCGATCCGCCAGTACCTCAAACGCCTGCAGCACGAAGATGCGATCGATTTCGGGCATCGCATGCTGGAAACCGCGCTGGACACGCAAGGTTCCAGCCTCGATGCGATCCCGCCCGAAGTGCTGGATCGCTTCCTCGGCGAACACAACCTGCGGCGGCTGGAGGATCTGCTGTCCGACATCGCGCTGGGCAACCGCATGCCCGACCAGGTGGCAGCGAAGTTGACCGCCATGGCGGGGGCGGTGATCGGCACGGCGATGCATCGCTCCGAGAAGATTCGGATCAGCGGCGCGGAGCGCGGCATCCTTAGCTTCGGCAATTGCTGCCATCCGGTACCGGGCGACGACATCGTCGGGTATCTCTCGCCGGGCAAGGGCATCGTCGTCCACCGCGTCGAGTGCCCGAATGTGGTCGAACTGGCGAAGCTTCCCGAACGCCGCGTCGAGATCGGGTGGGACAAGGAAGTCCAGGGCGATTACCGCGTCGAGTTGCGGGTCGAAGTCGTCAACCGCCCCGGGGTGCTGGCCACCGTGTCGGCCGCGATTGCCGAGGCCAATTCCAACATCGACGACGTCAAGTACATCGAGCGCGGCATCCAGGCCGCGACGCTGATCTTCGCGATCGAAGTGAAGCACCGGAAACACCTCGCCGACGTGATGCGGCGGAT
>DASTIS010000117.1:0-24890 GCA_035717365.1 Rhodanobacteraceae bacterium
GCGCTCAATCCGTCGGAAATCTCCACTTTGGCGGACCGACGTAGCGAGACGTCATGCGGATCAGCTCCGCGGTGAGGTAAGCCAGCTCCCGGGTGAACGACTGCGATGCAACGGTAAGTTCCGACGTGGTGGCCCACATCGACGGTACCCGCCGTTGCGTCGATGCATGCCCGTTGCTTCCGATGGGCCAACCCTTCTTGCCGAAAGTAGTCGCTAGCGACCGGCTGCAATGGGTCGCATGTTGCCAGTCGCAAATCGGCCAACTGCAATCAGCCGGCGCCTCGGTTGATTTGCCGGAAATCGGCCGCTCAACCAGGAACCATAGCAACGCATCCGGGGCGGTTCAAGTTGAAGTATCGAGGATCTTGCGTGACTTCTTCTCCGAACCACGCCGGCTTTGTGAAACGCTGCTCCTCGGACTGCAGTTCGACTTCCGCAACGACCAGGCCAGCATTCCCTCCGAGAAACTCGTCCACTTCCCAGACCATCCCGCCTTCGTGGATGCGCCGACGAGTCTTTTCTACGGTGGACGGCTCGCAGAGTTTCAGTAGCTCTTTTCCGTCCGCTGCAGGAATCGGGTATTCGAACTCGGCGCGTGTAGCTCCGGTCGTCAATCCCTTGACCGTGAGGAATGCTTCTTCACCTGCCACGCGAACTCGCACCGTGCGCGCCTGGTCGCGATTGAGATAGCCCTGGCTGATTCGGACGCCGCGCCCTTGACGCCACCCGTCACCCTTCACGAGGAATTTTCGCTCGATCTCGACAGCCATTCCAAATAACCCCTATTGCTGTGGCGCTTTCTCTATATGCCGTTTGAAGCTTTCCGCTGGCACGATACTCGCCCATTGCGCATCTGATACCGGTCAGGCATGTTTGCGCTTCAGTGGGACGACGTTGGCGCCGCTTCTCAAGCTGTCCAGGTAGTCGGCCCATTGCTGCATGACGCGACGACGGTCGTCGCCGAACGTCGTGCGGTCGTAGGCACGATTGACCTCGCCCTTCTTGGCATGTGCGAGCTGGGCCTCCAGGACGTCCGCATCGATATGTAGTCGTTCCCGGGCCATGGTCCGCAGCATCGCCCGGAATCCGTGGGTGGCGTGCTTGCCCTGAAACCCCATGCGGCGCAGGGCGGCGCTCAGGGCATCGCGGTGCAGGTGTGGCGTGGTCTGGCGTGCCAGCGGAGGGAACACATATTCGTGTCCGAGGCTGTAAATCTGGAGTTCCCTTAGCAGTGCCAGCGACTGCCGTTGCAGCGGCACAATATGGGCGTGACGCATCTTCATGCGCTCCCCCGGAACCGCCCACTCCGCATTGTCGAAATCGATTTCGTCCCAGCGCGCGGACGCAATGATGCCGGGACGCATGGCGGTCAGCATGGCGAGCTTCAACGCGGCGCGCGTGACAGGAACGGGATAACCATCGATCGCCTTCACCAGCGCTGCGACTTCGCGTGGGTTGGTCGCTGCCGGAATGCTGTGCTTGGCCTTGTTGTTGACCGTGCCTTCGAGCGACAACAGTTTGCCATCCTCCCGCAGGTTGTCGCGGATAGCCTGCTTCACGATGCCGCCCAGATACTGCCGCGCCTTGGCCGCGATGGGGGGTGCCTGCGCGTTGATCGCCTCCACGACGGCCGCTGCATCTTGCGAGGTCAACGTAGTGATGGATTTTCGGCGCAGGGCGGGGATCAAATAGGTATCCACCACGAATTGAGCCTTGCGCAGGGTCTCCGGTGCCCATGCCTTGCGCTTGACCTCGATCCACCTTACGGCGGCCTTCTCGAATGTCGCCTGCACCTTGCGGCGTTCGGTGTTTCTCGATGCCTGTCGTTCCGCCGACGGGTCGATGCCCTTCGCAAGCGCGAGCTTGGCGGCATCCCGCAGCCGGAAGGCTTCGGCCAGGGAGACAACCGGGTACTAGCTGAACCCGATCCGGTTCTCGCGACCATGGGGCGGTAATACTTGAGCCGCCACAGGCGCGACCCTGCCGCCGACCGGATGAGGTGCAAGCCTCCGCCCGCCCACAAGGGAAAGTCGCCCGGCTTGGCTTGCCGGATACGCACGTCGGTCAGTCTGCGGGCCCGTCTCGACATGGCGAAACTCTATCTTAGGGATACGGTGGTCCTTTTCCAATTCGCTCAAAAAGGCCCAAGTCTTCTCGTATCCCCAAATGTATCCCTACGCATGCCGCGCTGCAATGGGATGCCTTGGAACGCCATGCAACAAAAAACCCGCGACTGGCGCGGGTTTCAGTTCATTCTCAGGTATGAATGGGAATGGCCGGAATCTTGAAATGGTGCCCAGGAGAGGACTCGAACCTCCACAGAGTTGCCCCCGCCAGCACCTGAAGCTGGTGCGTCTACCAATTCCGCCACCTGGGCAGGTGTCCGGCCGCGGCGCGGAGCGCCAGCGAGCCGCGTACGATAGCCGCGCACGTGATTGGCGTCAATCGCCCAGGGGCGCTTTCATCCATTCCCGCCTGAAACGGCACTCACTTCGTGCTAGCGTGTATTCCTTATCGAGAGGATTGGACCATGAACAAGCGAATCGTTGGTGCAATGGTGGCGGGCGCGATCATCGCGTTGCTGGCGCTGCCCGGTCTGGCGGCCCTCGAGACCGGCGCCAAGGCGCCCGACTTCTCCGCGACGGCCAGTCTCGCGGGCAAGGATTTCAACTTTTCCATGAAGCAGGCGCTGGCGAAGGGGCCGGTGGTGGTTTACTTCTACCCGGCGGCCTATACGGGCGGCTGCGATCTCGAGGCGCACACCTTCGCGACCCATGCGGACAAGTTCAAAGCCGCCGGCGCCACGATCATCGGCGTTTCGGCCGATTCGATCGAGCGGCTCAACGTGTTCTCGGCCGACCCGAAGTACTGCGCGGGCAAGTTCCCCGTGGCCTCGGACCCGGCCGGCAAGATCGCGGCCACCTACGGCCTCGAGATGATGCCGCCGCAAAAAGGGGTGACCGATGTGCATGGGCAACCCGTGACCCACGGGTTCCTGCCGCGCACGACGTTCGTGATCGATCATGCGGGCAAGATCGTCGCGACGTTCTCGTCGAAGCGGGATCACCTCACGCCCGACCAGCACGTCGAGCGTTCGCTGGCCATCGTGCGGCAGCTCGAGTCGGGCAAGGCGCCCTGACGGAAGGCTGGCCGCAGCAGCGGGAAGGGTCCGTGGATTGCAGCCACGGGCCTTGCTTTCGGGCCGTCGCTCCGCGACGCTGGCGCAATGCCCAAACGTACCCGCCCACCGTCCCGCCCTTCCCGCAAGGCGCATCCGGAAAAAAAGGCCGACAAACGCGGCAGCGCGCCGCAGGAACGCGCGCGCCGTGCCGACAAGTCCAAGTCCCGCAAGGCCTCCACGCGTAGCCGGAAAGCCACGCACGCTCCCGGCGCCATTGTCGATCCGCACGCCGAACGCGAGGCCCAGCGTTACCGGCACCCGATCGCCAGCCGCGAAGCGATCCTCGCGCTGTTGACCGAGCACGGGAGCCTGCTGCGTCCGGACGCGATCGCAGAGGCCCTGCACATCGACGATCCGGAGCGGCGCGAAGCGCTCGACAAGCGCCTGCGCGCGATGTTGCGCGACGGCCAGCTGCTGGAAAGCCGTCGTGGCGGGCTCGCGCCGGCCGAACGGATCGGCCTGCTCGCGGGCACGGTGTTGGCCAACGCGGAAGGATACGGGTTCCTGCGTCCCGACGAAGGCGGCGAGGATTTGTACCTGTCGCCCGCGCAGATGCGCCAGGTGCTGCACGGCGACCGGGTGCTGGCTTCGGTGGTGGGCGTCGATCGCCGCGGGCGGCGTCAGGGCGCGATCCGCGAGGTGCTGGAACGGCGCTCCCCGCGGCTGGTCGGGCGGGTGGTCGAGGAACACGGCGTGACCGTGGTCGATCCCGACGACCGGCGCCTGCACCAGGACGTCCTGATTCCGCCGGACGCGCGCAACAACGCGCACGCGGGACAGATCGTGATTGCCGAGATCACCGAGCCGCCGACGCTGCAGCGTGGCCCGATCGGGCGCATCGTCAGCGTGCTCGGAGAGCGCCTGCAGCCGTCGCTGATCGTGGAGATGGCGATCGCCAGCCATGGCCTGCCGCACGAGTGGCCGGAGGCGGTGACGCGCGAGGCGGAAGCGATCGAACCGAAGGTCTCGAAGGCCGAGCAGGCGGGGCGCGTCGATCTGCGCAAGCTGCCACTGGTCACGATCGATGGTGCCGATGCGCGCGATTTCGATGACGCGGTGTACGCCGAACCCGCTCGTGGCGGTGGTTTCAAGGTGATCGTCGCGATCGCCGACGTGTCGAATTACGTGCAACCGGAGACCGCTCTGGACGAAGAGGCCTACCAGCGCGGTACCTCGGCGTATTTTCCCGGTTTCGTGGTGCCGATGTTGCCGGAGACCTTGTCCAACGGCATCTGCTCGCTCAACCCGGACATCGAGCGCCTGTGCATGGTGTGCGAAATGCACGTCGATGCGCAGGGCGAAGTGACGCGTTCGAAGTTCCAGGAGGGCTTGATCCGCTCGCACGCGCGGCTCACCTACGACGAAGTCTGGCAGGTGATCGGCGAGCGCGATGCGGAAGCGCGGCGCGGCATGGGCAAGCTGCTGCCGCACATCGACAACCTGCACGCGCTGTACAAGGCGTTCGCCGCGGCACGCAAACGGCGCGGGACCATCGAGTTCGAGACCAGCGAGGTCGAATACCGGCTGGACGAACATGGCGAAGTGGTGTCGCTGGGTTCGCACGAACGCAACGACGCGCACAAGCTGATCGAGGAATGCATGATCGCGGCCAACGTGCAGGCGGCGAAATTCCTGGCGAAGAAGAAAATTCCCGCGCCATTCCGGGTGCACGCGCCGCCCCCGGCGGACAAGTACGAAGACCTGCTTGCGTTCCTGCGCGAGTACAAATTGAAGTTGCCTCCGCTGTCCGAGGTCAGGCCACGCGATTACGCTGCGTTGCTCAAGCGCGTGGCGGATCGTTCCGATGCAGAGTTGTTCCGGTCCGTGCTGTTGCGTTCGCAAAGCCTCGCCAGCTACCAGCCCGCCAACCAGGGACACTTCGGACTTGCGCTGGACGCCTACGCGCATTTCACTTCGCCGATCCGGCGTTACCCCGACCTGCTGGTGCACCGCGCCATCCGGTACGCATTGGCCGGCGGCAAACCGGCGGCGTATCTTTATACCGAAAGCAAGATGGCGACCATGGCCGCGCATTGCTCGCGCACCGAGCGGCGTGCCGAAGAAGCCGAGCGCGATGTCGACGATCGCTACAAGTGTGCATGGATGGAAAAGCACGTCGGCTCGGAGTTCGACGGCATCATCACCGGTGTCACGTCTTTCGGGCTGTTCGTGGAACTCGACGAATCGAAAGTGTCCGGGCTGGTGCACATCACCCAGTTGCGCAACGACTACTACCAGTTCGATGCGCGCCGCCATGAACTCAAGGGCGAGCGCACCGGCGCGGTGTTCCGGCTTGGCGACGCGGTGCGCGTGCAGGTGCTGCGGGCCAGCATGGAGGACAGCAAGATCGACTTCAGGCTGGTTTCCGGGCGCGATGAAGCTGATCGGAGTACAGCGACCTTTAAAAGACCAAGGAAAAGGTAGGAACGCGCCCTGCGCGCGATCGGTCGCAACCGCAATATTGATCGCCGGAAAAGAAAGGGCAGGCGCTGCGCGCCGGCCGGCTCCTACATTTCAGGATTGCGAGCAATGAGTGAAACCTGGATCGTCGGCATCCATCCGGTCGCAGGCGCACTCGCCAACGACCCCTCACGCGTGCGCGAGGTGCTGGTTGAGCAGGGCAGCCACAACCCGCGCGTTGCGGAGCTGGCGGACGAGGCGAAGCGGCTTGGCGTACGCGTTCACACGCGGCCTCGCGCGATGCTGGACAAGGTTTCCGGGCACGCACGCCATCAGGGCGTCGCGGCGCAATACGAGGTGCCAGCGGCGAAGTCTGAACATGACCTGGTGACCTTGCTGGAAGGCGCGGGCGACGCCGCACTGTTCCTGGTGCTGGATGGCGTCACCGATCCGCACAACCTCGGCGCCTGCCTGCGCAGCGCCGCGGCGGGCGGCGTGGCGGCGGTGATCGTGCCAAGGGACCGCGCGGTGGGGATCACCCCGGTGGTGCGGCGCGCGTCGGCCGGAGCGGTCGACCGGGTGCCGTTGATCGAGGTAACCAATCTCGCCCGTACGTTGCGCGAGTTGAAGGATGCCGGCGTGTGGTTGACAGGACTCGCAGGTGAAGCGCAAGGGTCGCTGTACGACATCGACCTGACCGGCCGTGTCGCGCTGGTGATGGGCGGCGAGGGCGAAGGCATGCGACGGCTCACGCGTGAGGCGTGCGATCATCTCGCACGGATCCCGATGCCGGGTGCCGATTCAAAACAGGCTGTCGAAAGCCTGAACGTGTCGGTGGCAACGGGAATTGCGCTTTTCGAGGCGGTGCGCCAACGGCGCATGACCCGGACGTCGGAAATACAGGCAACACCCCCACCCCGTCATTCCCGCGAAGGCGGGAATCCAGGGTCTTGAGTCTGTGCCGCCGAAGAAAGCCCGGTCCCCACCTTTGCGGGGACGACGAGCCTCGATGATCGTCCACTTTCCAAAAACGATTTGCCTGAAAGTGTTCCAGTGGTTACTGGTAATCAGTGCACCTGAGGCTTGGCGCGCGTCGCGGAGGCTTGCATGAGCGTGACTGTCAATTTTGATTGGCCGACGATCGTCGGCTTGGTGGGAACCCTGCTGGTGTTGCTGGCGTTTTTCCTGTTGCAAGTGCGCAGGTTGCACGGCGACGCCATGGTCTACCAGCTGATGAATGCGCTGGGTGCGCTCGGCATCCTGGTGTCGCTGGTATTCGGGCCGTTCAACCTGCCGGCGTTCCTGCTCGAGCTGGCATGGCTCGCCATCAGCATCTACGGACTGGTGTCCGGCAGGCACGCGAAGGGGGATCTGCACTGAGCACGTCGCGCGATCCGATGGACCCGAGGTACCGTCGCATTTACGCCGCGATCGCGGCGATCCCCGCGGGACGGGTCGCGGGTTACGGGCAGATCGCGGCACGTGCCGGACTTCCCGGACGCGCCAGGCTCGTCGGTACCGCACTGCGGGAAACTCCTGATGATATGGAGTTGCCGTGGCATCGCGTACTGCATTCCGACGGCACGATTGCGTTGCCGCGCGGCAGTCGGGGATTCCGCGAGCAATGCCGGCGCCTGCGCGGCGAGGGTGTCGAAGTGCGCGGAGGCCGCGTGCCGATGCGCGCGTTCGGACTCCATCATGATCTGGATCGGGCCTTGTGGGGCATCGACTGAGCCGTAGTGCTGTACTGGAGTTCCCGTTCGTCCCGAGCGTAGGCGCGGAGCGCCGAAGTCGAAGGACAGCGGCAAGGCGCTTCGACTTCGCGGCGTGAAGGCCGCTACGCTCAGCGCGAACGGATATCCGGGGCTTCGGGCTGAGGTACTACCGTTCCGCGAATGCTTGACGGTCTGCGCGGTGGCCGGTCTAATACGCGGTTCGTGATCGCCATCCGCGCAATGCGGGCATAGCGGGCGATTGCGCTGGTTCGGCCAGGTAGCTCAGTTGGTAGAGCAGTGGACTGAAAATCCACGTGTCGGTGGTTCGATTCCGCCCCTGGCCACCATTCCCCTCGATTTGCAGACCGCATCGAAGCTTCGATGTTGTTTCATGCTGGAATCGAACCACTGTGGTTCGACTACTCGCGCCATCCATGGCGCTCGCCCTTCGGGCCGCCGCAGCCTGCCCCGGACTTGATCCGGGGGCGTTCGCGCGCGCTCCCGGCGCGCGCAGTCCGCCCCTGGCCACCATTTCCCTCGACTTGCAGACCGCATCGAAGCTTCGATGTCGCTTCGTGCATGCCGAATTGCCTCCATTCGGGTGACACGAGCAGGGGAAAACCATGCCGCCGGTCACGTTTGTTTTCGTTGCAGTTGCAAACAAACATCAATTCGGTGCCGGCTGGCATGCGGCATGCTCAGCTCAACCACGAGTTTCGCGATTTCCGCGCCATTCGCACAATTCTGGTCCAACGATCTACCTGTCGCACCGAGAGCAAAATGGACAAGCACGACATTACAGCAAGACGAACAGGGCGCCGGTTGACCAGTGCCACGGTCGCTGGCTTGGCCTTGATCCTCGTCGGCGTCGTGCCTGCGCTGGCGTCTTCGCCTGACTCGATCGCGGTGCCGACATCGCAACTGGCGCACGCCGACAGCACGAAGTTGCAGCAGATGACGGTCCCCGAGCTGCTGGGTGCCGCCCGAGATGCGTACAGCCACGGACGTCTGGTGGCTCGGCCTTTTGACAATGCGATCGAGTATTACCTGGCGGCGCTGCGGAAGGACCCGACGAACCGTGTCGCCATCGACGCGCTGCGGGAATCGTTTCCGTACGCGGCTGCACAGGTGGAGCGCACCATTGCCGAGGGCAATTTCGATGAAGCCGACCGCGAAATCGGGCTTCTCGCCGAGGCCGATCCGGGCAACTACACGCTGACCATCCTCCGTGGCAAGCTGGAGGCGCAGCAAAAGCGACCGGGCGGCGAGCACGTGCTCACTCTGCATGCATCCGACGAATCCTGGGTTGAAGTCACGAACGCCAATGGCCGCGTCATCGACTCACGTCTTCTGCATCCCGGTGAGTCGCGATCCTATCGGTCCTCGCGTCCGCTACGGATCACGCTCGGCAACGCCGATGGCGTCAAGGTCACCAGCGACGGGAAGGCCGTCGTGGTCAAGACGGACCCGCACGCGAAAGTCGCACATCTGGAGCTTTTCGCTTCGTTGTGAAAATGTGCGGTTCTACCTTGGCCCACGCCAACTGTGCCGAGATGCCGTCGTTGAAGCGGTTGTTGTCGAAATCATCGGTCGTGGCTGGACGCGCAACAATTGAAACGCGTCATGGCGGGGCTTCCGCACATTCGTCGGCGAGGTTTCGGCCGGTGATCCTCCGCATCAACGTCAGCTGCGCCGATTCGTGCTTTACAGAAAGCGCAATGGGCGCCCTTCACGATCGAACGCCGCGAACTCGCCAACCCGTCCGTCGTTGATGGCGTTGACCATGAAGCGCAGGGGCTGGTCGGCTTCGTCGGGGTTGGGGGCGATGCCGCCGCGGCCTTCGAGGCTGCCGACGAACACGACATCCCAGTGCTGGCCGGTCGCGGCGGATTCGGCGACCAATGCGGCAAAACCGGCGATGTCCGTGGGCGCCTTGTCCACGCACAAGCATGGTTGCAGGTGACCGCCCTCACCGCGCTCGAAGCTTTCGCGCTGCGCGGCCGTGGCGTGCTCGCCCAGCTCGCGCCGGGCAAACACGAACAACAGCCGCTGCGGCTCCTGCTGCCGTCGCGCGGCGTCCAGCAGTGCATTGAAATCGGTCAGCGTCGGCGTGCCCGTCGGCGCCATGGCGGTCAGGCGCTTTTTGTGCGCGCGCGCGGTTGGTAATGGCCGGGTTCCGAGCGGAACGGAATCGCGAGGCGGTTCCAGCCGTTGATCGCGATGATCGCGAATGTGAGTTCCACCAGTTCCTTGTCACTGAACTGCTGGCGCACTTCGTCGTAAAGCGCGTCCGACACGTCGTTTTCCGAGATCCGGGTAAGCGCTTCGGTCCACGCCAGCGCCGCGCGTTCGCGTTCGCTGTAGAACGGCGATTCGCGCCAGGCGTCGAGCAGGTACAGGCGTTGTTCGGTTTCGCCGGCGGCGCGCGCGTCCTTGCTGTGCATGTCGAGGCAATACGCGCAGCCGTTGATCTGTGAGGCACGCATTTTTACCAGTTCCATCAGGGGATGTTCGAGTCCCGAGTTGTCGACGTGTTCCTGGAGTTGGCGGATCGCCTTGAAGCCATCGGGCGAAGCCTGGACGTAGTTGAGGCGTTCGGTCATGGGGTGATCTCCGTGCGTGTCAGCCTGTTGATTCGTGAAAGCGAGCTTTTGTGAAAAGTCAGGCCATGGACGGCCGTTCTGGTGTGACTGGTTCCTGATCGCGGCGGAGACCTTGAACTCAGAGTGGGCAGCGATCATGGATGATCGCATGACTAGTGGAACGGCACCGGCCGGTCGACGTCCTTGGCCGGGTGCATGAAGAAGTCGTGCAGGTATTTCTCGCCTTCGTCGTCGAGGATGGTGACAACGGTCTCGAGTTCGGGATGCTGTCCGCGGATGCGTCTCGCGGCGAGCAGGTGCGCGCCGGAGCTGGGGCCGCAGAAGAGGCCCTGCGTACGCGCGAGTTTGCGCATCTCCGCCACGGCCTCGGCGCTGCCGACGCCCAGGGTGTCGTTCACCAGATCGCGGTGCTGGGCGAAGATGCCGGGCACGAATCCATCCGAGATGCCCTCGATCTGGTGCAGCGCCACTTCGCCGCAAAGAATGGTGCGCGATTCGGACGGTTCCATTGCGAACAGGCGCACGCTCGGGTTGACCTTGCGGAATGCCTGCCCGACGCCGATCAGGGTGCCGCCGGTGCCGACCCCGTGCACGAAGGCGTCGGGTACGCGGCCATCCGGCAACTGCGCAAGGATCTCCGGGCCGAGCAGCTCGCGATTCTCGTCCACGTTCCATTCGGATTCGAACTGGCCGGGGAAGAAGAACCCCGGCTGCCGGCCCAGTTCGCGCGCACGTTCCAGCGCGTCGTTGACGTGGAAGGTGCCACAAAACAGGACCTCGGCGCCGTACGCGCGCGAGATCGCCACGCGCTCGCTGGACAGGCCTTCCGGCATCACCACGATCATGCGATAGCCCTTGACCGCGGCCACCATCGAGAAGGCGTTGCCGGTGTTGCCGCTGGTCGCTTCGACGATGGTGTCGCCGGGCTTGAGCTGTCCGGCCTGTTCGGCGCGTTCGACGATGTAGTTGGCGATGCGCGCCTTGATCGAGCCGGATGGGTTCAGGAACTCGCACTTGACGAATATGCCGTCGACTTCCAGCAACGGGGTGTCGCCGATGGCGTCGAGGATGTTGGTCGAAACACCGCTGTAACGGGTTGCCATGCGCGGTCCTCCGGTTGCCGATCGTGCAGTGTCACACCGCATGCGATCGATGCGCCTGATCCACGTCAGTGTACGCGCCCTGCAACGGTGTCACGGGCCGCAGCGTGGTGGTGGCGCGGGTTACCGTGTCGACGGCGCCTTCATTCTTCACTGCATACAATCATGCGGGGTGGTTTCGCACGTACCGTTGCGACCATGCCGTATCGTCAGGGACGCCCACGTGAACAAGCTTTCGCCCGCGAGGGCGGCCATCGTTGCCGGAATCCCGCTGGCGGTTGTCGTCGCCGCGACGGCCGCGATGCAAGGCCCCGCCGGGGCCGGCAATTCGCCCCCGACGCAGCGGCCCGGCGCGGATCAGGTCATCGACCAATTCCAGAAGAACGAGGGCGTGTTTCCCGGTTATCGCCGCAACCACGCCAAGGGCGTGTGCGTGTCGGGGTATTTCCACAGCAGCGGGAAGGCGGCACGCTACTCGACGGCCCAGGTGTTCGCGTCCGGCCAGCGCACGCCGGTGATCGGGCGCCTTTCGATTCCGGGCACCAGTCCCTACGCGTGGGACGGCAGCACCCCGATCCGCGGGATGGCGCTCGCGTTGACCCAGGCCAACGGCGAGCAATGGCGCACGGCGATGAATGCCGTGCCGGCGTTCCCGGTATCCACACCCGCGGCCGATTACGAATTCATGAAGTTGCAACAGCCCGATTCGGCCACGGGCGATCCCGACCCGAAAAAACTGGCCGCATTCTTCGCGACCCACCCGACGGCCAACGCGTTCCGGATCTGGGATGAAACCACCAAACCATCGACCAGTTACGCCACCGTGCGCTACAACAGCCTCGATGCGTTCGAGTTCGTGGACGCCCGCGGCTGGCGGCATGCGGTGCGTTGGAGCATGTTGCCGGAATCGACCGATGACGGCGGCCCCATTCCTGCCGACGACCCCGACTATCTCGCAGCCGACCTCCGCCGGCGGCTGTCGCATGCGCCGCTAAGGTGGCGGCTGTCGATCACGCTTGCGAATCCCGGCGACGCAATCAATGACGCCGCCCGGGCGTGGACCGGAGTCCACCGCCACATCGACGCCGGAACCCTGGTGATCGAGGCCACGCGACCGCAGGAAAACGGCCCGTGCCGCGACATCAACTTCAATCCGCTGGTGTTGCCGACGGGGATCGAGCCTTCCGACGATCCCTTGCTACGCTTCCGCGCGGAGGCCTACGCCGAATCCCATCGTCGCCGTGTCCACGAGGAAGACCACCGGCACACGTCTGCGAAGAGCGGCGGGTCATGACGCAGTAGCAGCGGGTCGGCGCGCAGCGTCTGCTCTTTCGTTTCCGGCGACAAATATCGTGATCGCGCGCAGGCGCGCTCCTGCAAGAAACGATCACGGCAGGGCACGCTCTCCGTAGGAGCCAGCCTGCTGGCGACAGGCATCGCGCGACGAACTGACACGCGCGGCGCGTTCTCTGGATCACGCGCAGAGCCCCGGAGCGCTCGTGTCCGGGGCGGGTTCCTGCGGGCGGAATCGCGGTACTTACCAGGAGTAACCACTACTGGTCTTCTGGGCCGGCGTGGCCTGGAGTGCTGCGGCCGCCTTGCCGGCATCGGCCTGCACCGCCTTGAGATCGCTGGCCTTCAGGCCGGCCTGTGCGTCAGTCAGTGCGCTTTCCAGCTTGCCGTGCAATGCCTGGTTGGATGCAGAATCCGGGATGGCGCCGTTGCCCTGGCCCTTGCAGGGATTGCCGGCCGCGGCATCGAATCCGTCACCGTTCGCGCCGACCAGGCAATTGATCACATGGTGCAGGTGGGTTTGCGCCTGGGCCACCGTGGTCGCCTTTTGTGCCAACAGCGCATGCGCGTGGGCGGTGCTGACCTGGTTGTCTGCGCTGCCTTGCGCGGATGCCGTGAATGCGAATCCCAGCGCCATCGCGCCGGTCATCCCCATCACAAACGACTTGTTCGTCACTTTCATGATTACCTCCGTTCGGTGGCTGCCGTGTTGACAGCCCAGCAGCTTACGCGAGGGAATGTAATCGGCGTGTATAGCGACGGGGACCTGTTCAGCGGCCAGCACGGTTGCGCTTCAAACCGTCTCGAACAGAACCATGAGGCCAAAGTCCATGTGCTGCTGCATGTGGCAGTGCCACAGCGACAGCCCGGGCTGGTCGGCGGTGAAGTCGACTTCCGTGGTCTGGTAGGGCGGCACCAGCACGACGTCCTTCATCACGCCCGCGGTCGACTGGCCCATGATGCGGGTCACCTCGAACGTGTGGCGGTGCAGGTGCAGGGGATGGATGTCGTCGCTGGCGTTGCGGAAGCGCAGCCGGTAGCGCCTGCCGAGCTCGAGCTTGCGGGTCACGGGCATCGTCTTCCAGTCGTACGGCACGTCGTTGATCGACCAGAGGTTGAACCCCTGCGCCGCGCTCTGGCGTTCGGTGATCACCAGGTCGATGGTTTCGTCGGGCGTGGCAACCTGGCGTTTCGGGTCGGCGAACAGGCGGTAATCCCATTTGAACGCGGGCGGCGCCTGCCATCGCGGCTTGCCCGTGGCGCCCGCGTACTCGACCACGATCCCCATGCCGCCTTCGCGGTCGGCATCGGCGGTGTCGCCAAGCACCCACACGCCGGGACGATCCATCTCGACGATCGCGGAAACGCGTTCGGCGGTACCCAGCCACAGCACGGGCACTTCGACGGGATGCGGCACCGGATTGCCGTCCAGCGCGACCACCTTGAAGGTGTGGCCGGGCAGGGCGAGGCTGCGGTTCTCGGTGGCGCTGGCATTGACCACGTGCAACATCACGCGTTCGCCGCGCTTGACCCGGATCGGCTCGCCGTGGCCCAGCGCCTTGCCGTTGATCGCGAAGGCGTCGTAGGCGAGTTCGTAGCCGGGCGGTACCTTGCCTGCGCCCGGATCGGAATGCGCAGCGATGGTGACCAGTCCGAGGTCCATGCCCTCCGGCGCCATGAAGGGTGTGTCGTCGTCCATCCGCGTGAGATACGGCTGGAATTCCTTGAGGGTCAGAAAGACTTCGCGGTCGTAGGCGCCCGGATCGTGTTTCGGTTCGATGTATACGGGACCGGCCTGGCCGCTGTAGAGCCCGTGCGCGAGATTGGCGCCGGCACGCACATGGGTGTGGTAGAAACGCAGGCCGGCCGGTTGCGGCACGAACACTTCGCGGCGATGCCCGTGTGCCGGCACCGGCGGTGTGCGTTCCTCGAACGCGCCATCGACGCTGTCGGGGACGAACTGGCCGTGCCAGTGCACCTGCTCGTCGAGATCGGTGTCGTTGAAGATGTCGACAACGGTTCGTTGGCCTTCCCTGAAGCGCAAAAGCGGGCCGGGAAAATCACCGTTGTAGAGCGTGGTGGAGACGAACCGTTCGTGGCTGAGTTCCAGCACGCCGGTCGCGATCCTCAATTCGTAGTCGGCCTTCGCGGAGGCAACGCCCGTGGCCGCGGCAGGGCTTTTCCCGGCTGCGCGGGCCGGGGCCAATGCGTCCGCGCCGGTCGCGACGCCTGCGGCGAGGGTGGCCAGGCTGGCGGTTTTCAGGAAATCACGACGGCGCATGCGTACCTCTCGGGCGTCCGGAGGTGGCAGCGTATCAGCCTTGCGCCGCATCGCCCAGCGACGCGGCGAACCGGGATGGTGACCGCACGCTCAGGCGCGGCCGGTCGCGGCACGCCGCGGCTTGCGCCGATAGCGGGTGCCCAGCAGGACGTCCCACAGCCCGGTGGTCACCCCGAAATTGGTGTCCGGGTGGTAGTGGTGGATGTTGTGGAACCCTGCCCAGCGGCGCATCAGGGGGCTCTTGAAGCGGCGTACGTGGATCACGACGTGGCTCAGTCCGTAGGCCGCATAACCGGCGGCGATGATGCCTGCCAGTAGCAATGCATAGGCGACGGGTATCGCCAGCGCGAACACCGCGGCCAGCGCGCACATGAACAATGGCGGCATGAAGAACGGCAGGGCGTCGTAACCGAGCGGATCGAGATGGTGATTGTCGTGGCCGGCTTCGAAGGGGCCGGTATGGCCGTGGAACAACCAGCGGTGTGCCGCGTATTCAAGGAAGGTGAAGGCGAACAACCCGAGCGCGACGGTCAACGTCGCCGCCACCAGTTTCAGGTGTCCGAACCAGATTGCGGCAACGATCAGGATGACGCTGATCGCGCCGTCGCTGGCCAGGCCCACGCGCAGGTTGAGCCGGCTGGTGGACAGCCTGGATAGTGGGCGGGCGATCCACTCCAGCCACGACGGCAATGCCGACGCGGCCCGGGTGGATGGGCGGCGCGTTGCGGACGCCCTCGGGTTGGTGGACACGGTCGGGATGGCTCCTGTCGCTGGCAACAGGCGGTCGACGGCGACCATTCGCCGATGCGCGGTGGCAGTATAGTGAGAAAACCGCCGCAACGGTTGAGGCAAGTCGAGATGGAAACCTTCCGGATCGTCGCGGGCCTGGCGCTCCTGTCGGCGGCGGCTTTCGCATTGCCCGGCCTGACGCAGCAGACTCCCAGTGAAGCGCACGACCTTGCCCGGTACCAGCATTATGCGGAGGCGCCGGTGGATCACGTCCGTTATTTCCAGGTCAACGGGTTCCAGTACCTTGCCCCCGACACCCTGGCGATCCGTTTCGGGGTCAACGAGCTGTACCTGCTGACGGTGCAAACCCCGTGCGCCCGCCTCGCGTTTGCGAACGGCATTGCGCTGACCGCGAAAAACAACATGCTGTACAGCAATTTCGACTTCGTCACCTTCGATCACCAGCATTGCAAGATCCTCAAGATCACGCCGGTGGACGAGCTGAAGATGAAGCAGGACGCGGGCAAGGCCAAGGCCTCAAGCGCGTCGTCGGGCGGCTAGTTCGCACGCGCGTTCCATCGGCGCGGGATGCCTGGATCCACGCGGTTTTCAGTCGTCAAGAAGATCTGGGACGATCGCGCGCCACGTCGCACAACAACAGTTTGCGCACCGGCGCCGGAATGCCGAGTTCGGCGATGCCGGCACGATCGCACCAACGCAGGTTCGGCGTGTCGGCGACCGCGCGGCGGATGCTTGCACCGCGCCATTCGATTGGCGAAGCCTGCAGCGTGTAATGCGTGAACCCATGCCGGATCGTGGGGAGCGGATTGCCGGCAAGGCCATCGACATCGGCCCATTGCATTGCGGTGGCCCTGGCGTCTTGCGCCGTCGCCGCTTCCGGCAGGCTCCACAAGCCTGGCCATACGCCCTGCGGCGGGCGACGTTGCAGCAAGACGCGACCACGGCGATCGCGCAACACGATGAATATCGTTTGCCTTTCTGGCAACACGCGCGCCAGGCGCCGCATCGGCAGTGATGCCGTCCTGCCCTGCCGGAGGGCGGCACAGGTGCGTCGTTGCGGACAGCGCCCGCAGTCGGGCCGACGGGGGGTGCACACCGTCGCGCCCAGGTCCATGATGGCCTGCGTGTAGTCGGCGATGCGCGCCCTGGGGGTATGTGCTTCGGCATGTGTCCAAAGCAGCTTTGCGACCGCCCGTTCGCCCGGCCACCCGTCCACGCCGTGGTATCGGCACAGGACCCGTTTGACGTTGCCGTCGAGGATGGCGTGACGCCGTTGGTGCGCCAGCGCGAGGATCGCCCCGGCGGTAGAGCGCCCGATGCCGGGCAGCGCGGACAACGCCTCGAAGTCGCGCGGCAGGCAACCGGCGTGGCGGGCGACGCACAACTTCGCCGCGGCGTGCAGGTGGCGCGCGCGCCGGTAGTAGCCGAGCCCCGACCACAGCGAAAGCACCTTGTCCTCGGCGGCGGCGGCCAGGGCGGGCAGATCGGGCAATGCGTCGACGAAGCGTTGGAAGTACGGGATGACCGTCGCGACCTGGGTTTGTTGCAGCATCACCTCGGAAATCCAGACCCGGTAGGGCGTACGCGGAAATTGCCAGGGCAGGTCCCGGCGGCCATGCCGGTCGTACCAGTCGAGCAGGCGCCGGGCAAAGCCGTCCATCCGGTCAGTGTCCGGGGGCGGCGGTGGAGGCGGGGGCGGGCGCGCTCGAAGCGCCGCTGGCTGGTGCCAGATCGGGGCCGGCGTCGATCTGGAGGTCCGTGGCCTTGAGCCAGCCGAGGTCGAGTTGTTGCACCTGCGCGGTGCCGGTGAGCGGCAGCGGGCCGGGCGGATGCGCGGGGGTGGCCGTCAGCAGCCGGTTCCACCAGGCGCCGAATTCCGTGGGGTGCAGGCGTACGTCGACATGCGCATCATCTCCGTCCAGTTTGAGCGTTGCGGTCATGGGGACGGAGCCCTGCGCGGGTGAGATGTCGAGCGTGATCCGGTCGGTGACGGTCGGGACGGCGCGCGCGGCAGACGCGCCGGCTGCGGCGCCGGCGGTCGTCGAAGCCGCGGTGGGGGCCGGCGCGCGATGGCGGAACGTGCCATTGAGCTGCAGCGCAAGGGCTTCACCGCCGCGCCAGCTTCCATGTCCGCCCAGAACCAGCGCAGCGCCGCCCTGTTCGGTGACGTGGATCTGCAGCGGATCGAATTCGATCACGCCATCGTGTGCAGCCGAAGGCACGGTAGTCAGGCTGCCAACGTAGCGGCGACCCGTGGAACTTTGCGCGGAAGCGTCGAGACGGAACGGTTGTCCGGGCGACAGCGCCCCGGTTTCCAGGCTGAAATCGAACAACAGTGGCGCGCCGTTGCGCGTGAGCGTACCCCGGCTCATGTGGATTCCGGTCGCGATGGTCGGAAGATGCGGTGGCCCGGCGCGGTGGGGCAGCCGGCCGAGCAACGATTCGAGCTCGCCGAGATCCATGCGCGGCGCATCGATGTCGATGCGTTCGATCGCCACTTCGCCGCGCAGCAGTGCACGCCAGGGCACCACGATGGTGGCGCCCCTTGCCCGGAGCACCGGCGTGTCCGACCCGATGTTGGTCAGGCTGAAGGCGTGCAACTGCACCGCAGGGCGCGGAAACAGTGCAGGTTCAGCGGGCGCCTGCATGTCCAGTCCCAGGCCCGCTGCGGCAAGATCGTTCTCGAGTAGCGTCGTGAAGCGTTGCGGTTGCAACAGGGAATGGACGTAGATCACCAGCGCAACCACCAGCGCGCCCAATACCACGACGATCGCCAACACGATCCAGCGCAGGAAGTGCCGCGACGGTGGCGCGGATGCGGACATGGCTGTTCAGCCGCTGGCCGGGAGCAATCCGTCAACGAAGGCGCGCGCTTCGAACACGCGCAGATCCTCCGCGCGCTCCCCCAGGCCGACGTAGCGGATCGGCAGTCCGAACTCACGCGCCAGCGCAAACACCACTCCACCCTTGGCGGTGCCGTCGAGTTTGGTGACCGCAAGGCCGGTCACGCCGACCGAGCCGATGAACTGGCGAACCTGGTTGATCGCGTTCTGGCCGGTGGTGCCGTCGATCACCATCAGCACCTCGTGGGGTGCGTCGGCGTCCAGCTTGCCCAGCACCCGCTTGACCTTGGCCAGTTCGTCCATCAATCCCGAACGCGTGTGCAGGCGACCGGCCGTATCGGCGATCAGCACGTCGGTGCCGTGCGCCACGGCCATCTGCAGTGCGTCGAAAATCACGCTGGCGGAATCCGCCCCCTGCACCTGCGCACAGACCGGCACGCCGAGACGCGCGCCCCATTCCTGCAATTGCGCGACCGCCGCGGCGCGGAAGGTATCGCCGCCCGCCAGCAGCACGTCGCGTTTTTCCTGCACGAAACGACGCGCGAGCTTCCCGATGGTGGTGGTCTTGCCGACCCCGTTGACCCCAACGACCAGTACCACGAATGGCTTTGCGGTGCCGACGTCGAGCGCTCGCGCAACCGGCTTCAGCAACGCAGTCAGGTGCGTGCGCAGCGCTTCGCGCAATGCGGCGGCGTCGGCGAACTCGCGCTTGTGCATGCGGCGACGCAGATCATCGACCAATTCGCCGGTGGCGCCGACGCCGACATCGGCAGACAGCAGGGTGACCTCGAGCTCGTCCAGCAGATCGTCGGAAAGCACGGGGTTGCGCGAAAACAACGACGACAGTCCGCGCGAGAAACCGCTTCCGGAAAGCCGCTCGCGCCAACCGCGCCGCGGCCTCGCTTCCGGCGCGAGCAAATCGTCTGGGCCCGCGGCCACGTTCGGAAGGGCGGGTTCCTGCCATGCCGGCAGGTCCGATTCCTGTGGTGCCGGTATGCTGGGTGGAGACGTTTCCTCGTCCGGAGTGGACGCGGACACGTCGGCGTCGGGGGAAGGGGGCAAGGGCTCGGCGCGAGGGTTGCGACCTGCCAGTCTGGTCCAGAGATTCGGCATTGCGTTCACATCGGGAAAAGCCATTCGGCGAATGCTAACACCGACATCCCAACGCCAGCCGTACCGCATGCGATCAGCCCTGATCGCTGCACCGCGGCATCGCCGGAGCAGCTCGATGGTCCACGGCAGCCATGCATAAGCGCAAGGGTGGTTCGATCCCGCCCGGACACGTGCGAATCATCGGCGGTCGCCTGCGCGGATCGCGTCTGAGCGTATCGGGGATGCCGGGGCTGCGGCCGACCCCGCAACGGTTGCGCCAGACCCTGTTCGACTGGCTGGCGCCCGTGATCGAAGGTGCACGCGTGCTGGATGCATTCGCCGGCACGGGCGCGTTGGGCATCGAGGCGTTGTCGCGTGGCGCACGCGAGGTGGTATTTTTCGAAAGCGGGCGTGCCCAGGCAGAAACGATCGGAATGGATCTCGCGCGCCTGCATCAGGACGCGGGCCGGGTGCATTGCGTGGATACCCTGCAGGCGCTGGCGAAGCGCCCCTCCGGGACATTCGACATCGTGTTCCTGGATCCGCCGTTTGGCGAAGCCATCTGGAGTGAAGCGGCGGCGTTGCTGGATGCCAATGGCTGGCTGGCGCCGGCCGCGTGGGTCTATGTCGAGGCCGGCGACGCCGACGCGTGGGAGATGCCGGCGAGTTGGCGCATCCATCGCCAGCGCGAGGCCGGCGCGGTACGGGCAACCCTGTTTCGTATCGTCGCCCCGTCCGTGTGACGCGGCTCACGCTTCGCGGGAAATGCCACGTCTGCGCCTCAAGATGGCACAATGGGCCATGGGGAGCGACAAGCCAACCCGGTCGAATCGGCGCATCGCGGTATATCCGGGCACGTTCGATCCGATTACCCACGGCCACAGCGATCTGGTTGCGCGTGCCGCGCCGTTGTTCGACAAGGTGATCGTCGCGGTTGCGCAATCCAGTGGGAAAACCCCGCGCTTCCAGCTCGACGAGCGCGTGAAGCTGGTGCGGACTGCGCTGGCCGATATTCCCAATGTCGAAGTGCGCGGGTTCGATACGCTGCTGGCCGGTTTCGTGGCCGAATGCGGCGCCGGCGTGATCCTGCGCGGCTTGCGTGCGGTCTCCGACTTCGAATATGAGTTCCAGCTGGCCAGCATGAATCGCCATCTGATTCCACAGGCCGAAACGTTGTTCCTGACGCCGGCGGAGGAGTGGAGCTTCATTTCTTCGTCGCTGGTGCGCGAAATCGCCAGCCTCGGCGGCGATGTTTCCGATTTTGTCCATCCGGTAGTCCAGAAGGCGCTGCGCCGGCAACGGCGTAAACCCCGCGGGGACGCTGGTCCTGTTTCACGCAAGTCATCGAGGTGAAGTCATGATGCGCAAATTCCTTTTCATTGCAGCCATCGCGTTGCTGGGCACCGTGGGTCTCGGCGCCTGCAGCAAAGGCAATAATCAGGCCAACACGACCACGGAAGCCAAGGCCACCAAGCCGAGCTGCTCGAGCGACCATCCGGACTGCATGAAGGCGTGGCAGAGCTATCTCAGCCAGATCGTCCAGGACAACATGGGAAACATCACCAACAACCCGTATGTCTACTTCGTGCCTGAAGTTCCTGCCTCGGTTGTCGCGGCGGTGACCGGAAGTTCCGTGGGTGCGGCCGGTCCCACGGCAGCGGCGCCGGGCATGGCCGGTACCGCGGCGGGTCCGGCCAATGAATCGTCGCCCGCTGCGACCCTAGCCCGCGTCCAGGACCAACTCGACACGGTGGTCGCGGCGACCGTGTTGCCGGGCAACATGGTGGCGGCTGGCGGCCCCAGTTCGTCCACGACCGCGCAGGTCCTCGAGACCGCGTTCAAGCAGGCGTCGCCGGGTTCCTTCAAGGGCGTGGTGGTGCTGTTCATCGGCGACCAGGCCGACGAAGCAGCCGTGCGGACCGCCGTCGAACCGAGCGGCGCGACGTTCAAGTTCGCGCAGATGTAACGGAGAGAAGGAGCCGGGACCCGGGACCGGGGACCCGAAGAGCAAGAGCTGGGAATCGGCCCGCGGGAACGCCGGGCGCAAGGTTCCGCCCTGCGTGCTTTGCGGGTACCGGGTCCCGGGTTCCCGGTCCCTGCTCCCGAGCATGCGATAATCGCCCGTTTGCGCCACCAGACGCCGACGTCCGCGCTCCCATGCAGCAAATCCGCAACTTCTCCATCATCGCCCACATTGACCACGGCAAGTCCACGCTGGCCGACCGCATCATCCAGATTTGCGGCGGGCTGACAGAGCGCGAGATGGCCGCGCAGGTGCTGGACGACAACCCGATCGAGCGCGAGCGCGGCATCACCATCAAGGCGCGTTCGGTGTCGCTGCCGTACACCGCGCGTGACGGCAACACCTACGAGTTGAATTTCATCGACACCCCCGGCCACGTGGACTTCAGTTACGAAGTTTCGCGCTCGCTGGCCGCGTGCGAAGGCGCTTTGCTGGTCGTGGATGCTGCGCAGGGTGTCGAGGCGCAATCGGTCGCCAACTGCTACACCGCGGTCGAGATGGGCCTGGAAGTGGTGCCGGTGCTCAACAAGATCGACTTGCCGACCGCCGACGTTCCGAAGGTGAAGGCGGAAATCGAGGCGGTGATCGGCATCCACGCCGACGACGCGGTCGCGATCAGCGCCAAGACCGGCGAGAACGTGGTCGAGGTTCTGGAAGCGATCGTGGCGCGGATCCCGCCGCCGCAGCCGCGAGATACCGACAAGCTGCAGGCACTGATCATCGATTCGTGGTTCGACAACTACCTTGGCGTGGTGATGCTGGTGCGCCTGATGCAGGGCGAGATCAAGCCCGGCGACAAACTGCAGGTGATGTCGACCGGCCGCAGCCACCAGGTCGACAACGTGGGCGTGTTCACGCCCAAGCGCAAGGAAACGGCGAGGCTCGGCGCAGGCGAAGTGGGCTGGGTCAACGCCTCGATCAAGGATGTGCACGGTGCGCCGGTCGGCGACACGCTGACGCTCGCGTCCGATCCGGCGCCCAAACCGCTGCCGGGCTTCCGGCACATGCAGCCGCGTGTATTCGCGGGATTGTTTCCGGTCGCGGCCGATGACTTCCCGGCATTGCGAGAGGCACTGGACAAGCTGCGCCTGAACGACGCCGCGCTGTTCTTCGAACCGGAATCATCGGAGGCGATGGGTTTCGGATTCCGCTGTGGATTCCTCGGGATGCTGCACATGGAAATCGTGCAGGAGCGGCTGGAACGCGAATACGACCTCGATCTCGTCTCCACCGCACCGACGGTCGTGTACCAGGTGCTGCGCAGCGACGGCAGCGTGCTGGACCTGGACAATCCGGCCAAGTTGCCGCCAGCCAACGAGGTCGAGGAAATCCGCGAGCCGATCATCGTTGCCGACATCCTGACGCCGGCGGAGTACGTCGGCAACGTGATCACGCTGTGCGAGGAAAAGCGCGGCGTGCAGCGCTCGATCCAGTATCTCGCGAGCCAGGTCCGGATCAGCTACGAACTGCCGCTGGCCGAGGTGGTGTTGGACTTCTTCGACCGGTTGAAATCCGTCAGCCGCGGCTACGCCTCGATGGATTATCACTTCGACCGTTTCGAGGCGGGCCCGTTCGTGCGCGTCGACGTGCTGATCAACGGCGACCGGGTGGACGCGCTGAGCCTGATCGTGCATCGTGCGCAGGCCGATCGCCGCGGCCGCGATTTGGTGGAACGGATGCGCGAGCTGATTCCGCGCCAGATGTTCGACGTCGCGATCCAGGCTGCGGTCGGCGCGCAGATCATCGCGCGCTCGACCGTCAAGGCGCTGCGCAAGAACGTGCTGGCCAAGTGCTACGGCGGTGACGTCAGCCGCAAGCGCAAGCTGCTGGAAAAACAAAAGGAAGGCAAGAAACGCATGAAGCAGGTCGGCCAGGTGCAGATCCCGCAGGAAGCGTTTCTCGCGGTGTTGCGGACCGACAAATGAATGGAGCCGGGACTCGGTCAGGATGACCAAAGACACTGGATGCCGGCCCGCGCCGGCATGACGATGGCACGGGTGCATACAAGGAATACGCAGTGAAGAAAGATGCCTGGGGAACCGTGGTGCTGGTGGCGATCGTTGCCGTCTGCCTTTACATCTGGTACAGGACGTCGGATTTCGCGCTGGCACTGGTGCTGATTACCGCCGCGTTCTTCGTGGTCTGGGTCGTCGACCGGCTCGCGTTCGCGCGCCGCCGCAGGCAACGCGCCGCCGACGAGGGCGTCAAGCCGCACGAGCCGCTGCTGGTCGACTACGCGCGCTCGTTTTTCCCGGTGATCCTGGCGGTGTTGCTGTTTCGCACGTTCCTGCTCGAACCTTTCCGGATCCCCTCGGGCTCGATGATGCCGACGCTGCTGGTCGGCGATTTCGTGCTGGTCAACAAGTTCGCCTACGGGCTGCGCCTGCCGGTGACCGATACCAAGATCATCGACATCGGCGAGCCGAAGCGGGGCGACATCGCGGTGTTCCGCTACCCGCGGAACCCGAAAGAGGACTACATCAAGCGAATCATCGGGCTCCCCGGGGACACCGTCACGGTTCGGGGCGAGCAGGTCACCATCAATGGCAAGCCTGTTCCGCAGGCCCTGGTCGGGCCCTACCGCGGCACCGACAAGGTCAGCATCAGGATGGAAGAAAATCCGAACATGTCGCCGGTGACGGAGTACGAGGAGGACCTGGGCGGGATCAAGCACCATACGCTGCATTTCGCCTACATCATGCCGAATCCCTGTTCGGGCGGCACCCCGCTGCCCGAGGGCGGCTGCCGCTGGGTGGTGCCCAAGGGCCATTATTTCGCCATGGGCGACAACCGCGACGACAGCGAGGACAGCCGGTTCTGGGGATTCGTGCCGGAACAGAACCTGGCCGGGAAGGCATTCCTGATCTGGTTCAGCTTGGCCGACTGGCACCGCATCGGCACCGTGTTGCATTAAGCTCTGGTTGTCCGGCAGGATGCCGCGGCTGCGCGCGCTGCGGCGCAGCCCGAAACGGGCGGATTCTCAACCGAAGTTCTGGGGGGCGACGACATGAAACGTCAATCGGGCATTACCCTAATCGGGTTCGTGATCATCCTGGTCATTGCCGCGTTTTTCATCTACACGGCGATGAAGCTGGTGCCGGCGTACATGGATTATTTCAACGTGGCCAAGGCGATGAATACAGTCGCCTCGCAATCCTCGGGCGGCACGAGCCAGGAGCAACTCCGCCGGCAACTTGAAACCCAACAACTTTCGCAATACTTCGACGACGAGGATATCGCGGCGGAGAACATCCATGTGGTGACCAATCCGAAGGGTGGCTCGTTGCTGAAGCTGAGTTACGACAAGAAGATCCCCTGGATCTACAACATCGATTTCCTCCTGCATTTCGAGAAGACGGTGCCCCTGCAGGCGCCGACGTCGGGATAACGTGAAGCTCGGCTATCGCTTTGCCGACGAGTCGCTTCTCAACCTCGCGCTGACCCATCGCAGCGCCGGTCGCCCCAACAACGAGCGGCTGGAGTTCCTCGGCGATGCGCTGGTCAACCTGGTGGTTGCGGAAATGCTGTTCGATGCGCGGCCGCGTGCCGACGAAGGCGAGCTTTCGCGTTTGCGCGCACAACTGGTGAGCGAACCGGCGCTCGCCGAGC
>DASTIS010000118.1:0-4841 GCA_035717365.1 Rhodanobacteraceae bacterium
TCGAGTACGGCGCAGGTGCTGAGCAAGGGCACGGTGTCGCTCGCCTTGGCCGGGACCGGCCAGGGCATCAATATCGGCATTGCCGGAACCAAATTCACCATCAGCCGCGCGGGTTCGGCGGGCGAAGCCCACAAGTAACCCAATGGTGGCGATTCACTCACGAAACGCGGCGCTCCGGCGCCGCGTTTTTTTTCGTCGCGCCGGGCGGCTCGTCAATCGACGGTCACCCGTGCGCGGTTGTCGCCACTGACCCGATCGACCAGTTCGTTGAAGGGATCGATGCCCGCCTCGTAAGGCTCGCCATCGACCGTCACGACAATGGTGCTGTCGCCATCCTTGACCGGATATTTCTTGAGATACAGCGGCTTCTCGTCCTGTTCCTCGCCGTCCTTCGCCTTCGCGAACACGCCGATCTCGATCGGGATGTCCACTTTCGCGCGCGTCTGCTTGCCCTTGCCGTCGGCGTAGTACTTGGCCGCATGGACGTGCAGGGTGACTTCGTATTTGCCGTCCGGCAATTTCTTCGCGGAGGCTGAAACCATGCGGTCGTCGAACAGGGTGATCTTGTCGAAGAAATCGGTGATGAGGTTTTGGTACTCGGGCCCCGCCTCGGCGCGCAGGTCGGCGATCAGGTCGCGGGTGTCGGTGTACGGCGGCTGCTGGAACCTGACCTTGTCCAGCCACGTGCGCAATGCCGCGTTGACCTTGTCCTCGCCGATGTAATCCTGCAGGGCATAGAAGATCACCGATGCCTTGCGGTAATGGATGTACTGCTGGTTCTCGACCAGCGCCAGCGGTTCCTCGGCGACCTTTTCGCCCGCCCTCCCGGACAGGTAACGGTCGAGCTCGTACTTCAGGAACTTGCGCATTTTCGTGGGACCGTACAGGTGTTTCATCACCATCAGCGCCGAATACTGGGCCAATGATTCATCCAGCATCGTCACACCCTGCACGTTGGCGCCGATCGCCTGGTGCGCCCACCACTGGTGCGCCGTTTCATGCGCGGTGATGTAGGTGATGTAGTCGATGTCGGACGGCTTGCGCAGATCCTGCAACACGAAACTCTCTGAATACGGCACGGTGTTGGCGAACGACTGTGCAAAGGAACCCTGGAAGTCCGGGAACTCCAGGATTCGCAACTGGCGGAACTGGTACGGCCCGAAGCGGGTCGTGTAGTAATCCAGCGACAGCTTCATCGCCTTCAGGATGCGGTCGACGTTGTAGGGGTGGCTCCGGTCGTAATAGACCTCCAGATCCACGTTGTGCCACTTGTCGCGCGCAACCTTGTAGCGCGCCGACTGGAACGAAAAGAAATCCAGGATGGGTGTGTCCTGCACGTAGTGGAAGTAACGCCGACCGTCTTTCACCCATTCCTTTTGCAGGTAACCGGGTGCCAGCGCGATCTGGTCGGCACTGGTCGAGAGCGTGGCCTGGAAATGCACCCAGTCGGCGTCGCAGGAAATCAGGTTGTCGCCGTGCGCCGCGGCATCGTCCCGTTTGGGCAACCGTTCGGCCGGGCCCAAGCCGTATTTGCGGCGATGGTTGTTGTCGCTGAGCTGACGATGGGCGTCGTAGCAGAAGTGAGGGAATATGGTGTTGTTGAGGAAGGTGCCGTTGTGCACCAGTTGCTCGCCGGTCGGTTCGTTCGCAAAACCCGGATAGGCAATGTGGTAGCGGAACGTGAACGGCATCGAGGCGCCCGGCGCCAGCGGCGTCGCGAGCTTGTAGAGATAGAAACCCTGCTTCTTGTCCGCCAGTTTGGTCGTGTGCGCGGCGAAGTCGAGATCAACCTTGAACTCGCGCGTATCCGGCACCGGCAACTGCACCAGCAGGGTATCGATCGGCTGGTTGTGCTTGTTGACCAGCGTGTAATGACCGGTGATGTCGACGGCGCGCCGCGCGGGATACATTGCGACATCCACGTTCACGTCGGTGATTCGCGGCTGCGGCATGCCCATGTACTTGCGGTACTGCTTTTCGTAGTTCGCTGCCAGACGCTGGCCTTCGTCGTAGGTCTGATAGCGGTACAACCCGTGCGTGTTGTGGAAAATGAACACGCCAACCACGACGAACCCGGCCAACGCCAGCACCAGCAGCACGCGGGGCGCCAGCCGGAAGCGTTGCAGGGCCACGTGCCCGCGCGCACGCCAGCCGCTGACGTTGCCGCGGGCCCAATACAGGGCCGCGGTCACCAACAGCGCGATCGCGAACAGGTACCAGTAGGCCCCGAACCACAGCTTGCCGATCCAGAACGAGCCAAACCCGTTCATGGCCGAGTACGGTGCGGAAGGTATGCCCGTGAAGATATACAGATTGTCGTTGAGGTGGAGCTCCGACAGCGCGATGACCGCGATGATCCACGCGACCAGCAACGCGTAACCGACGAACTTGTTGTTGGCCCACGCCTGCAACACCACCGCGAGGATTCCAAGCAACAACCACGTGATCAGGTCCATGCCGATGAATTGCAGGTACAGCAACGGCTGCAGGTGGTGATAGCCGTGCAGCAACTGGTAACCCATGCACCACAGCGAGCCTACCGCGAGGAACACCACGGTCACCGCGGCCAGCGCGGTCACTTTAGACAGCAGCGGAATCCAGTCCGGGGTCGGGAACGCATCGATGACCTCGGCGACCCGCGCGCTGCGCTCGCGCCACACCAGCTCGCCCGCATAAAACCCCAGGATGATCAGCAGCAGCCATTTGTAACTGCCGGACATGGTCTGCGCCGTCAGGTGCGTCACGGGCAGCGTGCTGGTGCCATACATTTCGCCGCTGAATGACAACGCCCCGGTCAGGTTGGCCAGCCCGAGTACCAGCATCACCAGGAACGCCGTCCCCTTGAGCACGCCCACGGTGTCGAACCACGCGAGCTTGCGGTACTGGATCCAGCGCGCCCGGAACCCCGCCCGCAGGTTCACCATCGGCAACACGATCGGCGCAGGAGCCGTCGCGGCCGGTTCGGATGCGGCAACGCGCTTGCGCCGCCGGAACCAACGCAGGCCTTCACGATCCGGCTTGAACAACCACACTGTAGCGGCCAGCAGGGCGGCCCCGACCGCGAGCCACAACACGCGGTTTCCAAGCAGCAGCCCCGCGAACTCGGGAATCCGGATGTTCTGGTCCGACGCGGTCCAGTAGCGCGTTGCCAGATTGATCGCTCCCATTCCGAACGGGTCGGTCAGGGCGCCTGCGGTCTGGTGGTCGATGTTGTTGTGGCCCAGCGCCAGCCGGGCGACCGTCCACAACACGAAGAAGCCGATGACGCCGACGTAAGTGCCGAGCATCGAACGTGACAGCGTCGCCAGCAGGAAAAGCAGCGCCCCGAGGAAAAACAGATTCGGGATCACGACGACCGCGAGCGCCCAGCCGTAGGCGGCCCACGGTGTCGGGCCGAGCCGGGCCGGGTCCAGCCACGGCATCAGCGACCCCAGCCAGAACCCGATCGCGACCGCGACGAGCACCAGAACGCTGATGAGCCAACCGGCGGCGAAGCGACCACCGAGATAGGCGCCCCGCGACATCGGCGTGGCGAACATCATTTCCGCGGTGTTGGAAGTGAAGTCCCGCAGCGCCGCACCCGCCACGAAGATCGGGATCAGGAAGAGCCCGAAGACGGAGAAGGCCCCCAGCATGCTGATGACGACCATCGGCGCGTTGCGATGGATGTTGCCGACGCCGCCACCGATCGTCACCGTGTCGGAACTGGCCACCGCGAATGCGACCCCCGCGAGCGCGACGGCAACCAGCCAGGACAGCGGGCTCTTGAGCTGCTGACGCAGCTCGAAGTGGAAAATCTCGCCGAACACGTCAGGCCGCCCTGGTGGCGGTGGCGCGGTGCAGTTGCCCGAAATACACGTCTTCGAGATCCGGAGGCACGCTCTCGAAACCTTCCTCGGGCCGCTCGTCGGCCAGCACGTGGATCAGCGTCGCACCGCCCGCAAGCCGCGTCGACAGCACGATCATGCGATCGCGGTACTGCGGCAGCGCCGTCTTGTCGATGGCGCGCCGCCATACCTTGCCTTCCAGCCCACGAATCGTCTCGCGTGGCTCACCGGTCAGCCTGACCTGGCCTTCAGCGATGATCGCCATGCGCGGGCACAGCTCGGTGACGTCCTCGACGATGTGGGTCGAAAGGATCACCACCACCCGCTCGCCGATCTCGGCCAACAGGTTGAGGAAACGCTGGCGTTCTTCCGGATCAAGTCCCGCGGTCGGCTCGTCCACGATCACCAGCTTGGGATCGCCGATCAGCGCCTGCGCGATGCCGAAGCGCTGGCGCATGCCACCGGAAAAACCACCCAGCTTGCGCTTGCGCACGTCGTAAAGGTTTACCTGCTGCAACAAGGCGGCAACCAGATCGCGGCGCTCCCCGCGGACAGTGACGCCTTTCAGCACCGCAAAGTGGTCCAGCATCGCTTCGGCGGACACCTTCGGATACACCCCGAATTCCTGCGGCAGGTAGCCCAGTACGCGCCGCGTGGCCGGCTTGTCTGCGAGCACGTCCAGTTCACCCAGCTTGATGGTGCCCGAATCCGGATCCTGCAGGGTCGCGATGGTCCGCATCAACGACGATTTGCCCGCGCCGTTCGGCCCCAGCAGTCCGAACATTCCGTTCGGAATGTCCAGCGAGACATCGCGCAGCGCGCGCACGCCGTTCGGATAGGTTTTGGAAAGCTGGCGGATCGTGAGCATCGTGGCATCCCGGTGGCAGGCTCTCCCGCCAGTGTGCCCACGGTCCACGTGGCTGTCCATCGGCCACAGGTCATTGTGACTTTCGGCGACCACATGACGTGGCGGCGCAAATGCGCGAAACTGGGCGTCTTGCAAGTACAGGATCG
>DASTIS010000119.1:0-7105 GCA_035717365.1 Rhodanobacteraceae bacterium
GTCTTCGACGCGGTCGCCGAACAGGTCGCCGGCGCGATCCACGTGACACGACTGGTGCGCGAACTCGAGCTGGCCAATCGCAAGCTGCGCGAGATCTCGATGATCGACGGACTGACCGGCATCGCCAATCGTCGCTGTTTCGACCAGCGGCTGGCCAAGGCCTGGGACGACCAGGCGCGCGATGGCGAATCGCTGGCGCTGCTGATGGTGGACGTGGACCATTTCAAGGCGCTCAACGACGCCCTGGGCCACCTGCATGGCGACGAATGCCTGCGCGACATCGCGCGGCTGTGCAGCGAAGGCGTGCGCGGCGACGGCGACCTCGTCGCGCGATACGGTGGCGAGGAACTCGTGGTCCTGCTGCCTGCGTGCGCGCTGGATGATGCGGTGCGCGTCGCCGAGCAACTGTGCGGCGGCATACGGGGCCTGCGGATGTCGCACCCGGATTCGCCTGTGGGTCCGCACGTCACGGTGAGCATCGGGGTGGCCGCAATCCACCCGTACGAAGGGGGATTGCCGCAGGACTTGATCGGCGCCGCCGATCGCGCGCTCTACGTGGCCAAGCGACAGGGTCGGGATCGGGTGGCGGCTTGCGCGGGTGGCGGCGCATAGCGAGCGTTGGCGAACGCGCGGGGTTGTTTTGCCCAGCCCGCAGCCCTACGTTTTCCCCATGGCCAAGGGCTTTGTCAACGACGATGCGGTGCAGGAACAGATCGACGCGACGGTTGCCGATGCGGTCGCGCGTGCGCGTAGCAAACAACGCAGCGGCCCGGGTCTGACCCGCTGCGAGGAGTGCGACGCGCCGATCCCCGAGGCCAGGCGCAAGGCCGTGCCGGGCGTGCGGCTGTGCGTGACATGCCAGGCTGAACGCGACCGCGAGGACACCGCGTTCAGCGGCTACAACCGGCGCGGCAGCAAGGACAGCCAGTTGCGGTAAATGTCGCGAGACGGTCACGCCGACGTCGGAACACGGGCGGGGGTGAAGTCCGGGGATGTCGATTTCGGCGAGTGCCGTTCGTCGCGTAGTCGGGAGCAGGGCACGCCACCTGAATTTCCGGTCCCTTGTCCCGCGAAACCACACGGAGACAGCGACGATGCGATTTCTTTCCATGGTGCGGATCAATGAGAAGTCCGGCCTCAAGCCCGACGAAAGATTGATGGCCGACATCGGCAAGCTTTGCAAAGAGTTGCGCGATGCGGGCGTCCTGCTCGACACGGCGGGATTGCTGCCCACTTCCGAGGGCGTGCGTGTGCGGCAGGACCGGGGGCGGTTGAGCGTCGTCGACGGGCCGTTCACCGAAGGCAAGGAAGTGGTGGGCGGCTATGCGATTCTGGAAGCGCAGTCAAAGCAGGAAGCCGTCGAGTTGGCCAAGCGTTTCGTGAAAACACATGGCGACGCATGGACCGTCGAGTGCGAAGTGCGCCAGTTGATGGAACCCGTACAGTCCTGAAATGCCGCGATCTGGTTGAACGAGGCAAGGCGATCGGGCCGGTCGTCAACCCTCGAGAGATTTTCTCAGGCGCGACAATGCCTGATCCCACTGCGCCGAGATCGCGTCCAGCGCCCGGCGCGCTTCGTCGAGCCGCGACGGCTCGAATTCCCAGAAGCGTTCGCGACCCTGCCGGGCGTCGCGTACCAGGCCGGCGTCGGCGAGAACCTCGAGGTGCCTGGTCACGGCCTGCCGGCTGATCGACGTGCCCGCGGTGAGTTGCGCGATCGACAACGCGCCGCCCGCACACAGGGCCGCGACCAGCCGCAGCCGCGTGGGGTCGCCCAGTGCGGCGAACAGCGGCGCGGATTTTTGCAGAGCAGGTGGCGTGCGTGGGTGGCGCATGGGTTTGATATCAATATGTTGCGAGATATTTCTCGATCAGTTTCACCTGGAACGTCCAGCCACCCTCGTTGGCGGCGAACGCCTCCGCGCGGCGTTCGGGCGGGAGCTTGTCGAACCCCGATTCGGTGACGATCAGCAGGATGCCTTCCGGGGCGTCGTGCAGTTCAAACACGATCCGCGTCATCGGTTCGCTCGTGTAGTCGACGCCTTGGTCCATCGCGAACGGATGCCACCGGAACGCGATGCGCTGCATCGGCTCGATCCTTTCGACAACCCATTCGAACGGCATTCCCGCGTGGGGTTCCTGCATGGCGGCCACTTCGGCATCGACCTCGGTGGGCGTGATCTTCCCGGTCACGGTGGTGCCTTCGACGAACGGTCCGTCAAAAGCCACCCCGAACCAGGTTCCGAATTGTTCCGCGTCGCTGATGGCGCGCCACACGCGTTCGCGCGGAGCCTTCAAGAGAGCTTGTTTTTCTATGCGGTCGGTGTGCGTGTTCATGGGTGGCTCCACAGGGCAAGGTAGGCAACCAACAGGTTGCATATTAGGCGTCCCATCGAAAACATGCAACATGAAGGTTGCGTGTGGCGGCGCCCCGCCGGAACCCGATCCGTTTATGCTTGGGGATCATTTCGGGGGAGCGTCCCATGAAGCTTGTCGTGCCGCTGTTGTTGTGCCTGCTGGCCTGGCCCGTTTTTGCGGCGGAGCCCGCGCCGCTGCTGCTGACCCACGTGGGCCTGATCGACGGCACCGGTTCGCCCGTGCAGCGCGACATGACCATCGAGGTCGAGGGCAAGCGGATCGCGGCGGTGTATCCGACTGGCAGCCGCCCGGCTCCGAAGGGGGCGGAGGTACGCGACCTTTCGGGGAAATACGTGGTCCCCGGCCTGATCGACGCACACGTCCACATCACCGATGCCGAACCCGACATTGCGCACTACAAGACGTTCCTGCATACGCTGTTGCTCGGCGGCGTGACCGGCATCCGCGACATGGCGGGCGACGACCGACTGCTGCAATACCTGGCCGAACAGGCGAACTCGGATGCCTTCGCCTCGCCCGACATTTTCTACGTTGCGCTGATGGCGGGGCCGACGTTCTTCAAGGAAGATTTTCGTGCGCAGGATGCGTCGAAGGGCGAACCGCTGGGCTTTGCACCGTGGATGCAGGCGATCACCGCGAAGACCGACCTCCTGCTGGCGGTCGCGGAAGCCAAGGGAACCGGCGCGACCGGCATCAAGCTGTACGCCAATCTGCCGGCGGCATTGGTCAAGGCGATCACCGCCGAGGCGCATCGACAGGGCCTGCGGGTCTGGGCGCATGCGACCGTATTCCCGGCCATGCCCGGTGACCTGGTCGAGGCGGGCGTCGATACGCTTTCACACACCCCGTATCTGGTATGGCAGGCCGCGCCGTCCGTGCCCGATGACTACAAGATGCGCGCGATGGGCGACTTCGAACACATCAAGCCCGATGCACCGCAGATCCTCGCGTTGCTCGATGCCATGAAGAGGCGCGGGACGATCCTCGATGCGACACTGCTGGTGTTCAAGAACGAAGCGGAACATCACCCGCAGGCGGTCGGTGCCGGAATCATGCCCTGGAGCTACGCGGTGACCCGGCTGGCACACCAGCGCGGTGTCCTGATCGACGCCGGTACCGACGATGCGGGATTTCCCTACGGCAAGAACGGTCCGGAACTGGACAAGCCGCCTTCGGTGCACCAGGAGATGGCGCTGCTGGTCGAGCATTGCGGGTTTACCCCGCTGCAGGCGATCGAGGCCGCCACCGAGATCGGTGCCGCGGCACTGGGGCAGTCGGCGAAACGCGGAACCGTCGTGCCCGGCAAGCTGGCCGACCTGGTGGTGCTGGATGCCGATCCTTCGCATGACATCCACAACACCACCAGGATCGACTTCGTGGTGAAGCACGGGCGCCGTTACACCCGCCCAGGCAATCACTGACCGGCCGCTCGCCGCCGGCCGCGCCATCCGTTTCGCCTGCCTGCGCGGCGGGGTGTCGAATCGGGCGGCGCTTGTTCGTCGTTGACTTGGCGATCCAACACGGGGCCTTGCGATCCGGTCATGATCGTCAATACGATGCCCGCCGGTTCAATCAGGGCCGCAACGCTGTTTCATCCCGCGGACCCGAAGGCAAACCCATGGATGAAATCCGTTCCCCGACCCACGCACCCTGCGATCCCGTGATCGAGGTGCGCGGTCTCGACAAAATCTACGCCGGCGGCTTCCAGGCGCTGAAAGGCATCGATCTGACGGTGCGCCGCGGCGAGATCTTTGCGCTGCTCGGCCCCAACGGTGCAGGCAAGACCACCCTGATCAGCATCATCTGCGGCATCGTGAACCCCAGCAGGGGTTCCATCACGGTCGACGGTTTCGACGTGGTGCGCGAGTGGCGCAAGACGCGTTCGATCATTGGCCTGGTGCCGCAGGAGTTGACCACCGACGCGTTCGAAACCGTGTGGAATACGGTGCGATTCAGTCGCGGCCTGTTCGGCAAGGCGCCGGACGATGCCTACATCGAGCAGTTGCTCAAGGATCTGTCGTTGTGGGACAAGCGGGACAACAAGGTCATGACCCTGTCCGGCGGGATGAAGCGTCGCGTGATGATCGCGAAGGCCTTGTCGCACCAGCCGATGGTGCTGTTTCTGGACGAGCCCAGCGCCGGCGTGGACGTCGAGCTGCGCCGCGACATGTGGGCGATGGTGCGGCGGCTGCGCGAATCGGGCGTCACGATCATCCTGACCACGCACTACATCGAGGAGGCCGAGGACATGGCCGACCGGGTGGGCGTGATCAGCAAGGGCGAGCTGATCGTGGTCGAGGAAAAAAACGTGCTGATGCAGAAACTCGGCAAGAAACAGTTGCGTCTGCAATTGAACGAGCCCCTCGGCGCGTTGCCGGCGTCACTGTCCGGTTACGCGTTGGAACTCAACGGCAACGGAGACGAATTGATCTATACCTACGATACGCAAAATGAACGCACGGGCATCACCGCGCTGCTGAAGGACCTTTCGGTAGCCGGCATAGGCTTCAAGGACCTGAGCACGCGGCAAGACTCGCTGGAGCAGATTTTCGTCGATCTGGTGCGGGAAAGCGCGTGAATTCGTCGGCGCTGTTTTCCGTGGCTGCCGTTCCCGGAACATGCGGCCATGCCCGCCGTCCATGGCCGGAAGCTCCCTGGCCGTTTGCATGCGCAGGGATGCGCACGATGGAGGACACATGAACTTTCACGGCGTTGGCGCAATCTATCGCTTCGAAATGGCGCGCACCGGCCGCACCCTGATGCAGAGCGTGCTTTCTCCTGTGGTCTCCACCTCGCTGTATTTCGTGGTGTTCGGCGCGGCGATCGGCTCGCGCATCACCAGTGTCGAGGGCGTCAGCTATGCGGCTTTCATCATCCCGGGCCTGGTGATGCTGTCGCTGTTGATGCAAAGCGTGTCCAACGCCTCGTTCGGGATCTACTTCCCGAAGTTCGTCGGCACCATCTACGAGGTCCATTCCGCACCACTGTCCTACATCGAGGTGGTGATGGGTTACGTGGGCGCGGCGGCGACCAAGGCCATCATCGTGGGCCTGATCATCCTCGCCACCGCGCGGGTGTTCGTCGACTATTCGATCGCGCACCCCGTGATGATGGTGGTGTTCCTCGTGCTGACCACCGTCACCTTCAGCCTGTTCGGGTTCATCATCGGCATCTGGGCGGACAATTTCGAGAAATTGCAGGTGGTGCCATTGATGGTGATCACGCCGCTGGCCTTTCTCGGCGGCAGCTTCTACTCCATCCACATGCTCCCGCCGCTCTGGCAGAAAGTGACGCTGTTCAACCCGGTGGTGTACCTGATTTCGGGGTTCCGCTGGAGCTTTTACGGCCTCGCCGACGTCAATGTCGGCGTCAGCGTGGTCGCGACCCTCGGCTTCCTCGCGCTTTGCATGTGGGGGGTATGGTGGATCTTCCGAACCGGCTGGCGGCTCAAGCCATAGAGGCTGCATCGTCAATCCGCGGGAATCCGGGACCACGACTGCGTGCAACGGCTCGGAATGGGATTGGCTTGTGCCGTCCGGGGTGCCCGGCGCGAAGGGCGGCTGTTGGGTTTCTCCCGGATGGAGCCCGGGATCAACCCAACCTACGAAACCTGACGGCCCGATCGACCCGGAACGCGCGTTAGGATGCACGAATCGTGTTTCGACCGGATTCCGTGCATGAGCCGCGTTGCCGTCGTCGTATTTGCATTGCTGTTGCTGGTGTCGTCCGCACCGGTCCCAGCGGCCGATGCCGCGCCGGCGCGGGACGACAAGGCGATGCAGTCGTTCGTCGATGGCTTGTTGCAGCGGATGACCGTCGAGGAAAAGGTCGGCCAGCTCACGATCCTCGGCAGCGATCGCAAGGACCTCGGGCAACTGGTCCGCGAGGGCAGGGTCGGCGGCACCAACGGCGTGCTGCAGGACACCGACGTCGTGGCTTATACCCATCGGATGCAGCAGCTCGCGATGCAGTCGCGGCTGAAGATTCCGCTGTGGTTCATGGGCGACGTGTGCCATGGATTCGCGACCATCTTCCCGGTGCCGCTGGCGCTGGCCGCGAGCTGGGACACCGCACTGGTCGAGCACGTCCATCGCGCCGCGGCGGTCGAGGCGACGGCGGCCGGCGTCGATTGGACGTTCTGTCCGATGGTCGACATTTCCCGCGATCCGCGCTGGGGCCGGGTGGTGGAGGGCGCCGGCGAAGATCCGTTTCTCGGCAGTGCGATGGCGGCGGCGCAGGTGCGCGGCTTCCAGGGCACGGACTTGTCGGCGCCCGACACCATGATGGCAACGGTCAAGCACTTTGCGGGTTATGGTGCAGTGCAGGCCGGGCGCGACTACAACTCGGCGTGGATCCCGCCGCGCGAGTTCCGCGACGTGTACCTGCCGCCGTACCACGCGGCGGTCGATGCAGGCGCGGGTTCGGTGATGGCGGCGTTCGTCGCGCTCGATTACGTGCCGGCCACCGCCGATCGTGCGTTGTTGACCGGGATCCTGCGCGATCAATGGGGGTTCAAGGGATTGGTGGTGTCGGACTACGACGCCGTCCGGGAACTGCGACAACACGGCATCGCGCACGACGCCGCCGAAGCCGCGCGGCTGGCCTTGCATGCCGGCGTCGACATCGACCTGCACAGCGGAACCTACCTGAAGGAGTTGCCGGCGCTGGTGCGCAGCGGCAAGGTGCCGAAGGCGGAACTTGACGCCGCAGTGCGCCGGGTGCTGGT
>DASTIS010000120.1:0-3118 GCA_035717365.1 Rhodanobacteraceae bacterium
GCCTTCCTGAGGCTCACCCCCAGGGAAATCGAATATCGGTTCTTCTATCGCTCGCGGGAATTGCCAGCCTCGGTGCAGGCGCAGGTGCGCGGCCTGGACCCCGCACGCGATGCCGCGTTCGTCTTGGACGACGCCGGCGAAATCCGCGCGGTCGCAGACCTGCACGTCGATCGGCCCGGCGCGCGCGAAGCCGAGTTCGGATTGATCGTCGGCAAGGCGGTTTCCGGACACGGCATCGGCGCCCGGCTGATGCGCACGCTGCTCGCCGAAGCCCGGCGCCGCGAACTGACGATCCTGCGCGGGTGCGTGCGTGCCGACAACGCGCGAATGCTGAATCTGTGCCGGGATCTTGGCGCGACGATCACGCGCTCCGACGAGCCCGCGGTCCTCGAGGTGCGCTTCAAGCCCTGAGCGCGCGGGTGCGCTGCTAAAATAAAACAATTGCGTTCCTGCTGGCGTGTTGCACACGCCCGGCAGCGCTGTGCTTTGTCCGAATCACGCCCATGCCCGCATTCGACATCCCCATTCCTGCCCTTCCACGCAACCCCGGCCAGCGTCGCGACTGGCGCGAGCCCGCCGGATCCTCGCTGGCGCTGCTGTTGTGCGAGGCTGCCCGCGCACGCGAGGGCGTAATCGTCGCGGTCACCGCCGATAGCCGTGCGGCGCGAACCCTGGAAGACGAACTCGAGGTGTTTGCAGGTGACCTGCAGGTCCTGCACTTCCCCGATTGGGAGACCCTGCCCTACGATCTGTTCGCTCCGCATCCGCAACTGGTTTCACAGCGCATCGACACGCTGTACCGCCTCCCCGCGACGCGCAGCGGCGTGCTGGTGGTCCCGGTCGCGACGCTGATGCAGCGACTGGCGCCGTGCACCCACGTCGCCGGAACCGGACTCGCGGTGGCGCGTGGCGAGCAGCTCGACCTTGCCAGCGAACAGCGCCGACTGGAAGCAAGCGGTTATCGGCATGTCCCGCAGGTCGGGGAACATGGCGAGTTTGCCGTACGCGGCGCGCTGCTGGATGTGTTTCCCATGGGTGCGTCCGAACCTTACCGCATCGAATTGTTCGACGACGCGGTGGAATCGATCCGGGCCTTCGATCCCGAAACGCAGCGCTCGCTGCACCAGGTCGATGCGGTCAAGCTGTTGCCGGCGCGTGAGTTCCCGCTGACCGACGGGGCGATGCGCGCGTTTCGCGACCGCCTGCGCGAACGCTTTCCCATCGACGTCCGGCGCTGCCCGCTGTATCAGGACATGAAGCGCGGCGTCACGCCGGGCGGCATCGAGTACTACCTGCCGCTGTTTTTCGAGGCCACCGAAACGCTGTTCGATTACCTCGGCGAGGACGCCCTGTTCGTCCTCGGCCGGGGCGCGCTGGACGCGGCCGAGCGTTTCTGGGCGCAGACCGGCGACCGCTACGACCAGCGCGCCCACGACATCGAGCGCCCGATCCTGCCGCCGACGGAGTTGTACCTGCCGCCGCAATCACTGCGCGAACGCCTGAACAAGGTGCTGCGCGTCGATCTCGTGGACGCCGACGACAGCCGTGCCGCCGACACCGGTACGGCGCCGGCGCCGGATCTGTCGGCAGACGGTGCGGTCGCGGGCGGCTTCCCCCGGCGCCTGTCCGAATGGCACGGCGCGCATCCGGACGTGCGCGTCCTCATCGCCGCCGATTCCGCGGGCCGGCGCGAAGCCCTGATCGAGCAATTGACGGGCACGCCGCTGCAGCCGCAAACGGTTGCGTCGTGGCAGGAATTCCTGGCCCAGCCCCCCGGCGAAGGCCGGACTTCGGTTGCAGGATTGCAGGCGCCAATACCGCCGGCGTCGCGGGTTGCCCTCACCGTCGCACCACTGGAACGCGGCTTCATGTTGCCGCAACCGGCCATCACGATCCTGACCGAACGCGAGCTTCTCGGTGAACGCGCGCGCCACGAACGCCAGCGCCGCCGCACGGCCGAACGCGATCCCGAAGCAATCCTGCGCGACCTCACGGAACTCGAAATCGGCGCGCCGATCGTGCACGTCGACCACGGCGTTGGTCGCTACCTCGGCCTGGTCGCACTGGACGTCGGCGGCATGCCCGGCGAATTCCTCGCAATCGAATACGCGCGCGGCGACAAGCTGTACGTGCCCGTCGCGCAACTTGCGCTGGTCAGCCGCTACAGCGGCGCCGACGACGAAGCCGCACCCCTGCACTCGCTCAGCAGCGAAGCGTGGCAACGCGCCAAACGCAAGGCCGCGGAAAAGGTACGCGACGTGGCGGCCGAATTGCTGGCGATCCACGCGCAACGCGCGGCACGCCAGGGCAAGGCCATCGACTTCGACCGTGCCATGGTCACCCGATTCGCCGAGGGGTTTCCGTTCGAGGAAACCCCCGACCAGGAGGCCTCGATCGACGCGGTGTTGGCCGACCTTGCGGCCCCGCAGCCGATGGACCGCGTCATTTGCGGCGACGTCGGTTTCGGCAAGACCGAAGTTGCACTGCGCGCCGCGGTCGCGGTCGCCAGCGCCGGCAAGCAGGTCGCACTGCTGGTCCCGACCACCCTGCTTGCCCAGCAACACTTCGACAATTTCCGTGATCGTCTGGTCGATTTCCCGATCCGGGTGGAACTGCTGTCGCGCTTCCGTGCGAAGAAGGAAGCCGGCGACGCCCTGCAGCGACTCGCCGACGGCAAGCTCGACATCGTGGTCGGCACCCACAAGCTGCTGCAGCCCGACGTGAAGTTCAAGGATCTGGGCCTCGTGATCGTCGACGAGGAACACCGCTTCGGTGTGCGCCACAAGGAGCAGTTGAAGAAGCTGCGCGCCGAAGTCGACTTGCTCACCCTGACCGCGACGCCGATCCCGCGCACCCTCAACATGGCGATGAGCGGGATGCGCGACCTTTCGATCATTGCGACGCCGCCGGCCGCGCGCATGGCGATCAAGACGCTGGTGGCGCAATACCAGCCGGCGTTGATCCGCGAAGCCTTCCAGCGCGAGCTGGCGCGTGGCGGTCAGGTCTACTTCCTGCACAATTCCATCGAAAGCATCCAGCGCACCGCGCGCGAACTGGCCGCGCTGATTCCGGATGCGCGCATCCGTGTCGCCCACGGCCAGATGTCCGCGCACGAACT
>DASTIS010000121.1:0-19951 GCA_035717365.1 Rhodanobacteraceae bacterium
TCTGCGTCAAGGGCATCCGTGCGTGACGTCATGGGCGTGGCCTCCGGCATCCAAACGGCAAATCGTTGACGGCGAGCGTGGTCCGGTCCTGGCCGAAGACCTTGCCGGGCCCCGATGGCGGCATCGCGTGCCCACACAGCCACATCACCGAATACGCACCTGGCACGCCAAGCAAGGCGGGCCTGAAGCTCAAGGTACCGCCTGCGTGGCTTGCGTCGAGCTCGCGCGGACCGCCGATCTGCAGCCGATTTGAAAACGAAACGTCCACCACGAGCGCATGGTCCGGCGCAAGCGAAACATGGCGCACGTAAACGCCCTGGAAGTGCGATGCCATGTCGGCCATGACCGGGTCATCCGGCGCGGGCCACGAGCCGTGGACGGCCCGGTGCACGATCATGTCCGGCTTGACGGAAGCCGCCGCCATATAGCCTTCCGTCGCCTGCACGATGTGCATCGGATGCACCAGGAATGCGGCGGCCCCCGTCAGCACCACGAGGATCGTGACCGCAACGGCCGCGTACTCCAGCGCGTCCGGGCCACGTACCCGGCGCGCCTGCGAGTATTCGTGCCAGCCCCCGTAGCCGGATTCCGTCATCGTGGCTCAACCCCCGCGGTCCCTGTGCAGACCACTCCTTGCGTGCGCTGCACCCTGTTCACCGCACCGACCGTCGCGACGATGGGGTTGTGGCACACACCGCGTCCTCACTACCAGCATACTCGCCGGTGCACACGGGGTCCAATCCATGCGCGAAGGCATGGCAGTCAGGCAAACAGATGTTGCAGCGGGTTGCCGGTCCGCACGACGTCCGTGCCCGGAGCGACCCGCGCCAATCACACACCATCCTCGGCAAACAGCACCCTTCGGGTGACGCCGCAGGTGAGTTCGTAGGAAATGGTGCCGGCGTATCGCGCGACGGTCTCGGCCGGGAGTTGCGGACCCCACAGCGTCACCGCTTCGCCAACGCGCGCGTCGGGTGCATGTCGCAAATCCAGCGTGATCAGATCCATCGACACGCGACCGGCGATCGCGGCCGGTCGGTCACCGACCAGGACGGGCGTTCCGCTCGGCGCACTGCGCGGATAGCCGTCGCCGTAACCAATTGCGGCGACGCCGACGAGCATGTCTTCGGGACATTCCCAAGTCGCGCCATAACCGACGCGCTCGCCGCGCGCGACGCGGTTGACCGCGACCAGCCGCGTCCTCAGCGTCATCGCGGGAGCGAAGCCGAAGTCGGCGCCGCTCTTGCCCTCCTCGACCGAGAGGCCATACAGCAGGCCACCGATCCGTACCCAGTTGCCGCGCGCTTGCGGCCAACCCAGCAGCCCCGCGGAATTCGACAACGCACGCTCACCGGGGAGTTCCGTGGTTGCATCGAAAAAACGTTGTGTCTGGCGCGCGGTCAGGTCGTTGTCGAACTCATCGCTCGACGCGAAGTGGGTCATCATCACGATCGCCGGATCGACCGCGGAGAGTGCGCGCAAGCGTGCGTGCAATTCCCTCGCGCGTTCGGGCGGGAAGCCCAGCCGGTGCATGCCGGTGTCGAGTTTCAGCCAGACCTTTAGCGGTTCGCCGCCGCGCTCGGCTTCCAGCATCGCGAGTTGCGATTCGTGGTGGATCACGGGTTCGAGATGCAACCTGCGCATCTCGGCAAGGTCGCTCGCCGCGTCGGGCCCGGCCAGCACCACGATGCGCCGGCGATGGCCTGCCGCGCGCAGGCGCAAGCCATCGGCGATCGAGGCCACGCCGAATGCATCGGCCTCGCCCAGGGCGCGCGCGCAACGTTCGAGGCCGTGCCCGTAGGCATCGGCCTTCACCACTGCCATTACTTTCGAATCGCCGGCGAGCGAGCGCACCCGCGCGAGATTGCCACGCAGCGCGTCGAGGTGGATCGTGGCGGCGGCGGAGCGGCTCATGGAAAAACCGGGGTCAGAGTCGACTTTCGGTGGATGACCCGCGATCGATATAGCGTGGATCGAAAGTCGACTCTGACCCCGATTTTTCTCACTCCATGCTCCCGATGTACGCCTCCGGCGCGTAGTTCTCGAACTTGGTGTACTGGCCGAGGAAGGTCAGCTTGACGGTGTCGATCGGGCCGTTGCGCTGCTTGCCGACGATGATCTCGGCGATGCCCTTGTGGGACGATTCCTTGTTGTAGACCTCGTCGCGGTAGATGAACAGGATCAGGTCGGCATCCTGCTCGATCGCGCCCGACTCGCGCAGGTCGCTCATCACCGGACGCTTGTCGTTGCGCTGTTCCAGTGCGCGGTTCAACTGCGACAGCGCGACCACCGGCACGTCCAGTTCCTTGGCCATGGCTTTCAGGTTGCGCGAGATTTCCGAAATTTCGGTGGCGCGGTTTTCCTTGTTGCCCGGCACCTGCATCAACTGCAGGTAATCGAGGATCACCAGGCCGAGACCGTGTTCTCGCATCATCCGGCGCGCGCGCGAACGCACTTCGCCCGGCGAGAGCGCCGGCGTGTCGTCGATGAAGATTTTCGATTCGGACAACAGCGACGCCGCCTGGCTGACGCGCGGCCATTCCTCTTCGGCCAGTTCGCCGCTGCGCAGATCCTTCTGGTTGATGCGACCCAGCGAGGAGATCAAACGAAACGCCAGTTGCGAGGCCGACATTTCCATCGAGAACACCAGCACCGGCTGTTTGGCGCGCATCGCCACCGCTTCGGCAATGTTGAGCGCGAACGCGGTCTTGCCCATCGACGGACGACCGGCGACGATCACCAGGTCCTGGCGCTGGAGACCGGAGGTGAGATCGTCGAGATCCTTGAAACCGGTGGTGAGACCGGTCAACTGGCCGCGGTTGGCGTAGCGCTGCGCCAGCAGTTCCACGGCTTCCTTGACCGACTGGCGGATCTGCACCACCTGCTTGCGGCCGCGCGCGCCGGCCTCGGCGATCTTGAACACCTTCTGTTCGGCGGCCTCGAGGATTTCCGGCGTATTGCGGCCTTCCGGATTGAAGCCGTCACCGGCGATCTCGGTGCCGGCCTCGATCAACTTGCGCAGCACCGACTTGTCGCGGACGATGTCGGCGTAGGCCTTGATGTTGGCCGCACTCGGCGTGTTGTTGGCGAGTTCGGCCAGATATGCCGCACCGCCGATGGTCGCGGTCTCGCCGTTGCGCTCGAACCATTCGCCCAGGGTCACCGCATCGCACGGCTTGCCGGCCATCGCCAGCTCGCCGATCGCGCGGAAGATCAGGCGATGCTCGCGTCGATAGAAGTCCTCCTCGACCACGCGGTCGGCAACCTGGTCCCAGGCTTCGCCCACCAGCATCAGTCCACCCAGCACCGACTGTTCGGCCTCGATCGAATGCGGCGGCACCCGCAGCACGTCGACGCGCGGTGGATTGCGTTCGGGGAGGACAGCGCTCATGGGCCCGCGGCGGTCATGGAATTCGACATGCCCACGATCATACGCGCGCCGATCTCAAACGCTAAGACAACAAGTCTGTGGAAATCCTGTGCAAAGTATTTGCGCGATCGTCCATGATCGCTGCTTCGATCATGGGCTCGATGGCTTGCAGGGTTCTCGAGTCTGGGGATCCGGAACGGCCTTCAAAGCCGCCATCCATGGCAAAGAGCTCCGTGGCCTGACTTTTCACAACAGCTGCTTCGAGGGGAGATCCATCGACAAAGCTCCGTCGCTACAGACCGAAGCGCGTCGGTGCGTACGGCGCCGGATCCAGCACGGGCCGTTCGCCCGCCACCAGCGACGCGATCAGCTCCGCGGTGGCGGCACTCATGCTGACCCCGAGCATGCCGTGGCCGGTCGCGAGCAGGAGATTGTTCCAGCGCGCGACCGGGCCGATCAACGGGATCTCGTCCACGCACATCGGCCGCCAGCCCCACCATTCCTCGCGCAGCTCGGCACCCAGCGGTTCACGCAGGTACGCGCGTGCGCCGCGACGCAACGCATCGAGGCGGGTGCGGTTGGGGCGCTCGTCGTAACCGGAGAATTCCATGGTGCTGCCGAGACGATAGCCCGAGCCCCACGCGGTGACGCAGACGCTGGGTTCGCGCAACACCAACGCGTGCCGTGGGCACGGATCCGGGCGCGACATCGTGATCGAATAACCCTTGCCGGGCTGGACCGGCAACGGCAAGTCGAGCTGCAACGCAAGCCGCGGCGTCCAGGCACCCAACGCCAACAAAACCCGCTCGCCCGAAAATTCGCCGCGCGACGTGCGCACCCGCTGGACGGTCGCGCCGGACTTGGTGAAGCCCTCGATGGTGGTTTGCGCCTCGACCGCGCCGCCGCGTTCACGGACCCGTCGCGCCAGGCCATCGACCAGTTTGTCGGGACGCAACTGCGCATCGTCGGCGTGCAGGATGCCGCCGACGACGCCGGGCAACAAGGCCGGCTCCATCTCCTCGACTTCGTGCCCGCGCAGCGCCGCGGCCGCGATCCCGAGCCGATGCAACCACGCGATCTCCTTGCGATCCACAACCAGCGTTTTCGCATCGCGGTACACGAACAGATTGCCGGTCGGCGTGTATTCGCAATCGATGTCTTCTTCCACCAGCACGCGCGGCAGCAGCGCCCACGAACGTTGCAGGATCGCGGCACGCGCGATTGCCGCGCGCTCGGCGCACGCGAGATTGCAGCGCCGGGCGAAACCCAGCAGCCACCGCCAGCGCGCCCAGTCCGGACGCGGATTGACGTACAGCGGCGCGTCCCGGCGCAGCATCCAGCGCAGCGCCCTCCACGGCATGCCCGGGACGGTCAGGGGAATCGCGTGGCTCGGCGTCAGGGTGCCGCAGTTGCCGTGCGACGCCCCGCAACCGGGTGCACCGCGTTCCAGCACCCGCACCGACACGCCACGGCGCAGCAACGCCAATGCGCAGGACAAACCGATCACGCCTCCACCGAGGATCAGGACGTCGCTGCGCGATTCATTCATCAAAACAATTGTAACGTCGCCGGCCCCGGCCATGCGGTCGCGACCCCGCGCGGGTGGGCAATGGGCCGACCGCACTGCCGAGGCGCGTCACATTCCGCCGCAAGCGGGACTATCAGACCCCGGCGGGATGCAGGAATCCATGCCCATCAGGCGGTTGCGACCGTCCGGGCCGGGTCCGGGCGGGGCCAAGCCATTGGCATCATTCCTGCTTGGATTCCCGCGACACAGAGGGAATCCACATGAACACCACCACCGACACCGCTTTCTGCAGTGTCCCCGAAATCCTGTTGATGTTGCGCGCGCCCGGTGCCGGCTGGCTGGCGACCATGCTGTCGGCCCTGGACGAGGCCAGTCGCGACCCCGACTTCAATGCCTACCACCGGGCCATCCTTGCACGCTGCCTCGACGAAGAGGCGGTGCCGGTCGCGGTCGCCGAAGTTGCACGCCAGCGCACGCTCCAATTCGAGGAAGCCCTGGGCGCACAGACCCGGGACAGTGCGCAACAGCCGGATCACGAGCGTATCGCGGCTTGCTGAGACCCGGACCGCGCCAGCGGCCCGGCGCTGGACGCCGCCTGCGCCATCGGTTACCGTCGGGGCCGATCTTCCGGGCAGCCGTCGACCCGATGTTCCCAAGCGAGCACAACAGCCTGAGCAATCCCGGCCCCCTCGATCGAAGGGCCGGGTGTTGAGCGCGCTGCTCCGCCGGGGTCGTCTGCTGGCAGGCCTGCTTTCCGTACTGGTGCTGGCCGCATGCGCCACCGTTGCGCCCGCGCCGGCTCCGCCGTCGTCGACGATCGCCAACAACGTCCTGTTCCGCGCCATCAGCCTCGTCGGAACGCCCTACCGCTGGGGCGGCAATACCCCGGAAACCGGCTTCGACTGCAGCGGCCTGGTCGACTATGTGTTTCGCACCGAAGCCGGGATTGCGCTGCCCCGCACTTCACGGGCCATCGCCGCACTGGATGCGCCGAAGATATCCCGCAAGGACCTCGAACCGGGCGATCTGCTGTTCTTCGGTCGCCGCCATCGCGTCAATCACGTCGCCATCTACGTCGGCAACGGTCGCTTCGTGAACGCCCCCAATCGCGGCGGCACGGTCCGGCTCGACGAACTGGACGGTTACTACTGGCGGGATCATTACCTGTTCGCCCGGCGCGTATTGGCGCCACGGGTCCGCGCCGCGCTCGCGGCGGACTGATCCACTCGCCCGGACGCGCCAACGCCCTGACTGCGGATGCGTCACGGCGGTGTACCTCCAATGGGATCCACCATGCAGAACTTCACCTTGCTGATCGGCCGCCTCGGACTGTCGCTGATTTTCATCCTGTCAGGCATCGGCAAAATCACGGCCTACCAGGCCACCGCCAAGGTGCTGGTGGCGCACGGGCTGGCACCCGGGCTCCTGCCATTGGTGATCCTCGTGGAACTGGGCGGCGGGCTCGCGGTGCTGTGCGGCCTGTTCACGCGCTGGGCGGCGGCGTGCCTGTTCGTCTACACGCTTGTCGCCGCGGTGATCTTCCACAACAACTTCGCCGACCACGGCCAGTGGATCAACTTCATGAAGAACCTCGCGATCGCCGGCGGCTTCCTGGTGCTGGCCGCGCACGGCGCCGGAGGGTTGTCGCTCGACGCGTGGCGCAAACGGCGCAAGCAACGACAGAAACTTTTCTTCTGAGCCGTTAATGGAGCGTCGAGTAACTCGTTCTACCCGTGGACGTGGCCATCGCCGGGGTGCGCGTGCCCGTGCGCGACTTCTTCCGGCGTCGCGGCGCGCACCGCGACAACCTCGATGTCGAAGTGCAGGACTTTGCCGGCCAGCGGATGGTTGTGGTCGACATCGATCGTCGTCATGCCGATCTTGCGCACGGTCACTTGCCGCTGCCCGCCATCGCGGGTCTGCAACACGACCGTGTCGCCGGGCTTCAGGCGTTGGGCTTCCTGGAAGTACTTTTTCGGCACCCGTTGCAACAGGTCTTCCTGGTAGGCGCCGTAGGCGTCCGCGGGCTCGATGTCGACCTCGAACGTCTCACCCGCCTCGCGCCCGGCCAGCGCCTTTTCGACGCCGGGCACCAGTTGACCGTGACCCAGCAATGCCCACATCGGCTCGCCGCGCTTGCGTGAATCGTCGAGGGGCTCGGCCGCAGCATCCGCGGCGTCGCGCACGCTGTAATGGAAACTGACGACAGAGTCTTTTGTAGCAGGCATGGCTTTACGACGCGATGGCAGAGTCGCGCATGGTAGTGGCGCCGTCGTCCGCCGTCACGCCGAAACGCGCGCCGTGCGCTTCGGGGCCGAACCAGGTCAGCAACGCCAACGCCACCACCACGCCAACGATCCATACGCTCTGGGCGAACGCGTAATCGCCCCCGCGCGCCTGCGCGATCCAGGCCAGCGCGTACGCGGTTCCCGCCGCGATCAGGTTGCCCAACTGGTACGCGAAACCCGGCAGGGTGCCGCGCACGTCGTCGGGCGACAACTCGTTGAGGTAACCCGGTACCACGCCCCACGCGCCCTGCACCGCGATCTGGATCCAGAACGCCCCGATCGCGAGCAGCAGCACCGAACCGCCGTAACTCCAGAGCGGAATCGCTGGCAACGCCAGCAAGCATGCGATCGTCATCGCGCGGCGGCGGCCGATGCGTTCGGACCACGCGCCGAACGCGAGCCCGCCAACCAGCGCGCCCAGGTTCAAGACGATGGTCAGCAAGCTGACCAGGTGCGTGTCGAAGTGCCGCTGCAGCGTCAGGAAGGTCGGGTAGAGATCCTGGGAACCGTGGCTGAAGGCGTTGAACACCGCCATCGTCACGATCAGGTAGGCGAACAATCTCCAGCGCCCACGCATTGCCTGGAACAAGCCGCGGCGCACGCCGGCCCGCGCGCGTTGCTCGAAGACCGGCGACTCCGGCACGCTGCGGCGCAGGTACAACACCAGCAGCGCCGGCAACACGCCGAGCACGAACATCCCGCGCCAGCCGATCGTGTTGAACAGCAGTCCGTAGGCAATCGCGCACAGCAGGTAGCCGCACGGATACCCGCTTTGCAGGATCCCGGACACGATGCCGCGTGATCTTGCCGGGATCGATTCCATCGCCAGCGACGCGCCGAGGCCCCATTCGCCGCCCATCGCGACGCCGAACAGCGCGCGCAGCACCAGCAACACCGTGAGCGAAGGCGCGAAGGCGCAAGCCAGCGCGAGGACCGAATAAAGAGAAACGTCGATCATGAGAATCCGCCGTCGTCCATAACGGTCGGCCAACCGCCCGAAGATCAAGGCGCCCAGCGGGCGGAAGGCCAGGGTCAGGAACAACGCGAAGGCGACTTCCTTGACGCCGACGTCGAAGTCACGCGCCACCGCCGGCATCACCATCACCAGCAGGAAGTAGTCGAAGGCGTCCAGGGTCCAGCCCAGGAAACTCGCGGCGACGGTGTGCCGCTGGACTCGGTCGAGGGCGCGCAAATCGGCGAAGGCGGCCATGGGTTCGTCCGTACGGCGGGAAAACGCGAAGCGGCGAGCATACCGCCGTACCCGGGCAAGCACACGCCCGACGACTACAATGTCGCGATGAAGGTGGAACCACACGGCGCGGCGCAGTCGTTCGAGGCGCTGGTCGATCGCATCGACGCGGCCCTCCCCCAGACCCAGTGCCGGCGCTGCGGCTATTCCGCGTGCCGGCCGTATGCCGAGGCGATCGCGCGCGGCGAGGCCGCAATCAACCGCTGCCCGCCGGGGGGCGAGGAAGGCGTGCGCGTGCTGGAGCGGATCACCGGACACGCCGCGTTGCCGCTCGACCCGGCGTGCGGCGTGGAGGCGCCACCGCGCGTCGCACTGATCGACGAGGACGTTTGCATCGGCTGCACCAAATGCATCCAGGCCTGTCCGGTCGACGCAATCGTCGGCACCGGCAAGTTGATGCACACCGTCGTCGCCGAGCTGTGCACCGGCTGCGAACTGTGCCTGCCGCCGTGCCCGGTCGACTGCATCGCGATGGTCGCCGATCCCGGCACACCGCCACGCCTGCCGCGCCCCGCGCTGCCCTGTCCGCCATGAACGCACGGCTTCGCGGAAAGTCAGGCCAAGGAGCCCTGTGCCAGGGATGGCGGCTCGAATGGCCGTTCTGATGCAACGCGTGAGCGATTTCACTCAAGCGATACGACGCCTCATTCCGCGGCGATCACGGACGATCGCATGGATAACGCGCGCACTGTGGTTGGCCGGCATCGTGATTTTCTGCATCGCGTGGCCGGCACTCGAATACCCGCGCTTCGACATCGAGCCGCAGCAACGCGTGGAAGCCTTCCTGCAACTGGCGTTGTTGCACGGTTCGTGGCTGCTGTGGCCCCTGCTGGCACAAAGCCTCGTCAAGGCAGTCCGGCGCCTGCGCGAACGCCGTGCACTGCGTGGCGCGGGGGCGATCATCCTCGCGGTCGCGTGCGCGGTGCTGTGTTATGCGCGCTTCGTGGAACCCAACGAACTGGTCGTGCGCCGCACCGTGATCCCCGCGCCGATCGACCTCGACATCGCGGTGGTCTCCGACGTGCATGTCGGCATCTTCACCCGTCCCGCGAAACTCGCGCAGATGGTTGCGGCGTTGAATGCGCTGCACGTCGACCTGGTGTTGTTCGCGGGTGACCTCACCTACGATCCACCGAGCGATCTCGCCGCCGCCCTGGCGCCGCTCAGGAAATTGAACAAGCCGATGTACGCGGTGCTCGGCAACCACGACGTGCAATTGCCGGGCCCGCCCCTGGCGAACAGGATCCACCGCGCACTCGCGGGTTCGCCGGTGCACTTCATCGAGCACCGCGTGGTCGACTTCCCGGAGTTCCGCCTCGCCGGCCTGTACGATTGGTGGAGCGGCCGCGACGACGCCGCATTCCTGAAGACGGAGCCGCGCGACAAGCCGCTCCTGATCCTGATGCACCAGCCGCACAGTCTGCGCGCCTTGCGGGGCGTGGATTTCGCATTGGCGATCGCCGGCCATACCCACGGCGGCCAGGTCTACATCCCCTGGTTGACCGACTGGATGTTCCTGCTGACCCGCGACGAAATCCACGTGAACGGCTATTACAGCACGCCAATAGGCAAACTGTTCGTGACGCCCGGCGTGGGCGTGACCGGGTTGCCACTGCGCCTCGATTGCCCGCCCACCATCGACGTGCTGGAATTGCGCCGTGACGTTCGCTGATCGCCCCGCGCAACAACCCTGCACCCACTGCGGCGAGTGCGTGCGCGCGTGCCCCGAGACCCTGGATCCGGAAGCGCTGTTCTTCGCGCTGGTCGACGATGACTGGCCGGTGGCGCGGGCCGCCCGCCTCGACGCGTGCACCGAATGCAACCGCTGCGTCGAAGTGTGCCCCTCGCACATCCCGTTGCTCGACTGGTTCCGCTGGGGCAAGGCCGAACGTGCCGCGCAAGATCAGGCCGGACTCGCACGGGCGCGTTTCGAAGCGCGCAACACCAGGCTGGCACGCCAACGCGGGGGCCGCGCCCGGCAACGCGGCAGCGCGCGCGATCCCGTCGCAACGACCGCGCCGGCGCGAACCATCAGCAAACAGGACGTGCTGGCCGCGATCGCACGTGGGCGGGCAAAAGTCCGTGCAATCGTCCCTGATCGCCGCACCACCAAGTCCCCGGCGATTCCGGACAACAAAAATCCTTGAGCACCGGAACGTCCATTGAAGCCGCCATCAAAGCCGCCATCCATGGCCTGGAGCTCCATGGCCTGACTCATCACAACAGCCGCTGCGCATGAAACGCACTGACACCGCCGAACTGTTCCGCCGACTGCGCGAACTCGACCCGGACCCGACCACCGAGCTCGTGTACCGGACGCCGTTCGAACTGCTGGTCGCGGTGATCCTGTCGGCGCAGGCCACCGATGTCGGCGTCAACAAGGCCACGAAAAGGCTGTTCGCCGTTGCCAACACGCCCCAGTCCGTCCTCGCACTGGGCGACGAAGGGCTGAAGCGCTACATCTCGACCATCGGCCTGTACAACACCAAGGCCAAAAACATCATTGCGACCTGCGCGCTGCTGATCGAACGCCACGACGGCGAGGTCCCGCGCAGCCGCCAGGACCTCGAAGCCCTGCCGGGCGTCGGGCGCAAGACCGCCAACGTGATCCTCAACACCGTGTTCGGCGAGCCGACCATCGCCGTCGACACCCACATCTTCCGGGTCTGCAACCGCACCGGGCTCGCCCGCGGCAAGACCGTGCGCAGCGTCGAAGACAAGCTGGTCAAGGTGGTGCCGGACGAGTTCAAGCCCGGTGCGCACCACTGGCTGATCCTGCATGGCCGCTACGTCTGCACCGCGCGCAAGCCGAAATGCCCGGTTTGCCCGATCCGGGACCTGTGCGCTTACAAGCACAAGACGGTCTGACGCGGCGTTCATCGGCGGCATCGGGGCCCACTGTTATCCTCGCGCGATGCACAAACAGATCGACGCTTACGCGGAACACCTGTCCACGCGCTTCCGCGGCTTCCTGCCGGTGGTCGTCGATGTCGAGACCGGCGGCTTCGATGCACAGCGCGACGCCCTGCTGGAATTCGCGGCGGTGATCGTCCGCATGGACGGCGACGGCATGTTGGTGCCCGAGCCGGTGGTCTCGACCCACGTCGAGGCGTTCGCGGGGTCGCACATCGACCCGAAGTCGCTGGAAGTGAACGGCATCGACCCCGACCAGCCGTTGCGCGGCGCGATCCCCGAGCGCGCGGCGCTCGACCTGGTCTTCAAGCCGGTGCGCGCGGCCATCAAGGCGAGCGGCTGCCAGCGCGCGATCCTGGTCGGCCACAATGCGCACTTCGACCTCGGTTTCCTCAATGCCGCGGTGCGCCGGACCGGCCACAAGCGCAATCCGTTTCATCCATTCTCGTGTTTCGACACCGCGACGCTCGCCGGTCTCGCGTACGGGCAAACCGTATTGTCGCGTGCGGTGCAGGCGGCCGGTTTCGAATGGAACGCCGACGAGGCGCATTCGGCCGTCTACGACGCCGAACGCACCGCCGCGCTGTTCTGCACCATCGTGAACCGCTGGAAGCACCTCGAACAACTGGAACGCGAGATCGTCGGCGCAGCCTGACAAACCGCAAGCGCGTCCGTCAGATCGGCCAATGCCGCACCCCCAGCGCGATCAATTGCAACACGATCAGGGCGTAGGCCCCGGCGAGCACGTCATCGAGCATGACCCCGAAGCCGCCATGCACGCGGCGATCGGCCACGCCCACCGGCCATGGTTTCCAGATGTCGAACAGGCGGAACAAGGCGAAGCCGATGGCCATGGAAACCGCCGTCCCCGCTGGTCCAGCAATCCCGGGCGCGGCGATGAGCGCGACCCACATCCCGATCACTTCGTCCCAGACCAGTGCACCGTGATCGTCCACGCCGAGGCGCCGCGCGGACACCGCGCACGCCCACACGCCGAGCACAAAACCGACGACCAGGACGAGGACGTACCAGCCCGGCGCGAGCCCGCGCAACAGGAACCACCACGGCAGCAACGCAACCAGCGCGCCCGCGGTGCCGGGCGCCTTCGGCAACAGGCCCGCGCCGAACGCGGTGGCGATCCAGCCAGCCGGATGCGACAGCAGGGCGCGTCGCTGCGCAGCAGTCAGCGGCGCGCTCATCGCGAGAAATGTTCCCAGCCTGCATGCGGGGTTTCGACGACGTTGCCGCGCGCATCCGCCACGCGTACTCCCCCGCCTTCGGTCATGCGACCGATGCGCGTCGCCACGCATCCCGCACCGGCAAGCCGGGTGCCGACCTCCACCGCGTGATCTTCCGGGACGCTGAAACACAGTTCGTAATCGTCGCCGCCGGTCAGCGCCAGCGTCCGGCACACGTCGTGCCCGAACATCTCCGCGAGCGCGGGTGACACCGGCAATGCATCGACGTCGATGTCGGCGCCCGTTCTGCTGGACGCGCACACGTGCCCGAGGTCGGCGAGCAGTCCGTCGGACACATCGATGCACGCGCTCGCGACATCGCGCAACGCCAGTCCCGCCGCAATACGCGGCTCGGGGCGGTGCATGCGTGCAACCAACTCGACGGTTGCATCACGTTGAACACGCCTTTCGCGACCCGCAGCGCATCCCCCCGCCGCTGCGCGGTCGCGCTTCGCGCGCGTTCGCATACGCTCCGCCCCTTCCGGTGGAAGGGGGTAGCGCTTGCCTTCCCCCTTCCGCAGGAAGGGGGACCGAGGGGGATGGCTTTCCCCCGGGTCCCGCAATAACCGCAATGCCCCCGCCGCATCGCCCAGCGTGCCGGTGACGAATATCGTATCGCCGGCGCGCGCTCCGCCTCGCGTCAGTGCCTGTCCGCGCGGGACCGTTCCCAACATCGTGACGGTCATGGACAGCGGCCCTTGCGTGGTGTCACCGCCGACCAGCGCGACGCCATGCCGGCCGGCCAGTTCGGCGAAACCCTCCGCGAAGTGGTCCACGAACCCGTCATCGGCCTCGGGCATCGTCAATGCGAGCAGCGCCCAGGCGGGTTCCGCGCCCATCGCGGCGAGATCGGAAAGATTGACCGCCAGCGCCTTCCAACCGATGTCTACGGCGGACGTGTCGACCAGGAAATGCACCCCCGCGACCAGCGTATCGGTGCAGGCCACCAGTTGCCGGTCCGCGGGGACGTCCAGCAACGTCGCATCGTCGCCGATACCCAGCGCCACGTCGCCGCGCCGAATGTTCACGCGTGCACGGATCGCCTCGATCAAGTCGAATTCCATCACGCATCCTCCGCCGCGAGCGGCGGCTGGACGAAAACCAGCGTGGGTTCGCCGTGGTAGCTCGTTTCGCACCACCGCTGGAATCCGGCCTTCCCGGCGACGCGCACGGACGCCACGTTGTCCGGGGCGATGATGCAGACCGCGCGGCTTTCCGGCCGATGTGCCTTTCGCCACGCCTCGACCGCGGCCACGGCTTCGGACGCATAGCCCTTGCCGTGCGCGGCGCGCGCGAGCACCCAGCCGCATTCCAGCATCCCGCGCAGCGAAGGCTGGATGTCGCGCTGGAACTCTGCATAACCGACGTCGCCGATGTAGGGGTCGCCCTGCCTTTCCTCGACCGCCCAGTAACCGTAGCCGAGCAGGCTCCACGATCCCGCGTAGGTGAGCAGCCGCCGCCAGACTTCCTCGCCCGTGGAAGGCTTGCCGCTGATGTGGCGCACGACTTCGGGGTCCGACCAGATCACCCGGCACGCGGCGAAGTCGTCTGCCCGGTGCGCACGCAGGCGCAGGCGTCCGGTTTCGAGCGTCGGCGCGGTGGCGAACCGGGGCCGGCCTCGGACGTCCATGATCAGGGATTCGTTTCGGTCACGCGCCACGCGTGCGCCAGCTTGTCCAGGACGCCGTTGACGTAGGTGTGGCCCTGGTCGGAACCGAAACGTTTGGTCGCCTCCACCGCCTCGTTCAGCACCACGCGATACGGCACGTCGAGGCGCTGTTTCAATTCATACGCGGACAACCGCAGCACCGCGCGTTCGATCGGATCGACGCGCTCGATGTCGCGGTCGAGGAACGGCGCGAGACCGGAATCGAGTTCCTCGCGATGCGCCTCCACGCCGCGAAGCAGGTCCTCGAAGTAATCGAGATCCGCGATCTGCATGTCCTGCTCGCGGCGGAAATCCTCGATGACCTTGCGCATCGGATTCCCACCGAGTTCCCACGCATACAACGCCTGGACCGCGCGCCGGCGCGCACGCGAACGCGCGGCGGGATCGATGCCGTCGGCGCGGACGTGCCGGCTCATGTCGACAACCCCTGCATCGTCACCGCCATCTCGATCGCGACCTGCGCGACGCTCGCACCCTTGTTGCCCCGCGCGCCGCCGGCACGCGCCCAGGCATCGGCTTCGTCTTCGACCGCGAGCACGCCGTTGAGCACCGGCACGCCGCTGTCCAGGGAAACCCGCATCAGGCCCGCCGCGCACTGGTCGGCCACGTGTTCGAAGTGCCGGGTTTCCCCGCGCACCACGCAACCCAGTGCGACGATCGCCGCGTAACGGCCGTCCGCCGCAAGATGTTTCGCCAGCACCGGCAGTTCCCAGGCGCCCGGTACCCGCAGCACGTCGAGCATGTCGTCCGCGACATGATGGTCGGCAAATGCCAGGCACGCGCCATCGACCAGCGCATCCACGATTTCACCGTTCCAGCGGCTGGCGATGATCGCGTAGCGCACGCCGGGGGGCGAACGAAGGTCGGAAGAATGCGTGGCGGTTTCGCGAGACATTGGATACTCGGGACTCGGGAGTCGGGACTCGCGGAAAGCGTAACAGCCGCGCTACCGATTCCCTATTTCCCGTCCCCGATTCCCGGCTCCTCAACGTACTCGACGACTTCCAGCCCGAAGCCGGACAATCCGACCAGTTTGCGCGGCGTACCCAGCACGCGCAGGCGCCGCGCGCCAAGGTCCGCGAGGATCTGCGCGCCCAGCCCGAGCTGGCGCCATTCGCGCTGGCTGCTGGCGGCACGCGACCCGGTGGTCGCAGCAGTGTCCACGGCGTGGTCCAGACGGGCGAGCAGCGCCGGGGGCGCCTCGTCGGCCGCCAGCACCACCACCACGCCGCGGCCCTCGTCGGCCACCCGTCGCAACGCCGCGGTCATGGTCAGGCCGAGGTCCTCACGTTTCAGGTGCAGCACGTCGGACAGGGTGTTGCGCACGTGCACCCGCGCGAGAACGGGGTCAGCGTCGTCCACGACGCCACGCACGAGCGCAAAGTGCAAATCGCCGCGCAGGCGATCGCGCCAGCCGACAAGCCTGAATGCCCCGAATTCGGTTTCGACGTCGGACTCGTGGATCCGCTCGATGGTGTTCTCGGTGGCAAGGCGATGTCGGATCAGGTCCGCAATGCTGCCGATCCTGATGCCGTGCTTTTTGGCGAAGGCTTCGAGATCCGGAAGCCGCGCCATCGACCCGTCCTCGCGCAGGACCTCGACCAGCACGCCGGCCGATTCGCAACCGGCCATGGTGGCAAGATCGACCGCGGCCTCGGTGTGGCCGGCGCGCGTCAACACGCCGCCCGGCTGCGCCTGCAACGGGAACACGTGGCCGGGCTGGATCAGATCGTCCGGTCGGGCATCGGGCGCGACCGCGGTCCGGATCGTCACGGACCGATCGTACGCCGAGATGCCCGTGCTGACGCCCTGCGCGGCCTCGATCGAAACGGTGAAGTTGGTATGCAGGGGCGACGCATTGTCGCGCACCATCGGCTGCAGGCCGAGCCGCCGGCAACGTGCCGGATCGAGTGCGAGACAGATCAGGCCGCGTCCCTCGCGCGCCATGAAATTCACGTCTTCGGGCCGCACCTTGTCGGCGGCCATGATCAGGTCGCCCTCGTTTTCGCGATCCTCGTCGTCGAGCATCACCACCATGCGGCCGGCGGCGATGTCCGCCAGTAGTTCGGGAATGGTTGCAAAAGCCATGGGTTCAATGCTCCGTATCAGGGCCTGTTAACGCTATGCCAAGTGAACCGCGTTGCTTCCGCAGCGGTTGCCAGACAAGGTGCGCGCCGCAGTGCCATGGTGGTTCCATGGTCAAGGTGCGCGCCGCCGTATGGCGACCGCTGCGGAGCAACCCTTCGGGCCGTGGCCCTTTGCTCGCATGGTTGTGTCATCACTCGTCGATGTAGCGACATACATCCTCCTCGTTCTTCCTTGCCCTGCAGGCAAAGAGCCGGCGGCGCGGCCACGCGGCATGGCGCTAACAGGCCCCGGCCAGCAGCCGTTCGACGTGGCGCGCCAGCAGGTCGACTTCAAGATTGACGCGATCACCCACGCGACGGTCGCGGAACGTCGTCACCGCAACCGTGTGCGGGATCAGGTTGACCTCGAATCCACCACTCGTGACCGCGTTGACGGTGAGGCTGACCCCGTCCACGCAGATCGAGCCCTTCACGGCGATGTAGCGCAACAACGCAGACGGCGCTTCGATCCGCCAGCGCTGCGAACGCGCGTCCGGCTCGATCGCGGCGATGGTGCCGAGCCCGTCGACGTGTCCCGACACCAGGTGCCCACCCAGCCGGTCGGACAGCCGCAACGCCTTTTCGAGATTGACCGCGTCGCCTTCGCGCAGGCCGCCCAGAATCGTCAGCGACAGCGACTCGCCGGATACGTCGAACGCCAGTGAGTCACCCTCGCGCGCCACCACGGTGAGGCAGCAGCCCGACACCGCGATGCTGTCGCCCGGGGCAACATCGGAAAGATCCAGATCCGGCGCGGCAAGGGTCAAACGCAGGTCGCCCCCGCGCTCCTGCCGCTCCGCGACGGTGCCCGTGGCTTCGATGATGCCGGTGAACATCAGCACGCCCCCGCGACAAAGGCGGGCGCAAGAGCATGTGGGTCGAACACGAACGTTCTCCGCGTGATGGCCTGCGAGAACGCTCCAAGGCATGAGTCCGACGCGCCGCCAGGGCTGCGCACCCGACCGTCTTCTCTTTATCCGGACTTTCCGGCGACGTTGACCTGTCGCCGACCGTCGGCTCCGGCATTCGACCGGATCTGCTGACCCCGCGACTCTCGCCGCGGGCGCTCGCGGGCTCGCCCAGCCTCGTACCAAAGCATGGGCCTACCGCCGGTGGGGAATTTCGCCCCGCCCTGAAGACGTTGTGGTTGCCGGCGGATGAGCCGGCACGCGAATTGTAGCACCGCGCAAAGCATCTCCTGCGCGCGGATGGCCTCAGTCCGGCCGCAGCAGCAACCGCCAATCGGCGCCAACCCGGCGTTCCCCCACCACGCGCAGGTTCCGGCGCGACGCCATGCCTTCGAGCGGCGGCAAGGCGAGCAGCGGCCGCGCGCTGTCGCCCAGCAGCGTGGGTGCGACGTACAGCAGCAACTCGTCGACGAGACCGCGCTCGAACAGCGCGCCGCACAACGCCGGCCCGGCCTCGACCTGCAACTCGTTGACGCCGCGCGCAGCCAGCAGGCGCAGCACCGCATCGAGGTCGAGCCTGCCGTCAGGATCGGCCGGCACGGCGGCAAGTTCGGCACGCGCGTAACAATCATCGCGCCGCGTGGCGTCCGGCGCGTGCAGCACCAGCGTCGGCGCGCCGCCGTCCAGCAAGTGCGCGTCGGCTCGCAGGGCATCGAGGCGCGCGTCCAGTACCACACGCAGCGGCTTGAAGCCCTCCCCTTCAAGGGGAGGGTTTGGGAGGGGATGGGTCATTCCAGGCAGCCGTACCGTCAACCTCGGATCGTCCGCGCGCGCGGTGCCGGCGCCGGTCAGGATCGCCGAGCTGCGGGCGCGCCAGCGCTGCACGTCGGCGCGCGCGGCCTCGCCGGTGATCCATTTCGATTCGCCGTTGGCCAATGCCGTACGGCCGTCCAGGCTTGTCGCCAGCTTCACACGCACCCAGGGCCGGCCACGTTCGAAACGCGAGAAGAATCCTCGGTTCAACTCGCGGGCGGCATCGCGCATCAATCCGCTTGCAACGGTGATGCCGGCTTCACGCAGCCGTTCCAGCCCCATCCCGGCGACCTTCGGGTTCGGATCGCGGGACGCCACCACGATCCGTGCGATGCCCGCATCGATCAGCGCATCCGCGCACGGCGGCGTGCGCCCGTGGTGCGTGCAGGGTTCCAGGGTGGTGTAGACCGTCGCGCCGCGCGCACGATCGCCCGCAGCGCGCAGCGCGAACACCTCTGCGTGCGGCTCCCCGGCGCGCTGGTGCCATCCTTCACCCGCCACGCCATCGCCGTGCGCAATCACGCAACCGACGCGCGGATTGGGCTGCGTCGTGCCGAGGCCGCGTTCGGCCAGGCGCAGCGCGCGCGCCATCAACGCGTGATCGACGCTGGAAAAACCGGGGTCAGAGTCATTTTTCATGCGAAATGTCTCTCACACACGCGCGTTGACTGAAAAATGACTCTGACCCCTTTTTTCAGCGCTTCTTGTTCTTGTCGATCGGCACCACCGCGCCGCCGATCAGCGGCAGCTGGCTCTCGCTCGCGCTCGGGGGGAGTTCGTGCTCGAGCCGATCCAGCTCCTCGCGGAAATCCGCGACGTCCTCGAAGGAACGGTACACCGAGGCGTAACGCACGTAGCCGACGTGGTCGAGCTTGCGCAGCTCGACCATTACCAGCTCGCCGATCCGGCGCGACGGCAATTCGCGTTCGGTGGATACGCGCAACTGCCGGACCACCGCGCGCACCGCCGCTTCGATCCGTTCCTCGGTCACCGGCCGTTTGTGCAGCGCGCGGTCGAAACCGGTACGCAGCTTGCGCGCATCGAACGCTTCGCGACGACCGTCGTCCTTGATGATTGCCGGCAGCTTCAGCTCCACTGTCTCGACCGTCGAAAAGCGCTCGCCGCAGGACGGGCACTCGCGTCGCCGGCGGATGGTCGAGCCTTCCTCGGAAACGCGCGAGTCGATCACGCGGGTGTCGACGTTCTGGCAGAAGGGGCAGTGCATCAGCGGGACTCGGGACGCCTCTCAGCCATACACCGGAAACCTCGCGCACTGGGCGTTGACCAGCCCGCGCACGTTCTCGATCACCTTGTCGTCCTTCGGTGCATCCAGCACGTCGGCAACCCAGCCGGCGAGTTCGGCGCAATCAGCTTCCCGGTAGCCGCGCGTGGTCACCGCCGGCGTGCCGATACGCAGGCCCGACGTGACGAACGGTTTCTGGGGATCGTTGGGCACCGCGTTCTTGTTGACGGTGATGTGCGCCTTCCCGAGCGCCGCTTCCGCGTCCTTGCCGGTGAGCTTCTTGCCGATCAGGTCGACCAGGAACAGGTGGTCCTCGGTGCCGCCGGACACGATCTTGTAACCGCGTTCCTTCAAGGTCTTCGCCATGGCCTTGGCGTTCTTGACGACCTGTTGCTGATAGGCCTTGAACGAAGGCTCCAGCGCTTCCTTGAACGCCACGGCTTTCGCCGCGATCACGTGCATTAGCGGGCCGCCCTGCAGGCCGGGGAACACGATCGATTGCAGTTTCTTGACGATCTCCTCGGCCTTGTCACCCATCGCGGAATTCTTCGCAACGATCAACCCGCCGCGCGGACCGCGCAGGGTCTTGTGGGTGGTGGAGGTCAC
>DASTIS010000122.1:0-3876 GCA_035717365.1 Rhodanobacteraceae bacterium
CGCGGTGACCGCGTGACCGGTGCCACCGTCAATCAGGATGGCGCGCTGACGATGCGCGCCGACAAGGTCGGCGCCGAGACCATGTTGTCGCAGATCGTCGCGCTGGTGGCCAAGGCACAACGCAGCAAGGCGCCCCTGCAGAGGGTCGCCGATCGCGTCTCGTGGTGGTTCGTTCCGACCGTGGTCGTCATTGCCGTGCTGGCATTCGTCGTGTGGGTCGCCGTCGGACCGGATCCGAAACTGGCGCATGCGTTGATCGCCGCGGTGTCGGTGTTGATCATCGCCTGTCCGTGTGCGCTGGGCCTGGCGACGCCGATTTCGATCATGGTCGCCAGCGGGCGTGGTGCGCAGGCCGGCGTGCTGTTCCGCGATGCCGCGGCGATCGAGGCCCTGCGCGATGTCGATACGCTGGTGGTGGACAAGACCGGCACGCTGACCGAAGGCCGGCCGTCCTTGCGTGGAGTGGAAGTGCTCGGCGATGTCGATGCGCAACAGGCGCTGACGTTGGCCGCGGCGCTGGAGCGTCCAAGCGAACATCCGCTGGCGCAGGCGATTGTCGCGGCGGCGCAGGAACGCGGTATCGCGATTCCCGCGGTGGAGCAATTCGAAACCGTGACCGGGCAGGGCGTGCGCGGACGCGTGGATGGGTATGACGTCGCGCTCGGCAACGCGGCCCTGATGCGTGGGGTTCGTGTCGAACCGGATCGCGAAATCGAAGCGCGCGCCGATGCGTTGCGGGGCGAGGGAGCGACCGTGATGTTGCTGGCGGTCGATGGCACGGCGGCGGCGTTGCTCGCCGTGGCGGACCCGGTCAAGTCCGATACCCCGGAAGCGTTGGCGAGCCTGCGTGCGGAAGGCCTCCGGATCGTGATGCTGACCGGCGACAACCGGACCACGGCGCGCGCGATCGCCCGCAAGCTTGGCATCGACGACGTGCACGCGGACGTCTCGCCAGCCGACAAGGCCGCGGTGGTCGCCGCATTGCAACGCGAAGGCCGCAAGGTCGCGATGGCGGGCGATGGCATCAACGACGCCCCGGCGCTGGCCGCGGCCGACGTCGGCATCGCGATGGGGACCGGGACCGACGTGGCGATGGAAAGCGCACAGGTGACGCTGGTGCGTGGCGAGTTGTCCGCCATCGCCCGGGCCCGCGCGTTGTCCCAGGCCACGGTACGCAACATCCACCAGAACCTGTTCTTCGCGTTTGTCTACAACTCGATCGGCGTCCCGATCGCGGCCGGCGTCCTGTATCCGTGGTTCGGGATCACCTTGTCGCCGATGATCGCGGCGTTGGCGATGAGCCTGTCGTCGGTATCGGTGGTCACGAACGCACTGCGCCTGCGCAAGGCGTCGCTCTGAAAGCTGGGGTCAGAGTACACTTTCGACGAAAAGACCAGCCTACCCTTGGATTCTTGCTCGAAAGTGTACTCTGACCCCGGCTTCGATCAGCGCGCGAACAGCGGTTTGTTGAGCCGCGCGATCAGGCGCTCCCGGCGCGATGCCCCGGGTGCAGCCCCCGCCGATTTTCTGGTGGATGTCGTTTCGAGCCGGCCGCTGGCGTGACTGGCGTTGATGTAATCCACGACTTCCTCGTAAGGCGTGCCGGATGCCGCGGCGATCTCGTCCGGCGTGGCAGGTTGCTTCGACATCGCGGTGGCGACGCGGAAGTGCCGGGGAAATTCGCGTTCGGTTTCGGGCCAGCGTGACAGTTTGTAGCGGTCGTCCTGATTCAGCTCCCTGCCGAGGATGCCGGGGGTCGCGATCAGGCCTGCATACCAGCGCAAACGCTCCAGCGGCTGCGCGGCACCGGCCGCACGTGCGGTCTTGATCGCCTCCGAATAAACCGGCGTCCATGCCGAGGCTCGCTGCTGCAGCAGCGCGGCGAGAGGCTTCAATGACGTCGATTCGAAGTAGTAGGCATCCTGCTCGGGATCGACCACGAGTTCGGCGCCGTCCGTGCCGACGAGTTTGCGTGCGGTGGAAAAGGTGTCCAACGCCAGTGCCTCGGCAGCGTTGACCGGTCCGACTTCTTCTGGCGTCTGGCTTGCCTCGGGCATTGCGTGTTCAATGGCTGGCATATCGTCGTCGGCAAGTGACGAGCCGCCGTGTACCCCGGACAGCCACGCTTCAAGGCCTGCCGTGGTGTTGCGGGCTGCGGACGGGACCATCTTTTCCGAATCGAGTGTCATGTCATGTTTGCCTTGCATGTCGGCGGCCTCCTTAATCCAATCCGGATCGACCGGAAGCGGAAGCACTGCGCCTTCGACCCGGTAACTGCAATCTTGGTGCCAGTTTACGAAGTGACACAGGTCAAAGCGCGTCTGGCGACGCACAAAGTCGTAAACAATGGTTACGTGCCAGCGTCAGGCGGGCAGCGGTTCGCGCGGTTGCCGCGCCTGCAGCGCCCACAGCGCCGCATAGCGGCCACCGGTCGCGAGCAGTTCGGCGTGGGTGCCGCGTTCGATGACGCGCCCGCGATCCAGCACCAGGATCTGGTCGGCATCGACGATCGTCGAGAGCCGGTGTGCGACGATCAGGGTGGTGCGGCCACGCGCGATTTCGGCCAGTTCCGCCTGGATGATCTTTTCGGTACGGGTATCGAGCGCGCTGGTGGCCTCGTCGAACACCAGGATCGCCGGGTGCTTGAGCAGCGCACGCGCAATCGCGACCCGCTGCTTTTCGCCGCCGGACAGTTTCAGGCCGCGCTCTCCGACCGTCGTCTGGTAGCCCTGCGGCAGCGACAGCACGAATTCGTGGATATGCGCGGCACGCGCGGCGGCTTCGATTTCCTCGCGGCTGGCGTCGGTGCGGCCGTAGGCGATGTTGTAGTAGATGGTGTCGTTGAACAGCACGGTGTCCTGCGGGACGATGCCGATCGCCGCGCGCAGGGATTCCTGCGTCACTTCGCGGATGTCCTGGCCATCGATCGTGATGCGGCCGCCACTGACGTCGTAGAAGCGGAACAGCAGGCGTGACAGGGTGGATTTTCCGGCGCCGGTTTCGCCGACCACGGCGAGGGTCCTGCCGGGCGGAATCAGGAAATCGATGTCGTCGAGGATCGGGCGGTCGGGGTTGTAGCGGAACGAGACGTGTTCGAAGCGCACTTCGCCGCCGCGCGTCTGCAATGGCTTTGCCCCGGGCGCATCGCGCACTTCGGCGTGTTCGTCCAGCAGGCCGAACATCCTTTCCATGTCGATCACACCCTGCTTGATCTGGCGCCAGGTGAACCCGAGCATGTTGAGCGGGATGGCCAGCTGCAGCAGCCAGCCGTTGACCATCACGATGTCGCCGACCGACAGCTTGCCCGCGACCACGCCCATCGCCGCCATGCCCATCAACACGGTCAGGCCCACTGCAATCACGAGCGATTGAGCGCCGCTCAGCACGGCCAGCGAGGTTTCGGTCTTGACCGCGGCATCTTCATAACGACGGAGGTCGGCATCGTAGCGTTCGGCCTCGAATTCCTCGTTGCCGAAATACTTGACCGTCTCGTAATTGAGCAGACTGTCCACCGCGCGTGCGTTGGCGAGGCTCTCGGCTTCGTTCATGGCGCGCACGCCGGCGGTGCGCCATTCGGTAATCCAGATCGTCGCGCCGATGTAGAGCAGCATGGTGACGAGCGTCACGATGGCGAAGCGCCAGTCGAACTGACGCAACAGCAGCACGATCACGACGACGATCTCGAACAGCGTCGGCACGATGTTGAACACCACCCAGCCCAGCAGGTTGTAAACCCCGCGGGTGCCGCGCGAGATGTCGCGGCCGATCCCGCCGGTGTGGCGGTCGAGATGGAAGCGCAAAGAAAGCTGGTGCAGATGGCGGAAGGCGTCCAGACCGGATGCCCGCATCGCGCGCTGGCTGACACGCTCGAACACC
>DASTIS010000123.1:0-26475 GCA_035717365.1 Rhodanobacteraceae bacterium
GGCCTCGGGAAGTTGCGCGGTGAGGCTCGCGCGATTGCTGCCCAGCGCATCCATGGCGCCGGACTGGATCAGGGCTTCGAACACGCGCTTGTTGAGCTTGCCGGAATCCATCCGTGCGCAGAAATCGGCGAGGTCGTGGAACGGTCCGCCGCTTGACCGGGCGTCCACGATGGCTTCGCACACGCCACGCCCGACGCCCTTGATGGCACCGAGGCCGTAGCGGATCGTGCCACGCGCGTCCGGATGCGCCTGCCGGTCCGCTTCGGTGTTGGCGATGAAGTGATGGTGCGAGACGTTGACGTCGGGCGGCAATACCGCGATGCCCATGGCGCGCGCGTCGTCGATGAACACGACCAGCTTGTCGGTGGCATCCATGTCCGCCGACAGCGTGGCTGCGAGGAATTCGGCGGGATAGTGTGTCTTCAGCCACGCGGTCTGGTAGGCGACCAGCGAATACGCGGCGGCGTGCGATTTGTTGAAGCCGTAGCCCGCGAACTTTTCCATCTGGTCGAAGATCTGTTCGGCCTTGCGCTCGGGCACGCCGTTCTGCACCGCGCCGTCGCGGAAGATGGAGCGGTGCTTGGCCATTTCCGCCGGCACCTTCTTGCCCATCGCGCGGCGCAGCAGGTCGGCGGCGCCCAGCGAATAGCCGCCGACGATCTGCGCCATCTGCATCACCTGTTCCTGGTACACCATGATGCCGAAGGTTTCGCTCAGGATGGGCTCGACGCGCGGGTCGGGATAGGCGACGGGCTCGCGCCCGCGCCTGCGCGCGACGTAGCTCGGGATCAGGTCCATCGGACCGGGGCGGAACAACGCGTTCAGCGCGATCAGATCCTCGAGGCAATCCGGCTTCGCGTCCTTCAGCAGCCGCTGCATGCCGGCGCCCTCGAACTGGAACACCGCGACGGTGCGCGCCTCGCGGAACATCCGGTAAACCTCGGCGTCGTCGAGCGGCAGCTTGGCGATGTCCCACGGCGCTTCGCCCGCCTCGACGCGCCTGGCGTTGATGGCCTTCATCGCCCAGTCGATGATGGTGAGGGTGCGCAGGCCGAGGAAGTCGAACTTGACAAGGCCGACCGTTTCGACGTCGTTCTTGTCGTACTGGGTCACGACGCCGCCACCGCCGGGCTCGCAATACAGCGGCGCGAAATCGGTGAGCGGGGTCGGGGCGATTACCACGCCGCCGGCGTGCTTGCCGGCGTTGCGCGCGAGGCCTTCCAGTTTCAGCGCCAGGTCGATCAGCGTGCGCGCCTCGTCGTCCTGCTGGTAGGCGTCGCAGAATTCGCGCACCACCCGGCCGGGGTCCTTCTTCGCCTTCTCGCTGCGCCCGAGCGCGTCGGACAGCGTGAGGTCCAGCGGCATGCGCGGGATCAGTTTCGCGATCCTGTCCACCTGCCCGTAGGGCATCCCCAGCACGCGCCCGCAATCGCGCAGCACGGCCTTGGCCGCCATCGACCCGTAGGTGATGATCTGGCTGACCTGATCGCGGCCGTACTTTTGTGCGACGTAGGCGATCACCTCGTCGCGGCGCTCCATGCAGAAGTCCACGTCGAAGTCCGGCATCGACACGCGTTCGGGGTTGAGGAAGCGCTCGAACAGCAAACCGAAACGCAATGGGTCGAGGTCGGTGACGCGCAGGCTCCACGCCACCACCGAGCCCGCGCCCGAGCCGCGCCCCGGGCCGACCGGAATGTCCTGCGACTTGGCCCAACCGATGAAGTCGGCGACGATCAGGAAGTAACCGGCGAAGCCCATCTTGCCGATGACGTCCAGCTCGGTTTCGAGGCGCGCTTCGTAATCCTCGCGCGGGTGGCCCTCGGCCGTGCCGGATTCGGCCAGCCGTCGTTCCAGGCCCGCGCGCGCCTGATCGCCGATCCAGGATTCCAGCGTGTGCTTTTCCGGCACGGGAAACGCCGGCAGGTAATACTTGCCGAACGACAATTCGAGGTTGCAGCGTTTGGCCAGTTCGACGGTGTTTTCGAGTGCTTCGGGAAGATCGGCGAACGCGGCGACCATCGCCTCGGCGGGCTTCAGCCATTGCTCGGTCGAGTAATCGTGGGGCCGACGCGGATCGGACAACTGGAATCCCTGCTGGATGCAGACCCGCGCCTCGTGCGCCTCGAAATCGTCGGCATCGAGGAAGCGCACGTCGTTGCTGGCGATGACCGGCAGATCGAGGGTCGCGGCAAGTTGCAAGGCCTGCGCATTGAAGGCTTCCTCGCCGTCACGGCCGGTGCGCGTGAGTTCCAGATACAGGCCGTCCCCGAAATGCCGACGCAGTGCATCGAGATTTGCGCGCGCGTCGCGCTCGCGTCCGGTTGCGACGAGTTGCCCGCCGGCGCTGTCGCGCCCCGCGATCGCGAACAGGCCGGCCACGGCTCCGTCCAGCCAGTCCGGCCGCAATAGCGCGCGACCGCCGTGCTGGCCTTCCAGCCATGCGCGCGAGATCAGGCGCGTCAGGTTGAGGTAACCGTCGTGATCCCGGCAAAGCAGGGTGAGCCTGCCGGGTCGCGAGGTGTCATCCGGACTCGCAAACCACAAATCGCAGCCGACGATCGGCTTGATCCCGGCCTGCTCCGCGGCGCGGTAGAACTTGATCTGCGCGAACAGGTTGGAATCGTCGGTGAGCGCCAGCGCGGGCAGTCCCAGCTCCACTGCGCGGCTCACCAGATTGGCGTGCTTCGCCTTGCCCGGATCGCCATAGTCGGGTTTCTCCGGGATGCGGATGGTGGAGTCGCGCAGCGAGTATTCGCTGTGGACGCGCAGGTGGATGAAATCGATCGGCATGGGCGCACGCTTGGTATTCCGACAAGCGTATTGCCGCGGGGCGAGGGCGGCAAGCTTGACAGCCCGGCGATTGCCATCATCCCACGCGCCGGGTTTTTCGTAGGAGCCTGCCTGCAGGCGACCGGGAGATCCCTTGGCCGTGATGGGCGTTGGCCACGATGGGCGTTGCGACTCGCGCGCAGGCGCGCTCCTGCGAGACGGCCGGTAACCTGCAGACGAACCGCGCCTGCGTCACCGCCACGCGGGCGCGAGTTCGGATTGTCGGGGAGCGCACAGCGCCCGCACCGGTGCGAAGCTGCGACGGTGTTCGGGGCACGGGCCCAGCCTGCGCAGCGCCGCGACGTGGCCTGGCGTCGGATAACCCTTGTGTTGCGCGAAGCCATAGCCGGGCCAGCGTGCATCCATGTCCCGCATCATCCGGTCGCGGGTGACCTTGGCGACGATGGACGCGGCGCTGATGGCCGGCGCCAGCGCGTCGCCGGCGACCACCGCCCGCGCGGGGCACGGCAGCACGCGGGGCAGGCGGTTGCCGTCGATCAACGCGAATGCCGGCGCGCTGGTCAGGCCGGCCAGGGCACGCGTCATGCCGGTCATGCGTGCATGGAAAATATTGATGCGGTCGATTTCATCGACCCCGACCGCCACCACGCTCCACGCGCTCGCGCGCGCGACGATGCGCGCGTACAGCTTTTCACGCGTCGCTTCGGGCAGCAGCTTGGAGTCATCGAGTCCGTTGATGCGACGCGCGGGATCGAGGATCACCGCCGCGACCACCACGGGACCGGCCAGCGGTGCGCAGCCGGCTTCGTCCACGCCCGCGATACCTGTTGCGTCCGGCCAGCGCCGGAGCTTGTGCCGCGGCAACGTCGCGAAGAGGGAACCTTCCTCGACGGGTTCGGCCACTGGCGGCTTCTGGTTTCGTTGTTGGATCATGAACGTTGCCCGACACGATCCGGCTGCGTGATCAGCTGGTCAACCGCGCGTGCGGCGGTCGCCGCGCCGCCGCCGCCCGCGTGCAGGGCGAGGTGCATACGCTCGAATTCGCGGACGAGTTGATCGCGTTGCGCGGGCGAACGGAACAGCTCCACCAAGGCGGCGGCGAGTTTGTCCGGCGTGCACTCCGATTGCATCAACTCGGGGACCAGCCTGCGCCCCGCCAGCACGTTGGGCAGGGAGTAGGTGTCGGTCTTGAGCATGCCCAAGCCTTTCACGGTGGCGTAGGTGAGCGGCGCGATCCGGTACGCCACCACCATCGGACGCTTGGCAAGCATGGTTTCCAGGGTTGCCGTGCCCGAGGCCACCAACACCACGTCGGCGGCGGCCATCGCTTCATGGGCGTGGCCGTCGAGCAGCACAACGGGACTCGGGACCCTAGGCCCGGGGCCCGGGAGTGCAACCGATCCGGATGCTTGCGACGTGACGCTATGGGCATCCGTAATACCCGGCTCCTCGACGACTGGCGAATTACTTGCGTTTGCGGACCCCGGGCCCCGAGTTCCGATCCCCGATTTCCACAGCAAGCTCTCGATCTCGTGTCGGCGTCTTTCATTCGCAGCCGGGATCACGATCTGCAATCCGGAAATTTCGGTGGCCACGCGTTGCGCAGCATCCAGGAAAATCGCACCCAGCCGGTGGATTTCCGAAAGCCTGCTTCCGGGCAGCACCGCCAGCACCGGCGCATCCACGGGCAGCCCGAGCTCGGCGCGTGCCGCGGCCTGGTCCGGGTCAAGCGGGAAACGGTCCGCCAGTGGATGCCCGACGAATTGTGCGCTGACGCCGTGCTTCGCGTAGATCGGCGGTTCCATCGGGAACAGGCACAGCACGAGATCCGCGGATTCGCCGATCTTCGCCGCGCGGTGCTCGCGCCACGCCCAGACCGACGGGCTGACGTAGTGCACCGTGCGCACGCCCGCGCGCTTCAGTTTTTTCTCAAGGCCCAGGTTGAAATCGGGCGCGTCGATGCCGATGAACGCATCCGGCGCCAACGCGATCAGTCGTTTTGCCAGCGATGCACGCAGGCGCAGCAGTCGCGGCAGATGGCGGAGCACTTCGGCGATGCCCATCACCGACAGTTCCGAGATGTCATGCCACGCGTCGAATCCAACAGCGCGCATGCGCGGTCCGCCCACGCCGACGAAACGCGCGTCGGGGTACCGCGCGCGCAAGGCCTCGATCAGATCCGCGCCCAGCTGGTCGCCGGAATCCTCGCCTGCGGCCAAGGCGAAAACGGGACCGGGGACACGGGACCCGGGACCCGACGGCACGCGGCTGCCATCATCCTGTCGTGCAGATGAGTTCATGTGGATAGCATGGCCGGTCGGAATCCAAAAAGCATTTAGCCCGGGGCCGTGAGGCGGAATATGGGAATGGGAACTCGGTAATTTCTGCGCGGTGAACGGCCTCATGGCGCGTGCTTTTCCGGATCCCCGGCCCCGGGTCCCGGCTTACCGCACCAACGCCCGTTCGCTGCGGTCGATGAACTCGACGAAGGCGCGCACGTCATCGCTCGCGTCGGCCTGCGCGGCCAGCGCGGCGCGGGCTTCTTCAAGCGTCTTGTGCGACAGATAGAGGGTGCGATAAGCGCGTTTGATCGCCAGGATGCGCGCGGTGTCGAAGCCGCGTCGCTTCAGGCCTTCCGCATTGACGCCGCGTGGCACCGCGAACTGCCCGGCAACATAGATGAAGGGAGGCACGTCGCGATTGATGGCCGAATACATCGCCGCGAAGGCGTGCGCGCCGATCTTGCAGAACTGGTGCACCCCCGCGAAACCACCCAGCACCACGTGATCGCCGACTTCCACATGGCCGGCGAGGGTCGCGTTGTTGGCGAGGATGGTGTGGCTGCCGACGGCGCAGTCGTGGGCGATGTGCACGTAGGCCATGACCCAGTTGTCATCGCCGATCCGGGTGACGCCGCCGCCTTCGCGGGTGCCACGGCTCACCGTCACGAACTCGTGGAAGGTATTGCCGTCGCCGATCACCAGTTCGGTGCGTTCACCCGCGTATTTCTTGTCCTGTGGGTCGCCGCCGATCGAGGCGTAGGCACCGATGCGGTTGTTGCGGCCGATGCGTGTCGGACCCTTGAGCAACGCGTGGGCGCCGACCGTGCTGCCGGCGCCGATTTCGACCTCGGGGCCGATGACCGTGTAGGGACCGACAGTGACGTCATCGGCGATTCTCGCGCCCTCATCGACCAGGGCGGTTGGATGGACGGTTGGACGGGCCGGGTTCACCGGCTGCTTTCCGCGCACATCAGTTCGCAGGTTGCGGCGTCCTTGCCGTCGACCGTCGCGCGCGCGGTGAAGATGCCCATGCTGCGGATCAGCCGCTTGAGTTGCACTTCGAGGCGCAACTGGTCGCCCGGCACCACGGGCCGGAGGAAGCGGGCATTGTCGACCTTTGCGAGGTAGAAGATCGGATGGTCATGTTCCGAATACGTGCCGGAAAGCCCGATCAGCAGTCCGGATGCCTGCGCGAGTGCTTCCACGATCAACACGCCGGGCATCACGGGGTGGCCCGGGAAATGACCTTCGAAGAACGGTTCGCCGACCGTGACGTTCTTGATCGCGACGATGCTTTTCCCCGGCGTGAACTCGACCACCCGGTCGACCAGCAGGAATGGATAGCGGTGCGGCAGGATCGCCGCGATCCGTTCGGCATCGACCGGCAGGGCCACGGGCGCGACAGTCTCATTCATCAAGTGCGTTCCTTGTTCAATGCTTCCATCTGTTTTTCCAGCGCCGCGATGCGGCGTGCCATCTTGTCGAGTTGGCGCATGCGCGCGGCATTGCGCCGCCAAGCGCGGTTGCCCTCGATCGGCGCGCCCGAAGAATAGACGCCGGGCGTGCGGATCGAGTGGGTCACCAGACTCATCGCCGTGATGGTAACGCGATCGGCGACGTCGAGGTGTCCGAGCACCCCGGCACCACCACCGATCAGGCAGTCGCGGCCGACCCTGGCGCTGCCGGCGACAGCCGCACAGCCGGCCAGCGCGGTATGCGCACCGATGCGCACGTTGTGGGCGATCTGGACCTGGTTGTCGAGGCGCACGTCCTGTTCCAGCACCGTATCGTCGAGCGCACCCCGGTCGATGGTGGTATTGGCACCGATCTCGCAGTCGTCGCCGATGCGCACGCCGCCGAGCTGGGGCACCTTGACCCAGCCTTCCTCGCCACGCGCGAGCCCGAAGCCGTCCGCACCCAGTACGGCGCCGGCGTGGACCAGGACGCGCTTGCCCAGCGTGACGCGGCTGACCAGGACGACGTGGGCTCCGAGGCGCGATTGTGCGCCAACGTGGCAATCCCGGCCGACCACGCAATGCGGTTCGAGCACGACACCCGCATCGATCACTGCGCCGGCTTGCACCACGCAGCCTGGGCCGACACTTGCGGACGGATCGATGCGCGCATCGCCGGCGACCACGGCCGACGGGTTGACGCCGGGCGAGGGCGTTGGCACGTCATCGAACAGCGAGGCAATGCGCGCGTAGGCGAGGTAGGGATCCTGCGCAAGGATCACGGGTACGGGACTTGCGCCGGCGTGTTCGGCGGAAACCACCACCACGCCCGCGGCGGTATGCGCCAGGTCGGACGCGTAGCGCGGATTGGCGAGGAATGCCAAGTGTGCGGATTCTGCGCGAGCCAGCGGCGCGACGCCGTGGATCACGCGCGACGAATCACCGCGCACCTCCAGCCCGAAGCGTTGCGCCAGTTCATCGATGCGATAGCCGGTTGTTCGTTCCATCCGCCTGCGATCCAAGAAACGTCGAGCCCAGACACTTGGCGATGCGAAAATGTACCCCAAGCGGGCGCCGGTAATTGAATTGTATCGGTCGCGAGCTTTTCGGCCCCCTTGAGTCAAGCGGGCGACCCATCCCTTGCGCGGCAAAGGAAGGGTGGGGTCGTGGAGGAATGGATCCACGTTTCAGGCAGCGCTGCCGTACCAGAGTACGGTGAGCGCTGAACTAAAACGTGCGGCCGAAGTAGAACTGCAACCGCTCTTCGTACGGCTTGTCTTCCGGCTTGTCGCGAATCGGCTGCGCCAGGTTGATCACGATCGGGCCGACCGGCGCGATCCACTGCAGCGAGATACCGACCGACGCGCGCAGGTCCGAGGCGTCGAAGGCGCCGTAGCTGGAATACACGTTGCCCATGTCCGCGAACAGGGAAATGCGGGCCTTGTCGTTGTCCTTGAAGAACGGCAGCACCAGTTCTGCGCTGCCCAGCAGTTTGAACGCCCCGCCGACCGGTTGCGGGCGGAAGAACGTGCCGCCGATACAAGAGCCGTTGATCGAAATCGCCGTGATGTCGGGCTGGCCGTCCGAGTCGATCAGGCCGGAGCAGATGCGTGGTCCAAGGGTGTTGTCCTCGAAGCCGCGCACGTCGCGCACGCCGCCGGCATAAAAGTTCTGGTAGAACGGAAACGACATCGTCTGGATGTTGCCCTGGCTGTCCGCATACCGCACCGAGATGTCCTTGGAATACGCCTTGCCGTAGCCGAGCGTACCCGACACGTGTCCGACGAAACCGAATGGCAGCGGGAAGTAATCGCTGGTCGCCAACGTCAGCTTGTAATAAGGCACCGTTCCGCCGGGCAGGCCGATTTCGGCGCTGATCTGTTGCAGTCCTCCGCGGGTCGGCTTGAAGAACCGGTTGAGCGTGTCATGCGAATAGGAAATCGTCAGTGGCGAGCTGTGGATCGTCTTGTGCCCGATCTTGTCGACCTGGTCGAAGAACACCTGTGGCGTATAGCCCCGGATCAGGTCGAGCTTGGTCTTGTTGATCCCGATGCCCGCATTGATGCTGTCGGTCTCGCTGATCGGGAAGCTCAGGTAGGTCGAGAACGAGTCTGTATCCGACAGATACGAGGCGATGTTCTGCTCGGCCTGGTTCAGTTTGAGCACGCTGGCGTTGTAGCCGATGCCGATGCCGCTGTCGGTCAGGTATGGATCGAAGAACGAAACCTGGTATTGCTTGAGGAACAGGCTCTTGGAGAACGTTGCCGACACGCGGTTGCCGGTTCCGAGGAAGTTGTTGTTGGCAATCGACGTGCTGAGGATGATCCCGGAGACCTGCGAGTAACCGACCCCGAACTGGAACTGGCCGGAGGACTCCTCGGTGACGCTGACGTTGAGGTCGACCTCGTCGGTGGTGCCCGGCACCTTGACGGTGTCGACGCTGACGTCCTTGAAGTAGCCGAGGCGCTGCAGGCGCACCTTGGAACGGTCGATGGCCGCCTGCGAATACCATGCGCCCTCGTACTGGCGCATTTCGCGGCGCAGGATCTGGCTCTGGGTCTGGGTATTGCCCTTGAAGTTGATCCGGCGTACGTACACCCGCGGACCCGGTTCGATGAAAAACGTGAGATCGACGGTGTGGTTCTTGTCGTCGATCTTGGGAACGGGCTGGACCTTGGCGAAGGCGTAGCCGATGTTGGACAGCACGTTGGTGATTGCGTCGGACGAAAGTTCGATGCTGTGGCGGTCGAAGGTTTCACCCGGCTGAATGCGCAACACCTTCCGCAGCGCATCTTCGGGGAGGATCAGCGTGCCGAGCAGGTGGATATCGGAAATCTTGAAGATTTCACCTTCGTGGATGCCCGCGGCGATGTAGATGTCGCGTTTGCTCGGGCTGATCGTGACCTGCGCCGAACTGATGTTGAAGTTGGCGTAACCGCGGTCGAGGTAGAAGGACGCCAGCTTGGTCAGGTCGCCGGAAAGTTTTTCGCGCGAATACTGGTCGTTGTTGGAATACCACGAGGTCCAGTTGGGCGTGCCCGACTCCCAGTCGTCGCGGATTGTGCGGTCGGTGAAGGTGCGGTTGCCGACGATGTTGATTTCCTGGATCTTGGCGGCCTTGCCTTCGTGGATCTCGATGTCGATCGCCACGCGGTTGCGATCGAGGTTGGTCACGTGCGGGTCGACCGTGACGTTGTACTTGCCGCGGTCGTTGTACTGAGCGACCAGTTGCTGGCGGACCTGGTCGAGGGTCAGGCGGTCGAAGGTCTGGCCCTCGGCAAGCCCCGCGGACTTCAGGCCCTTCAGCAACTGGTCGGTCTTGATGTCCTTGTTGCCGCGCACCGTGAGGCTGGCGATCGACGGGCGCTCGGCGACCTTCACGATCAGGATGTTGCCCTGGCGCTCGAGTTCGACGTCGTTGAAGAAGCCGGTCTTGAACAGGTCGCGGATGGCCTTTTGCGCGCCGGCGTCATCGAAGGTCTGCCCGGGCTGGACCGGCAGGTAGCTCAGCACCGTGCCGGCCGCGATGCGCTGCAGTCCTTCGATGCGGATGTCCTGGACAGTGAAGGGCTGGAACGCGTACGCTGCCACGGGCGCGGAGAGGGCGGCGAACAGGATCAGTGCGGCGACTCGCTTCATCGTCGATTCCGGAAACTAGGGATTGCCACGCAAACCGTGCATCGTACAGGTGCGGTCGCGCACGGGAAAGCAGCGGGTGTCAGGCGGCACGCAGGGAAAGCCCTGGATTGCGTGCCGGTCGGGTACCCGTTTCGCTCATGAAAGCACCCGCAGGATGTCATTGTAGAAGGCGAGCCCCATCAGCATCACGAGCAAGGCCATGCCCATGTACTGGCCGACGGCCATGGCGCCTTCGGATAGCGGGCTGCCCTTGACCAGTTCGATGAGGTAATACAGCAAGTGCCCGCCATCGAGGATCGGGATCGGCAGCAGGTTCATGATGCCGAGGCTGAGCGAGATGATGCCGAGGAAGTAAAGGAACCACGCCGGGCCCATTTCGGCCGATGTCTGGGCGTACTGGGCAATCGAGATGGGGCCGGACAGGTTCGACAGCGATGCCGAACCGGTGACCATGTGTCCGAGCATCTTCATGGTCGTCGCGGTGAGATTCCACAGTTGCCCGAAGGCCGCCGGGACCGCCTCGAGCGGACCGCGTCTCAGCACCGTATCGTATTGGGCGGTCGTGACTTTCGCGTAGATGCCGATCGCCCAGGCCTTGCTGCCGTCCGGCTCGGCCGTCAGGCGCGGCTGGATGTCCATCTTGAATTGCCGGCCGTCGCGCTCGACGGTGAGCGCCAGCCGGCGGTCGGGGCCGGCTTGCCTGCGGGTGGTCTCGGTCAACTGGTTCCAGTCGCCGATCGGGGTGCCGTTGATGTCAACGATGCGGTCGCCCGGCTGCAGTCCCGCGGCTTGCGCCGCGCTGTCGGGGATGACCTTGCCGACCACGGGGGGCAGGCTGCGCTGCAGCGGCATCATGCCGGTTTGCGTGATGATGGTCTGGTCGCCGGGGTGGGGCGGCAGCGTGTCGAAGTGCAGCACGTGGGTTTGCACCGCGCCATCCGGCGTGCGCACCTTCAGTGGCGTTGGTTGGCGGGTTTGCCCGGCGTTGGCCAGCGCGAGCCCGAGATCGGTCCAGTTGGAAATCGGTTGGCCGTCCACGCTCAGCACCCGGTCGCCGCGCTGCAGGCCGGCCTGCTCCGCGAGGTGGCTGACATCGCCGATCAGGGGCTGAAAATCGGGCTTGCCGATCACCAGCATGGCCCAGAACGCGGCCACGGCGAAGATCAGGTTGAAGCCCGGCCCGGCCAGCACGATCAGGATGCGTTGCCAGATCGGCTTGCCGGTGAATTCGCGCGGACGATCCTCGGGCGGCACGTCGCCTTCGCGTGCGTCCAGCATTTTCACGTAGCCGCCCAGCGGGATCCAGGCCACGCAGTATTCGGTGCCGTCCTTGCCGAACCACGACTTGACCGGTTTGCCGAAGCCCACCGAGAAACGCAGCACCTTCACGCCGAAGCGCCGCGCGACCCAGAAGTGCCCGAATTCGTGGAAGGTCACCAAAACGCCGAGGGTGACGATCAGCCACCAGACGGAGCCAAGAATGTTCAGCAAGTCGGTCATGGGTTCGGGGATGCAGACATGTCGGATTTCATCATAAACCAGTCAACCTGACAGGCTCGTTGACCGCATTCGGCGCATGGGTCCATGGACCGCGGCCCGCCGCGCCAAGTTCCGCAAAGGCAACAAGCCATTACAACCCGAGCAGGAACTTGCCGAGCACGAAAACGGGCAAGGCCGCCACGATGGAATCCATGCGGTCGAAGACGCCGCCGTGCCCGGGAAACAGGGCGCCGGAGTCCTTCACTCCCGCGTGGCGCTTGATCAGGCTTTCGAACAGGTCGCCGACGATCGAGAACAGTACGGTCAGCAGCGCCAGTGCGACCATTGCGGGCAGGCGCAGCGCCGGTACCTGCAATGCCGCGCCGCCGGCCAGACCGACGACGGCGGAACACACCAGCGCGCCGTAAACGCCTTCGCGGGTCTTGCCCGGACTGATCGTCGGCGCCAGTTTGGTGCGTCCCCAGCGCCTGCCTGCCGTATAGGCGCCAATGTCGGCGGCCACCACGATGCAGGCGAAGAACAACACCCACCAATGGCCCTGGCCGGTGTGGGGTTTCGCCAGGTCGCCGTGCATCACCACCACCGCGCACCAGGCTGGCACCACCACGAACGCGCCGGCCACCAGTTTCAGGACGGCGTGTCCACGCGTGGCTTCCGCCGCAAAGCCATTGTGGCCGAGCCAGACCAGCGCCAGCAACCACCACGCCAGGCCGCCGAGCACCGGCAGCCACCACCACGGCGACTTGCACACGTGCCAGAGCAGGGCGAACAGCGCTGCGTATCCGAGCAACGCCACCAGCCGCAACGGGTAACCGCGCACGCCGGCCATCCGCGTCCATTCCCACATCCCGAGCAGGAAAATCAGGCCCAGCAAGGTAGCGAACACCGACGCCCTGGTCAGGAAAATCAACGCGACGAGCAGCGGCGCGAGGATGATGGCGGTGATGACGCGCTGCTTCAGCATGGGCCGCGGTCAACTTGCGCGCGCGGTTGCGGCGGGCGGCGCGCAACCGAATCGCCGCTCGCGGCGCGCGTAATCATCGAGGGCGCGATCGAGTTCGGCGGCATCCATGTCGGGCCACAGGGTATCGGTGAAGTAGAGCTCGGTGTAGGCGATCTGCCAGAGCAGGAAATTGCTGATGCGGTGTTCGCCGCCGGTGCGGATGAAAAGGTCCGGCGGCGGAACGTCGGCGAGGCAGAAATAATCGGCGAGCGTGTGTTCGTCGACGAGTGCGGGGTCGATCTCGCCATTCGCCGCCGCCTGGGCGACGCGGCGCGCGGCCTGCGCGATGTCCCAGCGCCCGCCATAACTGACGCATACATTGAGGGCCAGACGCTGGTTGCCTGCCGTGCGCAGGGTCGCGGCTTGCATGCGGGTGCGGATGGCGTCGGAAAATGCGGTGAGCTCGCCGACGAAGCGCACCCGGACCTCGTTCTTGTGCAACTCGTCGATCTCCTTGTCGAGCGCTTTCAGGAACAGGTCCATCAGCGCGCCGACCTCGGTATCGGGGCGCTTCCAGTTTTCCGACGAGAACGCGAACAGGGTCAGCACGCCGACGTGGTTGCGCAGGCAATACTCGACGACGGCGCGCACCGCCTTCTGCCCGGCGCGGTGGCCGAAACTGCGCGGCTGCGCACGGCGCCGCGCCCAGCGCCCGTTGCCGTCCATCACGATGGCAATGTGATGAGGCACATTCGCACGCGCCGTCGCCCGATGGGAAACAACCTTGCGGGCCGTCATCCGGCCAATCCCCGCCGCGTATCCCGCGTTGTCGTCGATCCCGGAATGTCGTGCACGCTTGGGTCCTCCGCAGGATCGGCCGGCGAGCCGGTCGACCGGTTGGTCGCGGCGCTCAGAGCGCCAGCAGTTCCTGTTCCTTGGCTTGCACCGCCGTGTCGACCTCCTTGATGAAGCGGTCGGTGATCGCCTGGACCTCGTCCTGGGTGCGGTGGTCGTCGTCCTCGCTGATCTGCTTGTCCTTGAGGAGGTTCTTGATCTGCTGCAGCGCATCGCGGCGGATGTTGCGCACGGCGACCTTGGCGTTTTCGCCTGCGTGCCCGACGTGCTTGGCAAGCTCCTTGCGGCGTTCCTCGGTCGGCGGCGGCATATTGAGTCGGATCACGGTGCCCGCGGTGGTCGGCGTGACGCCGAGATCGGACGCCATGATGGCCTTTTCGACCGCGGCCACTACGGTTTTTTCGTAGGGCGTGATCGTGAGCGAGTGCGCATCGGACACGACCACGGTCGCGACCTGGTTGATCGGTACCTCGGAACCGTAATAGGGAACCTTGATGCCTTCCACCAGCGCGGTGCTGGCGCGCCCGGTGCGCAGGTGCGACAACTCATGGCGCAGCGCCTCGACGCTCTTGCCCATGCGGGTCGTGGTTTCGCGTTTGATGTCGTCGAGCATCGGAAATCTCGCGTGAAAGGTCAACCGGGAATTATAGGGCAGGCGCCCGAATGCGGCGATTGTTCGCCAAATGCCCCCCGCACAAACCGGATCGCGGTTTCCCCGCGGCCTACGACGCCGCGTCCGGGCACACCAGCGTGCCGATCTGCTCGCCGCGAAGGATCCGCATCAGGTTGCCGGGGCACGTCATGTCGTAGATCCGCAGCGGCAGGCCGTGATCGCGGCACAGCGCGATCGCCGCGGTGTCCATCACCTTGAGGTTGCGTGCGATCACTTCCTCGTAGCTGACGCGCTCGAAACGCTGCGCATCCTTTTTCTTCTTCGGGTCGGCGCTGTACACGCCATCGACCTTGGTGGCCTTCAGCAACAGGTCGGCGCCGACCTCGATCGCGCGCAACGCGGCGGCCGAATCGGTGGTGAAGAACGGATTGCCGATGCCGCCGGCAAACACCACGATCCGGCCTTTTTCCAGGTGCCGGATGGCGCGGCGGCGGATGAAATCCTCGCACACGTCGTGGATCTGGATCGCGCTCATCACCCGCGCGAAGCCGCCGCGTTTTTCCAGGGCGTCCTGCATGGCCAACGCATTCATCACGGTGGCCAGCATCCCCATGTGATCTCCGGTGACGCGGTCCATGCCGGCCTCGGCCAGCCCCGCGCCGCGAAAGATGTTGCCGCCGCCGATCACCACCCCGATCTCGACGCCGGTCCCGCGCGCTTCCAGGATTTCGTCGGCGATCCGCCCAATCACGGCCGGATCAATGCCGTAATCCGCGGACCCCATCAGCGCCTCGCCGGACAGCTTCAACAGGATTCGCCGATATTTCGACGTCGGCTTCGGCTTGGCGGGCATGCGGGGCTCCGATGGTGGGCAAACGCGGCGATTGTACTTGGGGAATGGGGGGCGGGTTGGGCTGAACAAAGTGAGGCCCGACAAGGTCGTGCGAGTGACGTTGGGCTTCTCCCGGCGCAAATCCGGGATCAGCCCAACCCACGGTTCATGGAGACATTGCAGACCTGCGTCTGGCTGCTCGCCTCCGTCCCCGCTTCAAGCCAACAAAAAAGCCGCGACTGCTCGCGGCTGTCCTGTTTCACGCTTGCTCCGTTCGAAGCGGCTGTTGTGAAGAGCCAGGCCATGGAAGGCCGTTCTGGTGTCTCCCGAACTTGGCGAATTCCATGAGGAAGGCACCTGTACCAGACAGCGATCACGGACGATCGCAAAGCTATGCCAGGCCTGCTTGCTTCATCACTTCCGCGGCGTAATCCTCGACCATCTTCTCGATGCCTTCGCCGACCTCGATGCGGTGGAACGACAGCACCCTGGCGCCGGCTTTCGAGAGCGCCTCGCCAACGGTCACGTTGGTGTCCAGCACGAACGGCTGGCCGGTCAGGGAGATTTCGTTGAGGGTCTTCCTGATCTTGCCGGCGATCATCTTTTCCTGGATCTCCGCCGGCTTGGCCTTGTCCTTGTCGCTCATCTGGGCGAGCGAGATTTCCTTTTCCTTGGCGACGAAGTCGGCAGGCACGTTCTCGGGTGCGATGTATCGCGGGTTCATGGCGGCGATGTGCATGGCGAGGCCGCGCGCGAGTTCGGCGTCGCCACCCTCAAGCGCGACCAGCACGCCGATGCGGCCGCCGTGCACGTAGGCGCCGAGGTTCGGTGCATCGTCGATGCGCACGAGCCGGCGTACCTGCACGTTCTCGCCGACCTTGGCGACCAGCCCCTGCCGGACTTCCTCGACGGTGCCGCCGGCAAGCTTGCTGATCTTCAGGGCTTCCACGTCTTCGGCGTTGTTTTCGAACGCGGCCTGGGCGACCTCGTCCGCGAACTTCAGGAAGTTTTCGTCCTTGGCGACGAAGTCGGTTTCGGAATTGATCTCGACCAGGACGCCGGTGCCCTTCGACTGGGCCAACGCGATGCGGCCTTCCGCGGCAATGCGGTCAGCCTTCTTGTCGGCCTTGGCCAGGCCCTGCTTGCGCAACCATTCGACGGCAGTGTCGATATCGCCATCGTTCCGGGTCAGCGCCTTTTTGCATTCCATCATGCCGGCACCGGAGCGCTCGCGCAGTTCCTTGACCATTGCGGCAGTGATTTGCATGGTGATGTTCCTCTCGTCAAAGCATGCGGCCGTCATGCGACGGCCAGCACCCTGAAATGGGGGCGTTCCGCGCCCAGGCAAGCGAAAGCCGGCCTGCGGAACGGCGCTGCGCGGTATTGTGCGATCCGCGCAGCAGGCTGATTACTTGGCGGCGTCTTCCTCGGTCGCCTCGTTTTCGGCGACTTCGGCTTCGGCACGCTCGAGGCCGGCCTCGTCCGGGTCGCCGGCGGGCGGCAGGTCGTCCTTGTCCTTGGCAGGCGCGGCGGCCTGCTTCGGTGCGGCCTTCTTCGCGGTCCGCTTTGGCGTCGATTTGCCGCGTTCCTCGCCCTTGCCGGAAGCGGGAACCGGATTGCCTTCCGCGTCGAGCTCGACGAATTCGCTGTCGTCGCCGCGAGTCTGGATCGGCGCTGCGGCCTTGCCTTCCAGCACCGCGTCGGCGGCGGCGCGCGCGTACAACTGCACCGCGCGGATTGCGTCGTCGTTGCCGGGGATCGCGTACTCGACCAACGACGGGTCGTAGTTGGTATCGACCACCGCGACCACCGGAATGCCGAGCTTCCGGGCTTCCAGCACCGCGATGTTCTCGTGGCCGATGTCGATCACGAACAGGGCGTCGGGCAGGTTCTTCATGTCCTTGATGCCGCCCAGCGACTTCTCGAGCTTGTCGCGCTCGCGGCGCAAGCTGAGCACTTCGTGCTTGACCAGCTTGTCGAAGGTGCCGTCGGTTTCGGCGGCCTCCAGTTCCTTGAGGCGCGCGACCGACTGCTTGACCGTGCGGAAGTTGGTCAGCATGCCGCCCAGCCAGCGGGCGTTGACGTAGGGCATGCCGCAGCGCCGGGCTTCCTCGCCAATTGCTTCGCGTGCCGAACGCTTGGTCCCGACGAACAGGATCGTGCGGCGTTTTTGCGCCAGCCCCGACAGGTAGTTCATCGCGTCGCTGAAGAGCGGCAGCGTGGATTCGAGGTTGATGATGTGGATCTTGCCGCGGGCGCCGAAGATGTAGGGCGCCATCTTCGGATTCCAGTAGCGGGTCTGGTGGCCGAAATGCACGCCGGCTTCCAGCATCTGGCGCATGGTGACTTGGGGCATGGTATGTGACTCCGATGGGGAACCCGCTCCGCTTGCGCGGTGTGCACGGCCGTCATGGACGGGGTTGGCGCGACGGGTTCCGGGGTTGGGCTTCCGCAGGCCCCGCGGCAACGACCCTCGTCAGAGGGACCCCGGTACCGGTGCACCACGATGGGTGCAGGCCTGCGTGTGTATTCGCCGGTGACACCCGGCGTGGGCGAGCGTGGCCGAAGCCAAGCCCCGCGATTTTACAGACAAGCGGTGGCGCGGGCAAGCGAAATCGGACATCGCTGCAAACCGGGCGGGAATAGCGGATAATTGCAGACTATGCCTGTCATTCCAAAGACCCCCGAAGAGATCGAGTCGATGCGCGTCGCCGGCCGTCTTGCGGCCGAAGTCCTGGCGTTGATGAACGAACACGTCAAACCGGGCGTGACCACCGAAGAGCTCGACCAGATCGCCTACCACCATATCGTGGACGTCCAGCACGCGGTCCCGGCCAACGTCGGGTACCGCGGCTTCCCCAAGACGTTGTGCACGTCGGTCAACCACGTTATTTGCCACGGCATCCCCAGCCCCGGCAAGGTCCTGAAGGACGGCGACATCGTCAACATCGATGTCACCGTGATCAAGGATGGCTGGCACGGCGACACCAGCCGCATGTATTTCGTCGGCACCCCGTCGGTTCTGGCGAAACGGTTGGTTGACACCACCTGGGAGGCGATGATGCGTGGCATCGAGCAGGTGCGGCCGGGCGCGACGCTCGGCGACATTGGTCATGCCATCCAGAAGCATGCGGAACACGCCGGCTATTCGGTGGTGCGTGAATACTGCGGGCACGGGATCGGCCGCATCTACCACGACGATCCGCAGGTGTTGCATTACGGCCATGCGGGCGAGGGCATGCGACTGGAGAAGGGCATGACCTTCACGGTCGAGCCGATGGTCAACGCGGGCAAGCGGCAGACCCGCGCGCTGCCGGATGGCTGGACAGTGGTCACCAAGGACCATTCGTTGTCGGCACAGTGGGAACACACGGTCGTGGTGACCGACGACGGGTTCGAAATCCTGACGCCCTGGCCGGATGCTTGATTTGTGTGATCATCCGTGATCGCTGCTTTGTCACGCTGACTGGTGGGGCGAGTATTCCGGGTTGTGGCAGCCCAGAACGGCCGTCAAAGCCGCCATCCTGGGTCGAGAGCTCCGTGGCCTGACTTTCCACAACAGCCGCTTTGAATGGGGCATCGGTGGTTGCCTCGCAAATGTCCTCCACGCCGTCGCAAGCAAGCCTGCCCGGCCCCCATGCGGGCCCACCGCCGCCGCGTCTGCCGCCCGCACTGCCGCGTGCCGGCGTGTCGCGCGATGCGCGCGCGGCGCTGCGGCAATTGCTCGACGATCATGCACGGGCGCTGACCACGGCGTTCCGGGAAAGTGCCGATGCCGCCGCGCTTGCGCGGACGCGTGCGCGCGTGGTCGACATGGTCTGCGCCCACGCGTGGTCGGCGTACGTGGGCGAGACCGACGCCGCCGCGTTGTTCGCGGTGGGTGGTTTCGGGCACGGCCTGCTGTTCCCGTATTCCGACGTCGACCTGCTGGTATTGCACGCTCCCGATCCGGACGTAGCCTTGGTGCGTTCGCTGGAGGCCTTTTTCACCTGCCTGTGGGACATCGGCCTGAAGCCGGGCCAGGCCGTGCGCACGCTGGCGCAGTGCCGGGAAATCGCGGCTGCCGATGTGGGGGTGTTCACCAGCCTGCTGGACGCGCGCCGGCTGGCCGGGGCGACACGTTTCGAGGCGGAATTGCGCGCGATCACCGCCGACCCGTCGTTGTGGCCGCCCGGCGCCTACCTCGCTGCCAAGCTGGAGGAGCGCGCGCAGCGTCACGCGCGCTACGACGACACCACCCACAACCTCGAACCGGATTTGAAGGACGGCCCCGGCGGGCTGCGCAATCTCGACCTGATCCGCTGGCTGGGCAAACGGCTGGTCGGGGTGGACGACCTCGACGGACTGGTGCGGGCGCGGTTGCTGGAAGCAAGCGAACGCGACGCGTTGCGCGAGGCGCGCGCGGTGCTGCGCCGCGACCGCTACGGGTTGCACATCGAAGCCGGCCGCGCGGAGGAGCGGTTGCTGTTCGATTGGCAGCGTGCACTGGCGGCTAGGCTGGGCTATGAAGACGTCAACACGGTCGGCAACGATGCGGTCGAGCATTTCATGCAGGATTACTTTCGCGCCGCCGGCACCACCGAACGGCTGCTGGTGCAGTTGCTGGAACGCCTGCAGGAGTACCTGCACCCCCTGCCACCACCGCGTGACCTCGACGCGAATTTCGTGCTGCGCGGCAGTCGCATCGAGTTGCGGGATCCGGACTGGCTGCTGACGGCGCCCGCGGGACTGGTCGAGGTATTCGTCAAGCGCTTCGACGTCGAGGGCTGCACGGGCATCACCGCGGCGACCATGCGCGCGGTGGAACACGCGCTGGTTGCGCACGGCACCTCGTTGTCGAGGAACCCGGACGTGCTGGCCGCGTTCCTGGCGCTGTTGCGGCGCGGTGCGGAGGCGGTGCGCGTGCTCGATGCGCTGAATCGGCACGGCATCCTGGCCGTGATCCTGCCGCCGTTCGCGCGCGTGGTGGGGCGCATGCAATACGACCTGTTCCATGTCTACACGGTCGACGAACACACCCTGCGCGTGTTGCGCAACATCGCCCGTTACGCATTGCCGGAAACGCGCGCCGCCCTGCCGCTGGCCTGTGAAGCCTTCGCGCGGCTGACCAAACCCGAATTGTTGCTGCTGGCCGGACTGTTCCACGACATCGCCAAGGGCCGCGGCGGCGACCATTCCAGGCTCGGTGAGACCGATGCGCGTGCATTCTGCCGCAGTCTGGAGCTGGGTGACGATGACACGGAAGAGGTGGCGTGGCTGGTCCGCTGGCACCTGCTGATGAGCGTCACCGCGCAGCGCCAGGACATCGCCGATCCGGAAGTCGTGCATCGCTTCGCCGTGCAGGTGGGCGACTGGGGTCGCCTGGACCTCCTGTACCTGTTGACGATCGCCGACATCGCGGGCACCAGCCCGAAGCTGTGGAACTCGTGGAAGGATCGCCTGTTGGCGGACCTGTATGTCGCCGCACGTTATGTCCTGCGACGCGACCTCGAGCGCCCGGCGCGCGCGGAGGTGCGGATACGCGAAGCGCGCGAACGCGCGCTGGGACTGCTCGCCGAACGAGGGTTCGACGACACGGCGTCGAGCGCGGAGCTGGACCGGTTTCCGGACACCGCGTTGTTGCGCCAGCGCCCGGATTTGCTGGCGTGGCAGGTTGCCGCCCTGCTGGAGGCGCCCGACGTACGCACGGTCGTCGCGGTGCGCCCCCCGGACGTGCGTGGCGGCACCGAGGTCTTCGTGTGCACGCCCGATCGGGATGGCGTGTTCGCCGCGGCGGTCGCGACACTCGACCGGCTGCGCCTCGATGTCGTGGCGGCGCGCGTCATGGCGTCCCGCGACGGGCGCGCACTGGATACCTTCACGGTGCTGGAAGCCGGCACGCAATTGCCGGTGTCGCCGGAGCGCGCGACCGCGCTGCGCGACGCGCTGGTGCGCGTGCTCGGCGCCGCCACGCTGCGCACCCAGCCGGCGCGCCGCGGCCTTACCCGCCGGCTGCGGCATTTCCAGCGACCTCCCCGTATCGATTTCCACGGCAATGACGGCCAGCCACTGACGCGCCTGGCGCTGGTGTGCAGCGATCGGCCCGGGCTGCTGGTTGCGATCGCGCAGGCTTTCCTCGATGTCGGCGTGCGGGTGCACGATGCGCGGATCGCGACGTTCGGGGACCAGGTCGAGGACTTTTTCGAGCTCAGCGACCGGCATGACGCACCGCTCGGCGCCAAGCTGCAGGAGGCCTTGCGCAATGCGTTGCAGCGGCGTCTTGCGCCGGGCAGCATGGCGGGTGGAGAGGAGACGCAACGTGCATGAACTGGAATCGGTGATCGATGCGGCGTGGGAGCAACGGACGACCCTGCAGGGCGCGGACGCCCGCTCGTTGTGGCCATCGCTGGACCAGGTGCTGGATGGGCTCGAGTCCGGCGCATTGCGCGTGGCGGAACCGGACGGGCAGGGCGACTGGACCGTGCACGCGTGGATCAAGCGCGCGATCCTCCTGTATTTCCGTGCGCATGAGGTCCGGGTGATGGACGGCGGACCGATGCTCGCGTTCGACAAGGTGCCGTTGCGTTTTACCGGGGCCGATTCGGGGGTTTTCGACGCCACGGGCGCGCGTATCGTTCCCGGCGCACTGGTGCGGCGTGGCGCGTTCATCGGACGCGACGCGGTGCTGATGCCGGGTTACGTCAATATCGGCGCCCATGTCGGCGCCGGCGCGATGGTCGATACCTGGGCCACGGTCGGTTCCTGCGCGCAGATCGGCGCGCGCGTCCACCTTTCCGGCGGCGTCGGCATTGGCGGCGTGCTGGAACCGCTGCAGGCCAATCCGACGATCATCGAGGACGACTGCTTCATCGGCGCGCGCTCGGAAGTGGTCGAAGGCGTGATCGTCGAACACGGCAGCGTGCTCGGGATGGGCGTGTACCTGGGCCAGTCCACGCGCATCTACGATCGCGCGACCGGGGCGATTTCCTACGGCCGGGTGCCGGCGGGCAGCGTGGTGGTTTCCGGTACGCTGCCAGCGGCGGACAGTTCGCACAGCCTATACGCGGCGGTGATCGTCAAGCGCGTGGACGAAAAGACCCGCGCGAAGACCAGCATCAACGAACTCTTGCGGATGTAGCGGCCGGCCGGCGCGCAGCGCCTGCTCCTTCTGTTCCGGCCACCACCGGATTTTTCGCCACGGACGGCAGCCTTGATCGCGCGCAGGCGCGCTCCTATATCTGATGGGGCTTTACATGAACGTGACCCTCTACGGCCTCCGAACCTGCGACACCTGCCGCAAGGCGCGCAACTGGCTGGACCGTTTCGGCGTCGAATACGATTTCGTCGATTACCGCGCGAATCCCGTTCCGGCGGCGACGCTGAAGGATTGGGCGCGGCAACTCGGCGGGTGGGAAAAGCTGGTCAACAAGTCCTCGACCACGTGGCGCAACCTGCTGCCGCAACGCAAGAACCCGGCGAGCGACCCCGAGTGGACGTTGCTGCTCAAGGAGTATCCCGCCCTGATCCGGCGGCCCGTCGTGGTGCGTGGGGACGGCGACGTCAACGTCGGCTTCGGCGACAACGCGTTCAAGAAATTGTTTGGCGGGTGATGCCGGCATGAGCGACCGACGCACGCGCCACTACCTCAGGAACCTCCGCGTCGAGCGCGACAACGAGGCCCTGTACGCGCGCCTCGCCGAGGTCGCCACGGACCCGCGGCTGGCGCGGGCGTATCGCCGCATCGCCGAGGGCGAGCGAGGGAATGCCGAGTTTTGGGAGGCGCGTCTGCGCGAAGCCGGGGCCGACATTCCGCCGTCGCGCCCGCGCCTGAGGGTGCGCGTGCTCGGCGCCCTCGCGGGTACGTTCGGTACGGGCTTCGTGATGCCGACCGTGGTACGGCTGGAACATGCCGATCATCTCGAGACGCCCGTCGATCGCGAAGGCCATCGCGATCATTTCGTGCCGGCCGATGCGCGCATCGGCCGGACCCACCGGCATCGTGCCGGCGGCGGCAACACCCTGCGCGCGTCGGTGCTGGGCGCCAACGACGGCCTGGTGTCCAACGTCAGCCTGGTCATGGGCATGGCCGGCGCCAACACCGGCAACCACGCCGTGCTGCTCGCGGGGTTGGCGGGGCTCGTCGCCGGCGCCTGTTCGATGGCCCTGGGCGAATGGCTGTCGGTCAACAGCTCGCGCGAGTTCTACCAGGCGCAGATCACCGAGCGTGCCGAAAGGCTGGCGGTGGCGCCCGAGGAAGGTGCGCGCCGCATCGCGGGAATCTATCGCGGCAAGGGACTCGGACGCGCCAAGGCCGAGCACCTGGCAGGGCACCTCGCGGAATCCCCGCGTACTGCGCTGGACACGATGGTGCGCGAGGATCTCGGCGTCGATCCGTCCGAACTCGGCGGCTCGGCATGGGCCGCCGCGGTGTCCTCGTTCTGCTTCTTCGCGTTCGGCGCGATTTTCCCGGTGGCGCCGTATTTCTTTCTTGGTGGCCGTGCCGCGATGCTCGCCAGCATCGGTACCACGTTCGTCGGGCTGTGCCTGATCGCGGTGGGCACCTCGCTGTTCACCGGCCGAAGCCTGGCGTTCTCGATCGCGCGCCAGTTCGTGATCACCGCTGCCGCCGCAGCCATCACTTTCGGCGTGGGATATCTTCTGGGCACCGTGATTACAGGTTGAAGTCGGGCCCTCCCTTTCAAGGGGAGGGTGGCGCGCAGCGCCGTGCGGGGATGGGTTGCCGGAGGGCGTGCAACAACCCATCTCCCTCCCGGCCGCCTCTTTGAAGCGGGAGGAGGAACGCGCCTGCGCCAGTTGCTTGCACTACTTTGCCCATGCTCGCATGCCGGGTGATTTGAATGGGTCGTTGCTATGCTGCGCATCGTTGCTTGCTGCGCCACCGTCCATGTCCGAAGTCCTCGATCTCACCTGCGAACTGATCCTCCGCCGCTCGCTGACACCGGATGATGCGGGTTGCATGGTGTTGCTTGCCTCGCGGCTGGAACGCGCGGGCTTCCGTTGCGAACACCTGGGCTTTGGAGAGGTTTCCAACCTGTGGGCGACGCACGGGCAGGGCGGGCCGGTGCTCGCGTTCCTCGGCCATGTGGACGTGGTGCCGAGCGGCCCCGAAACCGACTGGACGTCGCCGCCGTTCAAGCCGACGTTGCGCGATGGCAAGTTGTACGGACGCGGTGCGGCGGACATGAAATCCGGCGTTGCCGCGATGGTCGTGGCGTTGGAGCAATTCGTCGCCGCCCACCCGGACCACGCCGGCACCGTCGCGTTGTTGCTGACGTCCGACGAAGAAGGCCCGACCAACCTCGATGGCGTGCGCCGCGTCGCGCAGCATTTTCGGGACACCGACCAACGCATCGACTGGTGCCTGGTCGGTGAGCCGACCGCGAAGGAAGAACTCGGCGACCTGATCCGTGTCGGCCGGCGGGGGTCGCTTTCGGGTGTACTCACCGTGCGCGGCGTGCAGGGCCACGTCGCGTACCCGCAACTGGCACGCAATCCGATCCACCTGTTTGCGCCGGCGCTGGCCGAGCTTGCCGGCGAGGTCTGGGACGAAGGCAATGACGATTTCCCGCCGACATCGTTCCAGGTTTCCAACGTCAACGCCGGAACCGGCGCGTACAACGTGGTTCCCGGCTTGCTGGTCGCGCATTTCAATTTCCGCTTCGGCACCGCCAGCACCGCGACGTCACTGCGGGAGCGGACCGAGGCCATCCTCAAAAGGCATGCGCTCGATTACGCGATCGACTGGAATCTCTCCGGCGACCCATTCCACTCGCCCGAAGGCGGACACTTGCGCGAGACCGTGATCGCCGTTTGTCGCGAGCTGTGCGGCATCGAACCGGAAGCCAGCACCGGCGGCGGCACCTCCGACGGCCGTTTCATCGCACCGCTCGGCGCCGAAGTCGTCGAGATCGGCCCGGTCAACGCGAGCATCCACAAGGTCGACGAATGCATTGCCATCGGCGACCTGGAGCGGCTGCCGGCGATCCACCTGCAGATCATGCGAAGGCTGTTGGCGCCGTCGCGATGACCACGTGGTTGGCACGGTTGAGCCAACCGTAGCGCAGCGGAAAACGCACGAAATCGAAGTGGTCGAAGCCGGCCTGCACGAGCGCCCGGCGCAGTTCCCCGGCCGAATAACGCTCTGCGTCCCAGCCCCACTCGATCATCACCTTGGTCTCGGGTGACCTGCGCGTGATCATCAGCAGCAGGCGCCCGTGCGGGGACATACGTTGGCGCAGGGTCGCCAGGGCCGGCGCCAGCCGGTCGCGCGGCAAGTATTCCAGCATCGAGGTCGAAACCACCAGGTCGTATCCGGTCCACGTATCCGGCAGCGCGGCCGGGTCCAGGATGTTCGCTTCGCGCAATGCGATCCGGACGGCAGCGCCATGCGCGGCAAGTTGCCCGCGAAAGCGCGCGAGCATCGCCGGGGTCAGGTCGAAGGCATCCACCGTGCCGGGTTCGACGCGGCGCGCCTCGAGTGCGTCCAGCAGCGCGAAGGTTGCCAGGCCGGCGCCGCATCCCGCGTCGAGGACCTGCATGCGCGGCCGCAGCAGATCCGTGCGCTCCAGCAGCGCCTGCAACCCGCGGCGACTGCGGAAGAAGCGGACGAATGCGAGATAGCGGTCGGCGCGTTGCTCGTAGAGTCGTCGGACGGCGGAAGGGTCGGGTGCCATCGGGCCTCCTGGTCGGGGGCACGTGCCAGCGACGACGACAGCCGTGGCGCATGCCATGCGGGCCGAACCGGAACCTGCGGGGCGGGCTACCTGGTCGGCACGAACACCGCGAAGATGCCGGCGTAGGGTTTCACCATGAATGCCGGGGCACCGTAATAGTTGCCGTCGGCATAGATTTGAGAAAGGGTGCCGTCGAGGTACAGCGCATCTTGGCAGCCGAGCTTGTCGCGGAACAGGGCCGCGAAGGTGTGGAAGTTCACCGGGGCGGTGCTGACTGCGAACACGACCTTGTCGGGCTGCGGCGCGCAGACGCCGCTGCGCCACTTCATGCTGTCCGAGTCGGCCACGAATTCCGGATTGATTTTCCCGTCGATCACCAGCATCGGGCCCGACTGGGTGGCGATGCGCGGTTCGATACCGGCGTCCGCGAAGGCGCTGGTGGTTTGCACCGAGGCACGTCCATTCGCGTCGACCGCGAACACGCCGTTCGGGAGCAGCGAGAAGTTGCCGGCGGCGGGATCGCCGTGTGCGGTGTTGAGCGGTTTCACGGTCTTGCCGTGTTCGACATACAGGCCCAGCGGTTCGCCGCGCGCGTCATAGATGCCCGCGTTGGCGGCGAACAGCAATCGTTGCCCATGCCTCGCACCCCACAGTTGCAGCGCGTGGATGCTGGCGAACGGTTTGTCGGTGTCGGGACCGCGCCAGTGCAAGTCGAGCCGAGCCGTGGTCAGGTCGACCGTCACGACCCGAAATTGCACGTTGTCGAACGTGACGTCGTGGCTGGAAACGCCGTGCGACGCATTTGCGCACGCGGCAGGCAGCGCGGCCACTGCGATCAGGGCCAGGCGGGACGCCAGCGCGATGCGACGGGCAATGGTGGATAGAAACCGTTTC
>DASTIS010000124.1:0-9478 GCA_035717365.1 Rhodanobacteraceae bacterium
CTTCAGCACCGCGAGTTCCGAGGTGCGCTCGCGCACCGCCTGCATCATGGTGTTGCCGGTCAACAGCAGCAGCGTGAAGAACACCGCGCCCATGATCGCCGCGACCACGAAGCCGATGTTGATCAACTGCTTGATGAAGGATGCCTGGAAGGCCTGCTCGGTCTGGGTACGGGTTTCGTGGTCGGAATTGGCGGACAACGCGTCGATGGCGCTGGCCACCGAATCCGCGTGGGCGGGATCGGCCACCTTCACCACGTACCAGTGCACCTCGCCCGAACCGAAGCGGTTGTTCTCGTCGAAGTACTTCCAGTGGAACATCATCATCTGTTCGCTGCCGGCATCCTTCTTGTCCCTGGCGTGGAAAATCCCGCTGATGTCGAAGGTCCAGGTGTTGTCGCCACTGGATTTGGATGGCCAGATGGTCGACTGCAGCGGTATCTTGTCGCCGATCTTCCAGCCGAATTTCCTGGCCAGCGCAGCGCCCACGATCGCGCCGGTGCGGGTGCGATTCCATGCCTCACGCTGGTCCGCGGGCAACGAGAGTTCCGGGTACAAATCGAGGTAATTCGGGCTGACCGCAAAACTGATGACCTGGTTCTTCGGATCCTGGTACACGCCCGAAAACCAGTTCGCGTACGCCACCGCACTCACGCCGGACACGTTGGCGATCCGCGCGCCGAGGCTTTCCGGCAGCGCCTGTTGCATGGACATGCGCGAGGTCACCACCAGGCGGCCGGCGCCGGCCACGTTGTTGCCCGCGGTGAAGGCCACGCGCACCGAATCGAGCAGGCCGAACAGCAGGAACGCCGCGATGATCGACACCAGCGTGAGGATCGTGCGGGTCTTGCGCCGGAACAGCGCGCTCCAGACCAGATGGAAGTACTTCATGGCTGCGTTCTCTGCGTGGCATGCCTGTTGCAGGAGCCGGTCTGTCGGCGACCGATGCGCAGGGGCAAGGTCCGATCGCGCGCAGGCGCGCTCCTACAGTTGTCGGTCATGGCCGTTCGTTTGCTCGACCAGCGTGCCCTTGTCGAGGTGCAACGTGTGGCTTGCATATTCGGCGGCCTTGGGATCATGGGTAACCATCACGATGGTCTTGCCGTGCTCGCGATTGAGGCGCTGCAGCAGCGTCAGCACCTCTTCGGCGGATTGGCGGTCGAGATCACCGGTCGGCTCGTCGCACACCAGCAGGGTCGGGTCCGACACGATCGCCCGCGCGATCGCCACGCGTTGTTGCTGGCCGCCCGATAACTCGCCCGGCTTGTGCGAAGCGCGGTCGGACAGCCCTACCAGTTGCAGCGCGATGGCGGCATTGCGCTTGCGCTGCTTGCCCGAAAGTTTGGTCAGCAGCAGCGGCAGTTCCACGTTCTTCTGCGCAGTCAACGCCGGCATCAGGTTGTAGAACTGGAACACGAACCCGACGTTGCCGGCGCGCCAGCGCGCGAGCTGGCCTTCGCCCATCTGGTCGATGCGCTTGCCGCCGACGCTCAGGCTGCCTTCGGTCGGCGAATCGAGCCCGCCGATCAGGTTGAGCAAAGTGGTTTTGCCCGAACCCGATGGGCCCATCAGCGCGAAGAAATCGCCGCGCGCAATGTCGAGGTCGATATGGTGCAGCACCTCGAGCTTTTGCTTGCCGCGCGTGTAGGTTTTGGAAAGACCCCGGATCTCGACCAGCGGGCCATTGTCCTGTTGCACTTCCGCGACTGCTGCGTTCATCGTTGTCTCCTGATTCGCTTGTTCCTCTGTAGGAGCGCGCCTGCGCGCGACATGGCGCGGTGGTCGCCAGCAGGCTGGCTCCTACAGGGCTAACCGCCGCCCGCTGTTTTTACCTTCACCTTCTCGCCGCCCTTCAACAAATCGACAGGCGGCGTGGTAATCACTTCCGCGCTCGCCTGCAAACACTTCGTCATTCCGGGGCGACCCGAAGGGACGAACCCGGAATCGGTTTCCAGGCCCACGCCACCGATTCCGGGTTCCGGCTTGCAGCCGGCCCCGGAATGACAAGCCGGGTGCGCCGTCTCGCCAGTCATTGACCTCCACCCGCCTTCACCTTCACCTTCTCGCCGTCCTTCAAATCGACAGGTGGCGTGGTCACCACCTCGGTGCCTGCGTTCAACCCTTGCGTCACCTGCTTCAAATCCGAAAAATCCGCGCCGGTCGTCACCGGCGTGCGTTCGACGCGGTCGTCCTTCACCACGAACACCACATCCTTGCCGTCGCGCTTGACCACCGCCGTTTTCGGCACCAGCACGCCGGGAAGCGGTTGCGCGTTGTCCTTGCGCTCCTCCAGGAACGACACCCGCACGCCCATCTCCGGCAGGATGCGCGGATCCTTCTGGTCCAGCGCGATGCGAACCTTGACCGTCGCCTTGCTGCGGTCGGCGCTCGGGATGATCGCGATCACGTGCGCGGGAATCTTCCAGTCGGGATAGGCATCCAGCACCGCGGTCACCTTCATGCCCGGCACCACGCGGCTGATGTAGGCCTCGTTGACATCCACGTCCACTTCCAGCGAATTCATGTCCACGATCGTGGCGACACCGGTGCGGGTGAACCCGCCGCCCGCGGACAGCGGCGAGACGATCTCGCCCACCTGCGCCGCCTTGTCGGTCACCACCCCTGCGAACGGTGCACGCACGATCGTGTAATCCAGATCGATCTGCGCGGCCTTGACCCGCTCTGCAGCCGCCTGCGCCTGTTTGACGGCCACTTCCACCGCGGCGCGATCGGTCGCGACCTGGGTGTTGGCCTGCTCGGCATCCTGTCGCGACACATAACCCCTTTCGACAACCGCATTCAGGCGACGGGCGTTGTCGCGGGCCTGCGTCAGCGTCGCGCGTGCCTGCACGATCTGCGCCTGTGCAGCGGCGTGCTGCGCCTTGGCGGCGTCGAGCTGGGCCTTGAACTGGGTGGCTTCGAGACGCGCCAGCACCTGACCCTTCTGCACGTGCTCGCCTTCCTCGACGTTCACCGCGACCAGGGTGCCGGTGATCTGCGCCGACACCGTCGCCTGCCGCCGCGCGACCACGTAACCCGTCGCCTGCAGCACCGCGGCGTCGCCACTCGATCCTGCCGCCACCGCGGTACTCGTCTCGACCGTGACGGCTTGTCCACGCAACGCAAACGCGGCGATGCCCGCCGCGACCAGCAGCACGACCACGACACCCACGATCCACGGCCAGCGCGGACGTTGCGAATCGTCCTCGCGATGACCGCGATCGATGCGCAGTTCGTGCAAAAGATCCTTGCTGGAATCGCTCTCGCTCACCATTGATCCCCATGCGGGCGCGCCCGGCGCGGACGCGCAAGTCTGGCATATCTTGATGCCGGCTACAGGAACGCACCATCGGCAAGGATCAAGCATCGGGCCTGACAGGTGTCATCCAATGCCGGCTGCCCGATTCGGGTCCAGCTGTCAACGCAATATGGAAATGTCTCCTGATTGTCCCGGAGCGAGATGTCCGCCGCTGGGCGGAGGGCCGCTCGCCAGAGGGACACGGCGCCGGGCGCTGTCGATCCCCAACTGGCGCAATAGACTGTCACTGGAATTGCCGCTGCGCAATCAGCACCGCGGCCTGTGGCGCATGCTGGCGCGTGTGTACGCGCGCATCACGGGTATCAAGCGCTGCGGACAATGGGAGTGTCATACGCGTTTTGCCGGCTCGTCGCACCTGGGTTTGTCGCGGCGTTGGCACAAACAACAAACACGGGGTAAGCTAAAGAGCGATCATGGCGCTTGTGCGACCGCTGCGTACCCTCACTGCCCTGGCCGCCGACAACCTGCGCGCCAGCCGCGGTCGAGCCGTGTATCTGATCATCACCCTCGCGATCGCCACGGCCGCATGGCTTGTGCTCGCAACGCTGGCGGCTCCCCATATGGGCGACACGGGTGGCGAGGGTATCGGGATGATCATCCGCAACGGCAGCCAGAACAGCGGGGCGTTGCCCCTCCATTACGCCCGCCGCATCGAGGCGATTCGCGGTGCGCGCGACGTATTCTGGTACGGGCTGCAACCGGTCAACTGCACGGTAGCGACGATGGTCACGCTCAACGCGCTGGGCGGCCCCGGAACGGACGGCCGTCTGGCGAAGAAGCAGAAGGTCCCCGCTGCCACGATCCAGCGCTGGAACGCGGATCCGCTGGGCGCGATCATCAGCGACGCAGCAGCTTCCAAGTGCGGGTGGAGGATCGGCCAGGGTGTCGACCCACCCAGCGCCATGGGCGCAAACGCCAACCATGTCGAATTGCACATCGTCGGCATCTTTCCGGGCTCTTCTCCCGTCGGTCTCGTGCACTACGACTACATCAACCGCGCCGCGCCCGGCATCCAGGGAAAGGACAAGGTGGTGACGCTTTTTGCGAGTGCCGGCAATCCGCGCAACAACGAGCTGCTTGCGGCGCGGATCGAAGCCGCGTTCGCGCACGACTTCCCGAGTGTCAACGTCACCACCAACGCGACCGAACAGAACGCATGGGCGCGCTTCGGCAAGGTGCAACAACTATTGGCGTTCGTGATGGCCGCGATCCTGCTGTGCGCGGCATCGGTGCTGGTCAGCGTGCTGGCGCACGCGGCGGTACAACGCAAATCGAGGTTCGCGTTGCTGCAGGTGCTGGGGTTCCGGCGGGTCACGCTGTTCGGCGCGTTCACGCTGGAGTTGCTGGTAACCGTGGTGCTGGGTGCGCTGCTGGGCCTCGGACTAGCGAAACTGGCGGCATACGAACTTGCATCAACCTTCTTCGGATTTCTTGCCGACGGCGCTCCCGCGTGGGCATGGTGGGGATTGCCGGTATGGCTTGTCGTACTGGCGGTGGCGGCACTCGCGTGGCCGGCGGGACTGATCGCTCGGGTGCAGCCGGCGGATTACCGGGCGATCTGACATGACACTCCTGCGCGAAATTGCCAGCAGTCTTTCGACCGCCCTTGCCACCGCGCTGGCACGCCCACGCCACACTCTGCTGATCGCGTTCGGGTTCGTCGTCGCCGGGATCACGCTGGCGGTGTTGCTGACGCTGCCCGCCGGACTGAAGCAATTGGCCGGCAACACCGGCTTGCCCGATGTCGCGGTCGTGCTGTCCGGGAATTCCCTGAACGAATCGGGCGCCAGCTTCAAGCCGGCGATGGCGGCGCTGGTGGGCTCGCTGCCCGGCGTCGCACACGGCCATGAGGGCCAACCGCTGGTTGCCCCACAATTCGTGGTGGACACGCGCCTGCGCCGCGCCGACGGCAGCACCGCGACGGTCCTGGTGCGCGGGGTGACGCCGGCGTTCTGGGACGTGCTCGGTCCCGCCATTTCGATGCGCTCGGGCCGGCGCTTCACCGCAGGCAAGGACGAGTTGATAGCCGGCGTCGCGGTCGCGCGCGGCTTCGTGGCGCTGGACACCGGCGCCACCACCTCGATCCACAAGAACCCGTGGCACGTCAGCGGTGAATTCGCGGCCGGTGGCGGGTTCTGGGAATCGGAACTGTGGACCGACATGGCGGCCCTGCAGTCGGCCTACCACGCGCAAGGCGCCGTGACCTGCCTGTGGGTGAAACTGACCTCGCCCGCAGCGTTCAAGACCTTCAAGCAGGCACTGCACGACGACCCGCGAACCCAGGGATTGCACACGTTGCGCCAGCGGGACTACTACGCCGTGCAGACGGGATTCCTGAAATATCTTCTCACCGCCGCGACCAAGGGCATCGCGGTCACGCTGGGGCTGGGCGCGATCCTGGCCATTGTCAACGCCCTGGCGATGGCACTTGCCGCGCGCAAGCGCGAGCTGGCAGTCCAGCGGGCGGTCGGGTTCAGCCGCGGTGCCTTGGCAGTCGCGTTGCTGGCCGAGGTGCTGGTGATCGGCGCCGCGTGCGCAGGCGTTGCGCTGCTCGTGGCGTGGCTTGCGGTCAACGGCCACGAAGTCGGGTCCTCCACGGGCGGCTCGGCGATCCAGTTCCGGATGCACGTCGGCGCCAGCGTCGTCGGCTGGACCTTCGCATATCTGTTGTTGCTCGGATTCCTGAGCGCACTGTGGCCCATCACGCGCGCCGTGCGGGCACCGCTGACGCGCGCGCTGCAGGACGAGTGATCATCCGCCCTTCGGCATTTTCGATACTACCCGCAGATCAATGAACATGAACCCGAAAAACATCGCAATGCCCGTGTTCGTGCTGGCCGCATGCGTTTTGACGTGTGCGTGTACCACGTTGGACAAGTTCACCGTACGCAATATGGATGATGGATATGCGCAACCGGAAAGTCTGCAGGAGCACCCGCTCGTGCTCAAGGAGCCATGCAAATACGTCGCAGGCACAGACATCAGTGGAAAGCTCTCTACGGGCCCTCTGCAGCCGAGTGCCATCGGGATCCCGGCGCCTTCGAATTCAAAAATGAAGGAAAATATCTACCTGATCCAGATTGGCGACATTCATGTACAGGGTGAAAAAGGCGGGTACGACGTCGCAAGCTTCATCGGCGTCAGAAAAGATGGCGCTTTTGTCCCCAACCTCCTTTTGTATTCCGACATGCCGGGTGCAAGCCCGTTTGCGGATGAAAGTGTCAAGATCAGGTTCACGCCGGAGAATTGCCACTACTCGATACAATCAGCCAAGTGAATCTGCGTGGCTCTTGCGGGTTTCCGCACGAGCGTGACGCCGCGGGTGGGCGTGTGGACGGTCGTGCATACCTTGACCTTGGGGCCTCGCATCTCCTGGGCCGATCACGCGCGGTGCGTGCGCCGTTGACGCGCGTGGTGCAGGTCGAGTAGCTGCCCGGGCGACTGATCGCGCCTACAATCGCGCATTCTGTTGCGAGGCGATACCGATGCCTTTCCTGTTCGATCCTCCACCTGTACCGAGTCTGCCTGTCACGGGCAGCGACGCGCGTTTCCCCGTCCACCGCATCTACTGCATCGGTCGCAATTACGCCGAGCACGCGAAGGAGATGGGATCGCAACCCGTGGGCCGCGCGAATCCGGTGTTCTTCATGAAACCGGCGGATGCGATCGTGCCGGAGGGCGGCGACGTGCCCTATCCGTCCGCGACACAAGACTTGCACCACGAGGTGGAAATGATCGTCGGCCTGCACGCGGGGGGCCGCGACCTCGATGCAAAGCACGCGCTGGATTGCGTGTTCGGTTACGGCGTGGGGCTCGATCTGACCCGGCGCGACCTGCAGGCGGCGATGAAGGCGAAAGGTTTGCCGTGGGACGTGGCCAAGGGTTTCGATGGGTCCGCGCCGGTGTCGGCCCTGCGCGCCGCCGCCGAGATCGGTCATCCGGCGCACGCGAAGTTGTCGCTGACGGTCAACGGCGAGACGCGCCAGGACGCCGACATCGCGGACATGATCTTCCCGGTCGCCGACATCGTTGCCGAACTGTCGAAACTCTTCGAGTTGAAACCCGGCGACCTGATTTTCACCGGCACCCCGGCGGGGGTGGGGCCGCTGGTGCGTGGCGATACCTTCCGCGCGGTCTTGCAAGACATCGCGGCGCTGGAGGGCAGCATTGTCTGAATGGCCTATCGGTTGCGCGATTTACGCGGAAGTGCCTAAATGGGCCTGCCGCGACGCGGCAGGGGGAACCCGGTCTCTTCAGCAAAAGGAGTACGCAATGAGCTTTGCGAACGACTTCAAGGCATTCATCATGCGTGGCAACGTGATCGATCTGGCCGTCGCGGTGGTCATCGGCGGCGCCTTCGGCAAGATCGTGACGTCCTTCGTCAACGACATCATCATGCCGCCGATCGGCGTACTGATCGGGGGCATCGATTTCTCGAAACTGAAATGGATCATCGTGAATTCGCCGGATCCCAAGCAGGTCGTGTCGATCAACTGGGGCGTCTTCGTCAATACCGTCATCACCTTCATCATCATTGCCCTGGCGGTCTTCGTCGTGATCAAGCTGGTCGAGAAGGCCCATCCCAAGAAGGAAGCCGCACCGGAGCCAACCCCGCCCGACGTGGTGCTGCTGACCGAGATCCGCGATCTGCTGAAGCAACAGTCGCGCTGAGCCACCCGGACCACAGGGTAGGAGCGCGCCTGCGCGCGACAGCGCAACTTTTGGCGGCGGTCGCGCGCAGGCGCGCTCCTACGAGTTCATGTCCATCGAGATCCTGCAAGCAGACATCACGACGCTCGACGTCGATGCCATCGTCAATGCCGCCAACGAAAGCCTGTTGGGCGGCGGCGGGGTCGATGGTGCGATCCACCGCGCCGCAGGGCCCAGCCTGCTCGAAGCCTGTCGCGCCATCCCGGAAGTACGCGCCGGGGTGCGCTGTCCGACCGGCGAGGCGCGCATCACGCCAGGTTTCGACTTGCCCGCGCGGTTCGTGATCCACACCGCGGGGCCGGTCTGGCACGGCGGCGGGCGTCGCGAACCCGAACTGTTGGCGACATGTCACCGCAACGTCCTGAATCTTGCGCGCGAACACGCCATCGACAGCGTCGCATTCCCCGCGATCAGTTGCGGCGTGTATGGCTACCCGCGAGACGCCGCGGCAGGCGTGGCCATGACCGTGCTCGCCGACGAGCAGTACCACATCCATACGCCGCGCCGGTTGATCCTGTGCGCCTTCGACCCGGACATGGCGCAGGCGTGGCGCGAGGCCGCGACGCGATTGCATGTCGCCATCGCGGACGCGCCCGAGTAGACGCGGGCGGGCGTGGAGCGCTGTCTTTTGCTGTTGCCCGCGATGGCGTGCCATGTTCGCTGTCGGATGTCGGAAGAATCGCGCGCAGGCGCGCTCCTACGACGGGTACAGGGGCGGCAATGCATCGTCGCGGTCGTCCGGCTTGTCACCGCCACGCCAAGCGAACCCGTGCGCGAACGCCTGCAACATCCGGGCGCATGCAGTCTCCGCGTCGGCACCCTGCCAGCGGGCACGCTGCAGGGCATCGAGCGCTTCGCGCTGCGAGGGCTCGGACAGTGCGTCGCGCAATGCGCCGGCGTTGGCGATTCCGGATTGCGATGCACGTGCCCATGCCAACAACGCGCGTTCGCACTCCGCCGCGTCACCCGCACGCGCGGCATCGAGTGCGCTGCGTTGCAATGCTTTCAGGTCAACGCGTGCTGCGGAAGCATGGGTGGCGTCACCGGAGCCTGTGTGCCCCGCGGCTACACCCGTCCGCGGCGTCGTTGCACTGCCTTCGGTCCGATCGGCAGCGTTCGCGTTGACCGCCGCCACGCGCCGCCCGCGTTTGCGAGTCCACCACCACGCGCCTGCCGCCAGGACCGCGAGTACCCACAGCGCGAAACTCGCCACCGCAACGTCGCGCCACCTCGTACTGGCAGGCGATGCCGCCGCCGCGCCCTGCACGGGACTCGCGCTCGCTGTCGCCGCCGTCGTGCCGCCCGCGTGCACGGACGGTGCAACGGGGCTCGCCGACCCCGCGGCCACGCCGCGAACCTTCAACGTATGCGCGGGCACCTTCGCCTGCTCGGCGCGGTTCTGGTCCACGTTCCACCAGTCCAAAGTGATGGCGGGGATCGTCAAGGCGCCGT
>DASTIS010000125.1:0-8468 GCA_035717365.1 Rhodanobacteraceae bacterium
GCTTGCGCGGCAACAGCACGATCGGCGACGCGCGTACCGGCGCCGCATGGGTGTTGCCGGACGCAGCGCGCAGGCGCGTCCACACGATGCGGCCCGCGCCACACAACGCGTCCAGCCAGCCGATGTCGTAGTCGGCCACGCGCGCGGGAAGCAGCTGGGACTCCCAGACGCCCGCCGGCGCCTCGTAGCCTTCAAGTTGCGCCAGCACCACGGCCAATGCGTCCGGGCCACGCACGCGCGTCTGCGGCGCAACGTGTTGCCAGTCGATGAGAAGGCGCATGAAGTCGCGCGGCGCGACGGGTTCGATCTCGCGGCGCAGGCGCTGCAGCGTGCGGCGGTGGATGCGCGCCAGCAGCGAGCGTTCACACCATTCCTCGCCGGGCGCGCCCGGGGTGAAGCCCCCGCGCATCGCGACGCCCTCGCGCTCGAGCATCGCCAGGGCCGTGGTGACGTCGTTTTCTGTCAGCGCGAGTGTGCCGGCGAGTTCGCCGACGCCAATCGGTCCGGCGCAGCCCAGCCGCGCGCGTACGATTTCCACCAGTGCTGCTTCGCGCGTCCAGCTCTTCCCGGCAAATTCGGCCGGCACGTCGATGGGGGGTTGCGGCGCGACAGCGGGATGCACCGCGTGCCACGTCGGCAGCATTTCCGCGGCGACCCACAATTTGCGCCCCTCTGCCTCCGGGAGAGCCGCCATCCATAACGATGGAACTCCGTGGTGCAGCGAAGCGGCGGGTGAGGGTTCGGGTGAAGAAGGGCTGTCCGCGCTGCCATGGACGCTCGCCCCGGCGTTGCGCGCTCGGTGCTCCGTGCCGCCTCTCTCGGAGGGAGAGGGGAGAAAAAGGAGCTTCGTTGCGCGCTTCGCAGCGGCCAACTCGTCCAGCCGTCCTTGCCACCCCGTATTGCGCCCGAGCTCGTCGTCATTGATCGCGCCCAGCGCCAGCAACGCTTCGTGCATCTCGTCGGCGTCGCGCGGTGCGGGCCAGGCTTCCTCGTGCACCGCGGCGATTGCGGCAGCATCGAGCCGGCCGAGATCTTCGGCGCTATGCACGTCGACCAGGCCGCGACTGGCTACCGCCTGCGTACGGCGTTCCTCGAGCGGCGCATCGTCGAGGAACGCATACGGCCGCGCGCCCAATACCTCCGCGGCCAGTGACGACGGCGCGGTCAGGTCGCGCGCGACGACCGTAGCCTCGCCGCTCTCCAGGCGCTTCAACAATGCGATCAGGCCGTCGAGATCCATCGCATCGAAAAGACAGTCCTGCAAGGTTTGCGCAACCAGCGGATGATCGGGAATCCGGCGCTCGCCCACGATGTTCTCGAGGCAGGCGACCTGGTCCGGGAACACCGTGGCCAGCAGGTCTTCGGATTTCATGCGCTGGATCTGGGGCGCGACTTTCGCGCCGCCGAGGAAGCGCGGCAACGCCAGCGCAGCGCCGGCGTTCCAGCGGAAACGCAGTGCGAACATCGGCGCGTCCAGCAACGCCTGGGTCAGCACGTTGCGCACCGAGTTCGAATGCAAATAGCGCGCGACCTCGTCCAGCGGAAAGCTGTGGCTGGTCGACAGCGACAGCACGATCGCGTCCTCGGTCGCCGCGGCCTGCAACTCGAAATTGAAGCTGCGGCAGAACCGCTTGCGCAGGGCCAGCCCCCACGCACGATTCAGCCGGCTGCCGAACGGCGAATGGATCACCAGTTGCATGCCACCCGATTCGTCGAAGAAGCGTTCCATCGCGAGCCGCGATTGCGTCGGCAACGTCCCCAGCTCGGTGCGCGCGGTGGCGAGATAGTCCACCAGTTGCCGCGCGGCGTCGTCCCCGAGGCCGACTTCGTCGGTGAGCCATGCCACGGCTGCATAGCCCTCCCCTTCAAGGGGAGGGTTGGGTGGGGATGGTGTTGATAACCGTGCCGTGGTCTCCTCCCGCAAGCGCGACACCGCAAACGACAATTCATCGCTGCGCCCCGGCGCCTCGCCCAGCCAGAATGGAATCGAGGGCGGCGCACCTTGCGCGTCTTCCACGCGAACGCGGCCGCGCTCGACGCGCAGGATCCGGTACGACTGGTTGCCCAACTGGAAGATGTCGCCTGCAATCGACTCGACCGCGAAATCCTCGTGCACGCTGCCGATCCGGAGCGACTGCGGTTCCAGCACCACGTCGTAGTCGGCGGTGTCGGGGATCGCGCCGCCGGAGGTCAGTGCGGTGATGCGGGCGCCGCGCCGCGCGCGCAGCTTGCCGTGGACCGCGTCGCGATGCAGGTAGGCCGCGCGGATGCCGCGCCGGGTGCTGTAGCCGTCGGCCAGCATCCGCACCACTTCCGTGAAAGTGTCGCGCGAAAGATCGCGGTACGGGCGAGCGCGCCGAAACAGTTCGTACAGTTCCGCTTCGTCGCGCTCGCCGCAGGCGACCTCGGCCACGATCTGTTGGGCCAGCACATCCAGCGGCGCGGGCGGTATGCGAAGCGTGTCGAGTTCGCCGCGACGCACAGAATCCAGCAACGCCACGCACTCGACCAGATCGTCGCGCGAGGTCGGGAACAGCCGCGCCTTGGAAACACCGTCTACCGCATGGCCGGAACGCCCCGCGCGCTGCAGGAATGCGGCAATGGAGCGTGGCGACGCAAGCTGGCACACCAGGTCGACTTCGCCGATGTCGATGCCGAGTTCCAGCGATGCGGTGGCGACCAGCGCGCGCAGTTGGCCCGATTTCAAACGCCGTTCGGCGTCGAGCCGTTTTTCTTTCGACAGGCTGCCGTGGTGCGCGGCCACCGCGTCCTTGCCCAGCCGTTCGGCGAGATGCCGTGTTGCGCGTTCGACGGTGCGGCGGGTGTTGACGAAAATCAGGGTGGTGCGGTGGTGCTCGATCAATTCGGCGAGGCGGTCGTATACCAAACCCCATGCGTCGTTGCTCATTACTGGCTGCAGCGGCACGTTGGTGAGTTCGATCGCGAGGTCGCGCGCGCGCATGTGGCCGGTGTCGATGATGGTGCAGTGCTTTGAACCCCTCTCCCCTTGGCAGAGGCGGCGCGCAGCACCGGGCGCGTAGCGTCGGGGTGAGGGTCCGGTTTCGGCAAGCAACCGTCCCTGGTGCATGGCGCCGGTGTGGCCATCCTTGGCCACCCGTTCGAAGCGGCGCCTGATGCCCCCGGCATCAGGCAAACGCCGCTTCTCACCCTCATCCGTCATGCCGCTTGCATTTGCAAGCGGCATGACACCTTCTCCCGGGTGGAGAAGGGAAATCGGTGCGCCGACCAGAAAGTCGGCGACCATTTCGATGGGTTTTTGCGTTGCCGACAGACCGATCCGCGTGCAGCGTCGCCCGCACAGCGCGTCCAGCCGTTCCAGCGTGAGTGAGAGATGGCTGCCGCGCTTGCTCGATACCAGCGCGTGGATCTCGTCCACGATCACGCTGCGTGTGGTCTGAAGCATCGCGCGCCCGGACTCCGAGCCGAGCAGGATGTACAGCGACTCCGGGGTCGTGACCACGATGTGCGGTGGGCGCTTGCGCATCGCATTGCGCTCCGCCTGCGGGGTATCGCCGGTGCGAACCGCGGTGCGGATCTCGACGCCCGGCAGGCCCATGCGTTCGAGTTGCGCGCGGATGCCTTCGAGCGGTACTTCGAGATTGATGCGCACGTCGTTGGACAGCGCCTTCAGCGGCGACACGTAAACCATGTGCGTGGTGTCGTCGAGCTTGCCGTCGATTCCTTCGCGCACCAGTTCGTCGATCGCCGCGAGGAACGCGGCCAGCGTCTTGCCGGACCCGGTCGGCGCGGCGATCAACACGTTCTGGCCGGCGCGGATCGCCGGCCACGCTTCGCGCTGCGCGGGCGTCGGCTGCGCGAAGACCGATTCGAACCAGGCGGCGACGGCGGGATGGAAGGTTTGCATGGAAGCGGAGAACGTGGTGTGTGCGACGTGCGGAGATTGGCATTCGCCATCCCGGCGAATGCCGGGACCCAGTGACTTTGATCCGCAAAGGCACTGGGTTGACTCGCGCCATCCGTGGCGCTCGCCCTGCGGGCCGCCTTCGGCTTTCGCGTTTGCAGTCCTGCAAACGCAGTCGGATCGCGGCTGCGCCGCGTCCGGAATGACCAAGGAAAAGTTTATGTCGGTGCAGGTGAAGATTTCGCAATCGAAATTGGGGTCGCGGCTGCCTCGCGCAAGCGGTCGGCCAGGCCGGTCATTCGCAGCGTACGCCGCCCGATGCCGGCGCGCAGCGTGTCGGCGGTCGAATACACCGCGATGCCCGAACGCGCGCGGGTGATGCCGGTGTAAAGCAGCTCGCGGGTCAGCACCGCCGAATCCGGGCCGGTGACCAACGCCACGCGGTCGAACTCGGATCCTTGCGCCTTGTGCACGGTCAGCGCGAACGCGCCTTCGTGCGGCGGCAATACCGCCGGGGCCAACGCGCGAAGCACGCCCTGCGGACCGTCGAACCACGCCTTCAGCGTGCCGTTCGCGTCGGGCCAGACCACGCCGGTGTCGCCGTTGAACAGGTCGAGTTCGGGACGGTTGGCGGTCACCAGCAACAACCGGCCGCGCCACCATTGCGCGTCCGCGCGCACGCCGACCGCGCGTTGCAAGCGTTGCGCAATCGCGCGGTCGATCGCGATGCATCCGGACGGTCCCTGTCGCAGTGCGGTCAGCACGCGGAAGCCGCGCGCGGCGCGCAGGGCTTCGGCGGGATCGGGCGCATCCAGCACCGCGCGATACCGCGCCGTGGCTTCGTCGGGAAGCTTCGCGTCATGGCCGACGAGGGTTGCATCGCCATTCTCCGCCAGGGTCCGCAACGCGGCATCGGCATCGCCGCATGCGATCGCGGCCGACAACGCGGCCAGCGCCGACCCTTCACCGAAGCGATGGCTGCGAACGAGCGGTGCGTGGCAGTGCTGCAAGGGTCCGCCGTCGGTGGCTTCCACCAGCGCGCCGAGCACGTTGCCGGCCTCCACCGCCGCGAGTTGATCGGGGTCGCCCAGCAGGATCAGGCGTGCGTGTTCGGGAACCGCGTCCACGAGCTTGGCCATCAGCGGCAGGTCCACCATCGATACCTCGTCCACCACCAACACGTCGACCGGCAGCGGTGATGCGCGATCGAAACGCGGCCGGGCTTGCCATGGCGATAGCCCGATCAGGCGGTGTACGGTGCCGGCCCGATCGGGAATCTGCTGCGCGATCGCGGGCGGGAGGTCGAGGCGCGCGAGTTGACCGTGGACGGAGTCGGACAGGCGAGCCGCGGCCTTGCCGGTCGGTGCGGCCAGCGCGATGCGCAGGGTTTCGCCGCGCGTGTGGGCCTGCCGCGCGAGCGCAACGAGCATCCGCACCACGCTGTGGGTCTTGCCGGTGCCGGGTCCGCCGGTCACCAGCGTGAATCGATGCGCGAGTGCGGTGTCGATCGCGCGTTGTTGCTCGGGATCGATGCCGTCGGCGCGGGACTCGTGGCTCGGAACGCGCGACCCGGTGTCCGGGCCGGCTGCGCGCGTGATCAAGGCCTGCGCCAGACCCAGCTCGTAATCGAAATAGCGGCGCAGGTACACACGGCGCTTCGCGTCCAGCACCAGCGGCACCCGCGCAGCGGGCGCCTTGCCGTCGTGCACGTGCACGGCCGGTGATTGCCGTAATGCATCGCACCACGCCGATGCCTCCGGCAGTCCCGACGCGCTGCCGTCGCCGGCGAGACCGTCCAGCCACGTCTGCGCCAGATCCAGCGCCAGCGCGCTGTGGCCGTCCGCGATCGCGCGAGCCGCCAGCGCGGCGGCCAGCGCGGCTTCGGGGGGTGCGTCGGGATACGCACGCGCGAGCCAGTCGCCCAGGGCGCCGTCGACGCGGCGCAGGCGTCGTGCAGCGGCGAGTTTGCGCAGTACGGCGTTCATGCGTCGGCCTCGCCGGCGCCGAACAGTGCATCCATCCCCTCGATCAGTTCGCGTGGCGGACGATCGACGTGGATGCCGGCGCCTTCGGCCGTGCCGCGCACGAACAGGTAATACGTCTCGCCGATGTGGCGATCGTAGGCGTAGTCCGGCAACTGCTGGCGCAACCAGCGGTGCAGCGCCAGCGTGTACACCAGCCATTGCAGGTCGTAGTCGTGGACCGCGATCTCGGCGCGCAGCGCTGCATCGTCATAGGGCGCGCAGCGGTTGGTTTTCCAGTCCACGATATGGAAACGGCCGGCGTGCGCGAAGGTGAGGTCGATCTTGCCGGTCAGCAGGCCGTGCAATCGTTGCGCCGCGAGACCGCTGCGTTGCTGCTGATAGTCGTAACGGTGCAGCAGGGCGTAGAGGTCGGCCGACCGTGAGGGCGCGAGGGTCAGGTGGAACTCGATTTCCGCCTTGCGTTGTGCGGGCGGGACATCGCACAGGCTGGTGCCGCACGGCAGCGGTGCGTTCAACGCGCCGCGGATGCAGCCACCGACCACCTCGACCGCGCGTTGCATCGCGGCGTCGTTGTCGGCGAGTCCCTGCGCGCGCAGGCCGCGTTCGATCACGCCGCGTTCGGATTCGGGGACGCCGGTCGCATCGCGCCACGCCGCGAAGTCGGTGTTCTCGAACGCCGCGTGCACCGCGGTGCCGAAGCGCGCGCCCGCGAGGCCGGGCTCGTATCCCGTCTCGTCGACGCCGGTCAACGTGTCGGCGTCGCCACTGCCGGGCAGCGGATCGGCAGCGGCCTGGTTGACGCTGCCGCGTACCAGCCGCGAGAACGACCAGGTTTGCCAGTCGCGTTCCAGCGTGGTGCGCGCGAACCCGCATGCGTGCAGCGGCGGTGTGGACGCAGCCGCGCGCATGCGCTGCGGCGCCGGGATTGCCGTCATGGAAACGACCTCCGCGTTGCCGCCAGCCTTGGCGCACAACTCGCGCAGCGCCTGCTCGCAGCCTTGCGCGGTCGGCGGCAGTTCCTGCGTGCGGCCGGCGCGGTGCAGGAGATGGAACAACGCGCCGTACTTCGTGCTGGTGCTCTCGCCCCACGGCAACACGCACAGCGCGCGCGCACGCGTCACCGCCACGTACAGCTTGCGCACGTCCTCGGCGCGGATTTCGTCGGTCGCACCCTGCACGGCGCGGCCGCTGGCACCGTGGCCGATCGCAACGCGTGCGGTGTTGTCGTCGTCGTGGTACCAGTACAGCGGCACGGGTTCCCTGTGCTCGGCCGGATTGCGCGCCAATACTGCGTAGGGCACCAGCACTACGTCGTATTCGAGCCCCTTGGCCGCGTGCACGGTGGACACGGTGACCGCATCGGTATCGGTGTCGAGACGCAGGCGTGCCGCATCGGCATCGTCCGCGGCCTCGACCCGGGCGCGCGCGAAGCGCGTCGCGAGGTCGTCCAGCCCGAAACTCTGCGCGTGCAGGTCCTGCAACAGTTCGGCGAGTTGCAGGTAGTTGGCCATGCGGCGTTCGCCGTCGGGCAGCGCGCGCAGGCGTTGCCCCGCGGCGCTGATCAGGCGGTGCAACCACGCCAGCGGGCCGCGCTGGGCGACCTCGGCCGCCCAGCCGGCGACGTCTTCCAGCATCGCCGCCTGCGCCGCCGGATCGGTGACGGTGGCGGCGACCGCCGTGGCGTCTTCGCCGATGAGCACGCTGGCCAGCGCCGTGCGCGCGCGGCGCGGATCGTCCGGCGTGGCCACCGCAGCCAGCAACAGCGCGAGGTCGCCGGCCTCGTCGCTGGTGTATACGCTGGCGCGCAGGTTGCTGGACGCCGCGATGCCGGCGCGGCCGAGCGCGGCCTGCATCGCGTGCGCCTGCCGATTGTCGTTCACCAGTACCGCGATGTGTCCGGCACGCAGCGGCTCGTCCTTGCCGTCGGCGTTGCGCAGGCGCATCTGCGCCGCGGACAGCATGTCCGCGATCCAGGCCACGCACGCGGACTGGATGCCGGCTTCCGCGCGCTCCTTGCTCGCCGGCTTGCCATCGTCCTGGCCGACATCGGGCGGCGTGAACGACCACAGTTGCAAGGCGGCCAGCGGCCGGCCGTCGCGCAGCAGCGCGCGTTGCGCCACGCTCGCGGACGCGGCGACGGGCTCGTATCCGAAACCCGTTTCGACGAACGCTGCGGGCGCATCGAACAATGCGTTGATCCCGGCGGTCATGCCCGTGCCCGAGCGATAACTGGTGGCGAGTTGCAGCGTCGGGTCGGCGGCGGAGGCGACCGCGTCGCGCCATGCGTACACGTCGCCGCCGCGAAAGCCGTAGATCGCCTGCTTGGGGTCGCCGACCAGCATCAGCGTGCCGGCGCCGAACAACTCGCGCACCACTTTCCATTGCAGGGTGTCGGTGTCCTGGAACTCGTCGATCAGCGCGGCTTTCCAGCGTTTCCGGATCGCGGTGACCGCCGCCGGATCGTCGAGGGCGTGCGCCAGCCGTTCGACTGCCTGGTCGTGGCTCATGAGGTTGCGCGCGGCGAGCCGCTCGCGGCGTTCGGATTGAAAATAAACCCGTGCTTCGCACAGCAGGGCGGCGGCAGGAAGCTCGGCTGCGGC
>DASTIS010000126.1:0-16927 GCA_035717365.1 Rhodanobacteraceae bacterium
CCGAGCGGGGACTGCTCGAACTTCGCGGGCGTCAGCGGCGGCAGCTTGCGCGCGGCCTCGACCTCGGCGACGAAGGGCGCGAAAACTCCGGCGCGAAACGGCAGGTTCTGCATGGCCTGTTGCAACGCCGATTGCAACGCCGCCGCGTCCGGCAACTTCGCCTGCCGTGCGCGCTGGGTGGCGACGCTCGGCAGGTAACGCGAGGGCAATTCGAAGCCCTGCAATGCATGTTCGCCGACCAACGCCTGCAGGCGCGGCGCGACGCGCTCGGACAACGCCAGCACGCCTTCGACACTCGATGCGCGCAACACCAGAAGGTAGCGGACGTCCGGCGCGCCGAGCGCCGCGCGCAAGCGTGCGTCGCGTTGCAATTCCGCCTCCGGAATCGGCGTCAGCGCCGACAGGTCGTTTTGCCAGAAGCGCCCGGGCGCAAACACGACCACGGCAACGCCGATCGCGGCGACCAGCCACGGCAGCCAGCGCGGACGCGGCAGGCGCGCGAGGAAGTGCCACGCGCGCGCGAGGCCCGGGGTTGCGGCCATGTCGCGGCGTGCGGCCGGCACGATCAACGGCAGCAACCAGCGCGTACACAGGCCGGCCACGATCAAGCCACCGATCGTGAACACCGCAAGTTGTTGCAAGCCCGCGACACCGGAGGCAAAGAACGCCAGATAGGCGATGCACACCGACACGATCGCGGTCGCCAGCAGCGGCCAGAGTTCGCGCACGCAGGCCGAGGTCGCGACGCCGACGCGGCGGTGGCTGAACACGCGCAGCGGATATTCCTGCGCCACGCCCAGCAGGGTGAAACCGAACGCGATGGTGATCCCGTGCGCGTGGCCGAAGATCAGCGCCAGCAGCGCGAAACCGAGCACCGCGCCCGAGAGCAAAGGCAACGCCGTCACCAGCAGCGGGACCGCGCTGCGATAAGCCAGCAGCAGCATCAAAATGAAACCGACGGTCGTGATCGCGCCGAAACGATCGGCCTCGCCGCGGGTGTGGCGGCTGGCCCGGACGGCGAACCAGCCGGGGCCGCTGATCGTGAGCTTCACGCCGCTCGCACCGGGCAACGCTGCGAAATGCTTTTGCAGGGCGGTAATCGCCGCGGTCTGCGCGCCGGGATCAAAACCCGTGGCGTGCGTTTCGGTGACCAGCAAGGCTTCGCCACGATCCGAAAACCACACGCCGTCCACCAGTTTCGGTTGCCGCGGCGGCGCCCAGCGTTGCGCAAGCTTCAGGGTTTCCAGCGTCGGATCGCGCCGCAGCCACGGCTCCAGCAGCGAGGCGGCCGGCGAACTCAAATCCTCGACGCGTTGCTGCAGTTGCGCGTGGAGATAGTCCGCGTCGAAGCGGTGCGTATCCAGCGTCGGCGACAGCAGGTAGCGATACGGCAACAGATCCGTCGCAATCTCCGCCAGATCGTTGCCGCCGTTGGCGACGCGCGTGAAATCGGGATCGCGCGCCAGCGCCTCCATCAGCCCACGCGACAGATCCGCGAGCTGCGCTTGCGGTGCACCCGAGATCGCCAGCAGCAACAGGCGCGAACCCGGCCCGTTGCCGATCTCGTCCAGCAGCAGTTTCTGGTCGGCGGTGCGCGCCGGCGGCACGAAATCGCGCAGGTCGGAGCTGACCTCCAGGTGCCGCGCAACGCCCCAGCCGACCGCGACGATCAGCGCGAGCCAGATCAGATAGATCGCGACTCGCGCAGCGTTCCTCATTGACCGTTGCGGCAACGCGCCGCCAGTGCCGACTGTAGCGGTGCCGCGCTGCGCAGCCCCTGCCTTGCCATCGGCCCGACCAGCGTGATGCCGCTGTCGCCGTTGGCGTCGGCCACGGTGAGGCAACGCGGTTCGTCACCGCGGCCGTCGATCACGATGGACGTGAGTTGCCGCCTGAGTTCGCCGGTGTGCGGCGTGAGCGTGATCACCCAGTGGGCCTTGCCGCCGTCGGCCACGATCGTGAAGTCCTTCTCGAGCGCCGACACGTCGCCGCCAAGCAGCGCGCGGAATCCGGCCAGCATCGCGCCGGCCTGCGGCGCACGCGAGAGCGGCACCCGGTGCACTTCGCCACCGCCCCGTTGCACCGAGAGCTCGCCATTGCCGATCTTCGCGGTCTCCTTGAACGGCTTCTCGATATCGCGTTCCATCCGGTCGCCACCCAGCCAGCGCAACGTGCCCGATACCACCAGCGGCCGGTCCAGCACGCCGCGGTAACTCACCTGCACGAACGGCGTCGAGACCGGCGGGGTTTTCGCGATGCCGGCCAGCAGCGATCCGGCGAGTCCGGGGGTCGCCGCCAGCGCGCTTCCGGCTGCCAGAAACAGGCACGCCGCGAGCGGCAACGCCTCACGACACCCGCGCATGCTGCAACGCTCCCTCGCTCGCAGGCTGCGCATCCGCCATCGATTGCGGTTGCCAGAAATCATAGAAGTTGAACCAGTTGTACGGCGCTTCGCGCAGGTAATGCTCGAGGCGCGCAGCGTATTGCCGGATGCAGGTATCGAGCGCCTGATTGCGATCGGTGCGCGGCAGTTGCACCTGTTCGGCCAGCGTCTCGAACACCAGATCGTAGCGGTTGCCGCCGCGGTACATGCCAAGGCACAGCACGACCGGCACCTCGAGCAGCGAAGCGATCAACCACGGCGCAGCCGGGAACGGCGCTTCGTCGCCCAGGAACGGTGCGTCACGCATCAACTCGTGCGGCCGGCCGCGATCTCCCAGCAGCGTGACCATCGCACCCTCGCCGGCGGCTTCGGACAGCGCCAGCACGATGTCCATGCCACCGCGGGCCGTATCGATGACGCTTTCCGACAGCTCCGGCGCCAGCGCTTCCAGCAACGCCGTCAGCGCCGGCGTCTTGCTCTTGTCCATCACCAGCCTCAGCTTGCAATCCGGCCTGCGGGTGGCCAGCACGCGCAACACTTCGAAGCTGCCCACGTGCGCGCCGAGCAGCAAGACGCCCCGTCCGCGGTCGAGATGGCGATGCAGATCGTCGACGCCACGCAGGCTGACCCGGAACCCTTCGATGCCGCGCGCCAGCAGAAACACGCGATCGAGAATCGTCGAGGCGAAGGCATGGATCAGCCGCATCACCTGCAAGGCGCTGCCGGGCCTGCCATCGAGGCGGAGGAAATAGTCACGTGCGGAACGCCGCTCGGGGCCACGCCGGAAATAGAAATACAGCGTGATCGGATACAGGATCAGCCGCGCGACGCCGCGCCCGAAATGCAGTCCCACGAAACGGATCAGCCAGATCGCGAACCAGCCACCGGCTTCCGGGCGATCGAGCCAATGCCTGCTCACGCCGCGCCCTCCAGCGAGCCACGCGCCAACGCGGCGCCATCCGCACCGGTCACCTGGAAGCGCACCCGCGCGCCATCCTCGCGCAACTCGATCACGGCATCCTCGCCCGGCAACAGTGGTTGCATGAACTTGGCATCCAGCTTGCCGACACGCGCACCACGCCACGTCGCATACGCCGACGCGACGCGTTCCAGCAGCACCACGCCCGGTACCACCGGACGGCCGGGGAAATGGCCCGCCAGCGCAGGATGCGCCACCTCGACCCGGAGCGCGGTCTGGAACGACGCATTCATTCGGGCGCATCCCCACCGCGCAACAGGACCGGCCAGCGTCGCACGATCTGGGTCACGAAGCGGCGGACGCCCGGATGCGGGATCGCACGCAAATGCCAGCGCCGGAACAGGTACTCGCCGACGAATCCCGCCACCAGCAGGAGCCAGCAACCCGCTTCCGGATACCAGGCGAGCAGCGAACCATCCACGGCGAACGGGGTGGGTACACCCAGCATCGCGAGCCATCCACCCGGCCGCGCAAACAACGCAATCAGCAACGACAGCAACGCCAGCGCCGCGAGCAGCGCGGCCCAGTACACCGTGACGCCACGCGCATACCCGCGAACCCCCGGCAGGTTCAGGCGCGCGTCGCCTTCGATCATGCGGATGAAGCGCGCGACCAGCGGCTCTTCGCCATGCCGCAAGGTGCGCGCGAACAGCCACGACACCGCGCCCAGGAACACCACCGGCAACGCCATCAGCGCCAGTGCGGCATGTCCGAGCAGGGCCGGCACCAGCAGCAATGCGGCAAGACCCAGCCACAACAGCAACGCAGTCGCGCTGTGCCGGCGCCACACCGACGGCAGCCACGCCACCAGCAGCAGCAACGCCGAAGCAAGACTCAGGTAATGCCGATGCAACAGCCCGCCCGCCAGCGCCAGCAGCGCACACACGAGCAGCGTCAGCGGCAACCAGGGCATGCGCGTGGATGCGGCGGGACGTTGCTGTACGACGGGAGTGGAAGACATCGAGACTGCGACCAGGGCCGGCTGCGGCGTGCGAGTGTATATGATAGGTGGTCGATTCGATCCCGGCTGAACGGTGACAGGAGCGTCCGGAATGGAGGGTGGCGGCCCACGAATGCCCGATTGCGACGTGCTGGTCGTCGGCGGCGGTCCCGGTGGCTCGACCATCGCGACCCTGCTGGCAAGGCGCGGCTGGCGCGTGACCCTGCTGGAAAAGGGCCGGCACCCGCGCTTCCACATCGGCGAGTCGCTGCTTCCCGCCAACATGCCGATCTTCGAGGAGATCGGTGCACTGGAAAAACTGCGTGAACTGGGTCGGCTGAAACTCGGCGCCGATTTTCCCCGCGACGACGGCAGCTACTACACCTTCCGGTTCGACCGCGCGCTCGGCGATACGCCGTCGTATTCGTTCCAGGTCGAACGCGCGCGAATGGACCGCATGCTGTTCGAGCACGCCCGTGAAAACGGCGTGGACGCGCGCGAACAAACCAGGGTCGAACGGGTCGAGCTCGGCGCCGACGGCGTCGTCGTCCACCTCGATGCGACGGGCGCGAAGTCGCGACTGGCTGCGCGCTACCTCGTCGACGCGTCGGGGCGCGACACCTTTCTCGGCAAGCAGTTGAAACTGGTCCGGCGCAGCGACAAGCACCAGAGCGCGGCGATGTTCGCGCATTACAAGGGTGTCGCCTACAACCCCGACGACCCGAACGGCAACATCATCAGCGTCAATCGTTTCGAACACGGCTGGACGTGGTTCATTCCCCTGCCGGACGGCATCACCAGCGTCGGTTGCGTGTGCAAGCCGGGTTACCTCAAGACCCGACGAGGCGCGAGCAACGAGGACTTCATGGCGAAGACCCTCGCGATCGTGCCAGGCGCGGACCGCCGCATGGCGGATGCCGAACGGGTCTCGCCGGTACGCTTCACCGGCAACTATTCCTACGCGTGTAGCAGCATGGCCGGTCCGCGCTGGATCCTGATCGGCGATGCCTGGGCTTTCCTCGACCCGGTGTTTTCCTCCGGCGTGTTCCTGTCGATGTATTCGGCCCGCCGCGCGCTCGACGTGGTCGACAGCAGCCTGCGCGACCCACGCCAGGAAGCCCGGCTTCAGAAGCGCTACGCGCAGCACCTGAGTCAAGGTTATGCGCGCTTTGCCTGGTTCATCTATCGCTTCAATTCGCCGGTGATGAAGGCGCTGTTCGCCGACCCGCGCAACGTGATGGAGGTGGAACAGGGCGTGATCTCGATGCTCGCCGGCGATGTGTTCGACAACAAGCTGGTGCTGTCCAAGCTGCGCATCTTCAAGACCATCTACGCGATCGCGGCGACATTGCATGCGCGCCGCTGGCTCTCCGACCTGTACGACCGCCGTCGCCAGAACCGGATGCGGGTGGCGGCGGATGCCGAATGACCGACGTGCGTGATCGCAGGACGGCCGCGACCGAGCTTCGCGTCGACACGCCGTTCGGCGAACTCGCCGCCCTGCAATGGGGCGATGCCGACGCGCCCCCGTTGCTGGCGCTGCACGGCTGGCTCGACAATGCCGCCAGCTTCACCCGGCTCGCCCCGTTGCTGGCCGGACCATGCCGCGTGATCGCGCTGGACATGCCGGGGCACGGCCATTCAACGCATTTGCCGGAACGCGCACGTCGCTACCACATCGTCGACCAGGTCGACGTGGTGCGCGATGCCGCCGATGCACTGGGGTTGGAACGCTTCGACCTGCTGGGTCACTCGCTCGGCGCCGGCATTGCCTCGCTGACCGCCGCCGCAACCCCCGCCCGCATCCGCAGACTATTGCTCATCGAGGGCCTGGGCCCACTTGCCGACGATGGCTCGCAAACCTTGTCGCGCTGGCGTGACGCGCACGCACGACCCGCCACCCGGCAACGCAGGCCGCGGGTCTTCGCGTCGCTCGACGAGGCGGTCGCGGCCCGGGTCGCTGCGGGCGGACTCGATGCCGATGAAGCGCGGCCGATCGTTGCTCGCAACCTGCGGGAAGTCGCAGGCGGGCATGTCTGGCGCAGCGACCCGCGCCTGCGGCTCGCCACACCGCTGCGCATCGAGGAGGCACAGGTGCGGCGGCTGCTCACCGGCATCGAAGCCGCGACCCTGCTGTTGTTGGCCGAACCCGCGACGCCCTATTTGCCGACTGCACTGATGGACGCACGCGCGGCCGGCGTCACCGACATCCATGTGGAGCGGCTGGGCGGCCCGCACCATCTGCATATCCGGCAGCCCCGCGAAGTCGCGTCGCACATTCTGGATTTTTCGCGGCCGGCGGCGTTCGCATAGGCCGTTTTCGCCCGGACCCTGGCGTGCAACGACCTGCCTTGCATTTGCATTCACGCAGAAAGAGGCACACACTGCAAGTTCGACGGTTGCGCGACGATCATCGATCGGGAGGTCGCCCATGTCCGAGACCCAGCTCGACACCTCGCACGCGTCGCAGGTGATGCGTGCCGTGCAGTCCGGCGGCGTCAGCGTCGCCCCCCGGATCGGCCGGTCGTGGAACCGCTGCGTGAACGAATTCGGCATTCGCCCGCACAGTTCCCGCGACACAGCCGTGTTGCCGGCCCGCCAGTTGCGCGAGTACCAGCAGCGACTCGGCGGTGTGCTCACGGTCGCGAGCTGCGAGATGGAAAACCTCTACGAGCTCATCTCCGGCACGGGCTACGCGGTGATCCTGTCCGACGCGAGCGGTACGGTTCTCAACGCCATTACCGATCCGGCATTGAAGCGCGAGTTCCGCCAGGCCGGGCTGTGGCTCGGCGCGCTGTGGGACGAGCGCCACGAAGGCACCAACGGCATCGGCACCTGCCTCGCGGAGTGCAGTGCGACCACGGTGCACCGCGAAGAGCACTTCCGGGATTACAACGTGCGCCTTTCCTGCTCCAGCGCGCCGATACTGGATGCGCACGGCGCGCTGCTCGGGGTACTCGACGCCTCTTCGATCAACAGCGCCGATACCCGTGCAATCCAGCGTCACACCGTCGCACTCGTCACCATGTCGGCGAGCCTGATCTCGCGCTGCCGTTTCCTGGACGAGTATCCGGATGCCTGGATTCTCCGCTTCCACAGCCGCCCGGAATTCGTAGGCTTGCTCCACGAAGCGCTGATTGCCGTCGATGGCGAGGGGTTGGTCCAGGCCGTGAACGAGAGTGCATTGCTGCAACTTGGGTCCGGTTCCCGTGCAGCGCTGGTGGGGCACCCCATCGAGGAGCTGTTCCGCTTCGCCGCGGACACGATGCGCCAGCGCGCCGCGCACGCGGCCGGCACGATCTGGCCGATCCGCGACATGGCCCGGGGGCGACGTTTCTACGCGCTGGTGCGCCCTCCCCAGACCGAGCGGATCCACGCGGACGCGTCTCCCGCCAGTACGAAACCTCGCAGTCCCACCGGCAGCCCGTTGCAGGGTCACGTCACGGGCGACGCGCGGATGCGGCGCAACATCGCGGTGGGCCATCAGTTGTTCGCCAAGCAGGTACCGATCCTGCTGCATGGCGCGACGGGCACGGGCAAGGACGTGTTCGCCCGTGCCCTGCACGCTGGCAGCCTGTGGTCGGATCGGCCGTTCGTCACGGTCAGTTGCGCAGCGATTCCGGAAAATCTCATCGAGAGCGAACTCTTCGGATACCGTCCGGGTGCATTCACGGGCGCCGCGCGCGAAGGCCGTACGGGCAAGATCCTGCAGTCAAGCGGGGGCACCCTGTTTCTCGACGAGATTGGTGACATGCCGCTGACATTGCAGGCCCGGCTGCTGCGCGCGATCGAGGCGCGCGAGGTGGCGCCGGTGGGCAGCGACCACACCATCGCGGTGGACCTGCACGTCATCAGCGCATCGCACCGTGACCTGCGCCAGATGATCGGCACGCGTGAGTTCCGCGAAGACCTCTACTACCGCCTCGCGGGGACCACGCTGGAGTTGCCTTGCCTCGCAGACCGTTCGGACAAGGCCGAGCTGATCCGGGCACTGCTGCGCGAGGAATTCGGCGATGACGAGCCGATCGATATCGCCGAGGATGCCTTCGAGAAATTGCTCCACTACCGCTGGCCCGGCAACATCCGGCAGTTGCGCAATGCCCTGCGCACCGCGGCGGCGCTGTGCAGCAACCGCTGTATCCGCCTGTCCAACGTCCCGCAGGAAATCGTGGATCCGCTCGATCCCGTACCGGCGGCTCCGCCCAGCGCCGCGTTCGTCCGAACGTCCGAATCACCCGCATCGCCCCTTGAAGGCGCCGAGCGGGCAGCGCTGGTCCATACACTGGAGAAGCAAGGGTGGAACGTCAGCCAGACCGCGCGGGCCCTCGACATCAGCCGCAACACGCTGTACCGCAAGCTCCACAAGCACGGCATCGCGGTGCCACGCGACCACTGAGGCACCGCGCAGGACATGATGCGTCCTGCATCATGCCGACGGTTCGTCCCTTGCACATGCAGGCAATACATACGTCGTCACGACGCGTGCCGGCGCCGCGCCCTTCCGCACGAATCAAAACGCGTAACTTGCGCTCAGGCCGAGCATGAAATTGCGGCCCGGTTCCGGCTGGAAGTACCGACCGTTACCGGAATTGACGACCACCGCGCCGACGTAGTTGCGATCGAAAAGATTGTTGACCCGTGCAAATTCGTTGAATTGCCAGCCGCCGACAACCTGCTGGAAACCCAGGTGGTAATTGACCACGGCGTAACGGTCGGCGAAGTCCGTGTTTTCGTTGTCGACGTAAACCTGGTCGCGCCACTGTGCGCTCAGCGAAGTCGAAAAGCCGAGCGGGCGATACTGCCAGTCGAGTTCGGTGTAAATCATTTGCCGCGGCACGCCTGGCATCTGCTTGCCATCGAGCGCCCCGCCGTCGAACTGTGCTTGCAGGTACGTGTAGGCCAGGTAGGCGCCGAAGCCGCCGGAGAATGACCTCTGGACGCTCAGCTCCAGGCCGTGTCGCCGGGTGCTCGCGGCGTTGGTGAAACTGTCGCGGCCGTCGTTGGATACGCCAACGATGATGTCGTCCGTGGTGTTTATTTTGAAAACGGCCAGATCGAAATTGGTCGAGTTCCAGTCGCCCTTGAATCCGGCCTCGTAGTCGCGACTTTTGCTTGGCTTCAACTCTTCATTGAAGCCTGCCTGGCCGTCCGGGCGATAGGCGAACTCGGAAAGCGTCGGGGTTTCGAAACCACGGCCGTAATTCGCGTAAACATTCAGATGCGGATTGATCTTGTAGAGCACGCCCGCGACGGGATCCGTGCTCGAGAAATTCCGGTGGCCGCTGTCGTCGGGATCTTCGGGCGTGATGTAATGATCGTTGCTGTCGAACATGACGCGCGAATGACGCAGGCCGGCGACGATGCGCCAGCGGCCTGGTTTCCATTCGAGCTGGGCGTACTCCCCCGCCTGGCTGGAAACATCGTTCTCGTTGCGACGCAGGTCACCCTGCACCCCTTGATCATTGACCCAACCCTTGCGCAGTTCGCTGAGGCGGTCGTATTCGACCCCCACGATCAGGTCGAGCGGCGTCGAGGCGAGCAGGAAATTGTGGGTCCAGCGCGCACCGCCCCCCTTGGTCCGGTTTTTCAGGTCGACGACCGCGCCGCCGCCATTGGGGGAACTGCCGGGAAACGGCAGGAACTGGATCACCCGCCGGGTGCCCGCGTAGCCCGTGACGTGCAGATGATCGTCCTGGCCGATCTGCTGCTCGTACACGACACCGAGCTGGCGGTCGCGGTGGCTTTCGCCGGCGCCGAACTTGAATACCCCTGGCACCGCGAAGCGCGGAGTGTCCCGTGCCTGTTCCCTGGTCAGGCTCGAGGGATCCTCCGCGAACGGCTGGTTCTCGCCGTTGAAGACCAGCGTCAGCGACGAATCCTTGCCGAGGTCGTAGCGGAACTTCGCGCGCAGATTGTCGCGCTTGGCTGCGCTGTGCTCGCGGTAGCCGTCGGTCTGAAAATGCGTGCCATCCACGATGTAGTTGAAGTTGCCGGCGGTGCCGCCGGCGTCCAGCCGCTGAATGCGGGTGCCATAACTACCGAACAGCGTGGAAATCCCGAACGTCGGCCGCGGCGGGCCGTCCTTGGTGAAGATCTGGATCACGCCCCCCGCGGCATTGCCGTACAGGGCCGAAAACGGACCCCGCAAGACCTCGATACGCCCGGCGGTAGCAAGATCGAAGGGATCGGTCTGGCCTTGTCCATCGGGTCCGGACACGGGCAGTCCGTCCACCAGCAAGCGAATGCCGCGCACGCCGAACGAGGCGCGCGAGCCGAAACCGCGAATGGAAATCTGGGAGTCCTGCGCATAGCTCTGGCGATTCTGCGCAACGACACCGGGAATCCGCGCGAGCGACTGCGAAAGGCTGACCGCGGGTGCGCCATCAACGATGTCATCCTGCGTGACCACGCCGATGGCCGCGGGCACGTCGAAGACGGGTTGCGGAATGCGGATCGCCGTCACCACGATCGTGGGCAGCATCTTCTGCGTGGTGTCCGCTTGTTCTGGCTGCTGTGCGTGGGCGGCAGGCAGGGCGAGCAAGGCAAGCGCCAATGCTGCCGGAAGACTTCGCCACGGATACGCGCGCGCCATCCGATTCCGGCTCGCACGGTTCACCTGATTTTTGTGGCGAGTTCCAGACAGCGCAAACATGATCGTCACCTTTCTGGGCGTGAAATCAGAGCGACGGCCGGCGGAGCAACAGCACGATGCGCCGGAGCACACGAACAAGATCGACGCCAAAAGCTCCCTGCGCAGATCCGCTGATTCAGCGTACCGGGCGCATTGTTGTCCAACCGGCCGGTGAGGAAATCGCGGCCACCCAGCACGCTGCGGTCCCTGCACCGCATCCTAGCGTCCGGATCGACGGAACGAACAGATCTGGATCAAGACTGGCGTAGCCGGATAACCGTGATACCGGCCCGGTTGTTCCCTTTGCCAGTCGCGAACCAGGCCAAACAACCCGCAACGCACACATTGGCATCAATCGTCGCCGGCACCAAACCTGTATCGCAGACCGACGAAATAGCTGCGCGGTGCACCCGGCGCCACGAACAAGGTGGAAGTGCCAGGCCCGCTGCTGTCAATCAGGCGATTCGGCGTATCGAATACGTTGTTGCTCAATGCGCCGCTTATGAAATAGCGGTGATCGAGCACGTTGTCGATTTCGGCAAAAAACGACAATGCAGGCGTCGGCCGGTAATGCAGGTCCAGGTCAAGGACGGCATAGCCGGGCACCATGCCGTGGCGATCCTGGTTGTTCTCGTCTCCGATCGCGTATTGGCCCGAATAGGCGCGCATGTTGCCGCCGAATGACCATGTGGCGTTGAAGTGATATGCGGCGGCGAACGTGAAGACGTTGCGCGGCACGCCGGGCATGCGGTCGCCCTTGCGCACACGGATCGCGCCGTCGTCGTCCGCGCTGGAATTGTCCTCGGCCAGTTCCTCGAATCCGGCGCCGTAGGTCGCCTCGATGTAGCTGTAGTTGGCCTGCCATTCGAACCCGCCGAGCTGGCCCCCGATGCCCAGGTCCACGCCCTTGCGCAGGGTCTTCGGCACGTTCGCGAAATAGCCCTGCGAACTGCCGCCGGTGAAGATCGTGAGGATGTCGTTGTCGACACGGCTGTCGTAAGGCGAAACATTCCAGTGCAATCGCTCCCCCGCAAACGTACCGCGCAGCCCCCCGCTCAGGGTGTGCACGATCACCGGATTCAACGGTGGATCGCCGGTGAAATCGTTGGGCAGCGCGCAAGGGGCTTCGGGATCGGCGCATTCGACCTCGATGGGCGTCGGTGCGCGCATCCCCTCGTCGTAGTTGATGTAGGCACCGAACTGGTCGTTGATGGCCCAGGTGAAGCCGAGGCTGGGGTTGAAGCGACTGAAGGTCTGTCGGCCGTTGATGTCCGGTGCATTGCCGGACAGATCGTTGACGCTCAGGCGGCTGTGGTTGTAGCGGCCGCCGAGGCTCATGTGCACGCCATCAGACAGTGCCAGCACATCCATGAAATACACACCGATATTGCGGGTGCCGGAGCCCGCATAGGTCATCGGGTAAAGCGCGAACGGCAGCAATCCGACGGTGTCACCGCGCAGTTCCGGGTCGTACGGAAAGAAGGCCGGTTGTCCGAACTGGGTGAAAACCGTGCTGCCTGCGTCCAGGCTCACCCCCACGGTGAGCTGGTTGGCATGGCCCCACGGGCTGCCGCTGTTGACCACCTGGACCGAAGCGCCGTAGCCACGCGTATGGACGTTGCCCATCACATTGGAAGCGACCACGTTGTTGATCGTTGCAGCCGGATCCAGGGGATCGTAAACCGGCGTCAATCCGGAGTAGTAATACCGGCCCACCGAATCCGTATCGAACGGGCCGTCGGCGGCGTAGCCCAGCGGGCCGTCCTCGTTGGGGTCGTAGGTATCGAAATCGTTGGTGTTGCTGTTGAAGCTGCGGCTCTGCGAGATCCGCAAATACGCATTGGCCTGGAGCGCCCAGTCGTCGCCGAGCCCGCGCGAACCCTGCAGGTTGAACTGGCTGAGATTGTTGACAAAGGAGTCCGGCCAGGTGAAGGCGGCCTCGGGTGCGCCCGCCCATTCCAACGGAAGCGCCTGGGTGCCAAACAGCCTGGCATGCGTACCGGTGTAGGTCAGCGCGATGCTGGTAGTGTCGTCGGGCCGCCAATCCCCGCGGACAAACACCTGCTGCACGCGACTCGGCGAATAGTCGCGCCAGCCTGTTTCGTAGCTGTTGGCGACCCCGGCGTAAAATCCGAAAGTCTTGCCGTGCGCACCGAAATCCGCGTCGGCCTGGATGCGGCCCCAGGATCCGCCCGACACATTGAACGAGCCGCCCGGATCCGCAAAGCCGTTCTTGGTGGTCAGCAGCAGCGCGCCACCCAGCGTGTTCAGGCCATAGAGCGGGCTGGAACCGGGGATCAACTCGATGTTGCGAATCGCGAAACCGGGGATCGCCTCCCAGTTCATCGTCTCGGCGAAGGATTCGTTCTGGCGCACGCCATCCACGTAAACGGAGATCCCGGCGGGCGAACCCAGCAACGGCGACAGCGTGAAGCCGTGGAAGAACAGGTTGCCCTGCCAGGGGTTGCCCTGCGACTGGGTCACATTCACCCCCTGGAAGCTGCGCTGCAGCAAGTCGGTCATGGACTGACCGTGTATCTGCTCGACGTCGTCGGCCTGCGCGCTTTGCACGTTCAGGGGCACCTGTTGCGGCGGCACGTTGAAACCCGGCAACGGTGCGATGCCGATCACCACGATCTCGCCGAGCTGCTGCGCAGGAGGGGCGGCCAATGCCGCGCCCGACAACCCCAGGAGGATGGCCGCGCACAGTCCCCTGAAAGGGACGTTGCGCGGCCCGCGCGATCGCCACTCAGCCCACATGGCTTGCTTCCGGGGACACGCGGACCGCGCGGACGCGGCCGAAACGCAAGTTCCCGCGCGCGACAGGATTCGGGATCGCGCGCACGCACGGATCGGGTCGCATGAATGTTGACCTTCGAATGGCTGGAGGCGTCCGCACGATCATACGCGGGCGTCCGGAATCAGCATCGCGGACGCCGAGCCATCAAGCACCCTCATTCCTGCCTCGCGTCCTTGTCCGGACGGGTCGACGCATGGACGAGGCCACTCGCGGGATCAGAAAAAGATGATCCCGCCCGCGGAAATGCCGTTCATGTGTTCGTCGTTGCCGAGATAGTCCTTGGAGCGGGTCTGGCTGATCTCCAAGTCGAGCGTCACACTCTTGGTCAACGCGTAATAGGCGCCGGCCGTGATGTTGCTGTTGGACTTGAAGTGGCCGGTACTGATGAAGTCATCGCGATCCTTGCTGACGCCGCCGCTCAGGCCGAGTTTCAGCTTTGGCGTGGCCTGCCAGGTGCCCTGCAACAGGTAGTTGACGCCCTTCACGTCGCCCTGGTCACCATCGGTCAGGATGCCGATGCCATCCCCCGCCTGCACGTTGGCAAGCACCGCGAACCGACCCACCTTGACGCTGGCGCCGATCTCGCCCGCGTTCATGGTGAAGCTGTCCGGCTCGATGCCCGAACCCTCTGGCGCATAGAACTTCTGGGTCTTGGCACCGATCCAGGCCTTGAAGCCGCCGTTCGAGTAAGACAATTGCAACTGGACTTGCGGATCCGAGCGCGAGTCGTAGACGCCCGTGTTGTTGACCGGGCTGAAAACGCCACCGGTAAACGCGAACCCGGCCGCGCTGGGCGTGGTATAGGTGATCTGGCCGTAGCTGCCCAGGTAGGTGTAGCCCGCGCCGATATGACCCAGCGCCACGCGGCCGCGCTGGGTGGCCTGCACGGGCGCGCCGACACCGAGCAAGGTCATGTCGGTCAGGATCGCGTTGGAGCCGAAAATGCCGTAATCACGGCCCAGCTTGACCGTACCGAACTCCGGCGTCCCGACGGTGAAGAACGCCTGGCGCACGTCGACACCGCTGTTTGCCGAAAGGGCATCCGACGTGGCAGTGTGCACCATGATGCCGACCTGTGCAGTAATGTCGATGCCGTCCTGGTTGGTGCTGAACTTCGTGATGAGCGCATTCGGCAGCAACCCGTTGCCGATCGTCGTGCGGTCCTTCTGGCCGCCGCAACCGAGTGCCTCGCCGGCCAGTGCCGTACCGCCCACCGAGTTGCCCGAGCAACTCGTGGTGACATAAAAGGCGTTGACATACCCGCTGAGGTCCACCGTCCAGCCATTGCCGCTGAACGAGGTGGCGTCGGCGGCCACCGGACACGCAATCAGGACGGCGAGTACGAGGGCGGTGCGCCGCAATTTCGAGGAACCGCGATGCGCATGGTTTTTCCTGGTTGATATGAATTGCACGAGTCTCCCTCCTGTGGCCCGTCGATGCAGGCCACTACTGTGGACAGGATTCCGGACCATTCGGCCGTGGCATCATCCACGCCGGGCAGGATGCAATCCGCAATCGGTCATGCTGGCGCGTCAAGCGGGGTCCGGCATGACGAAATCGGGTCGCAGTGCTTCGTACACCGGCCGGCCGTCATCCGGTTTCGGGTTACCTGCGGCCGGGTCGAAGAACGCGTGGTACGCCGCCGGCATCTTGCTCTCGTCGTAGCCCATGAGGCCCGGGGCGATCACGCGAATCCGCCGCTGTCTGTCATCGACCAGGATGGGTTGGCCGCAAACCGAGCAGGTACAAAGCTCGAGCGGACCGTCCGGGTTCTGGGCGTTGTACGGCTGCCGCTTCAAACCGTCCGGATTGTCGACCTTGAGGTCTCCGTACTTGAAAAAGGTCACGTGCAGGTGGTCCTTCCCGGTCACGCCCCTGCAGATCGAGCAATGGCAATCGTGGCTGTCCAGATACTCCTGGTCGGAATGGGTGTGGATGTGCTCGCAGCCGCCGCTATACGGATGTGACATGAGGCGCTCCTCTTGCTGGGTTAGTGGGTTATCAAGCTCTGATCAGGCTGGCGTAGTGTCGCCGTAGCGGATCACCGAACGAATCACCTTGCCTTCGTGCATCAACTCGAAGGCATCGTTGATCTTCGCCAGAGGCAGCACTTTCGAGACGAACTCATCGACCTTGAGGTTGCCTTGCATGTACTCGTCCACGTAACCGGGCAACTGCGAGCGACCCTTGACGCCGCCGAACGCCGCGCCACGCCAGACGCGCCCGGTGACGAGCTGGAACGGCCGGGTGCTGATTTCCTGCCCGGCCGCGGCGACGCCGATGATGGTGCTCTCGCCCCATCCCTTGTGGCAGCATTCCAGCGCCGCGCGCATCACGTTGACGTTGCCGATGCACTCGAACGAGTAGTCGACGCCGCCATTCGTCATGTCGACGATCACCTGCTGGATCGGCGCGTCGTGGTCCTTGGGATTCACGAAGTCGGTCGCGCCCATGGCCTTGGCCATCGGCCACTTGTCGGGATTGACGTCGATCCCGATGATGCGGTCGGCCTTGGCCATCATCGCGCCCTGCACCACCGCAAGGCCGATGGCGCCGAGGCCGAATACCGCGACCGTCGAACCCGGGCGAACCTTGGCGACGTTCAATACCGCGCCGACGCCGGTGGTGATCCCGCAACCGAGCAGGCAGACCTTGTCGAGTGGGGCCTTCGGGTCGATCTTTGCGACCGAGATCTCCGGCAACACCGTGTACTCGGAAAACGTGCTGGTACCCATGTAGTGCCGCAGCATCTTGCCCTTGTACGAGAACCGGGAGGTGCCGTCCGGCATCAACCCCTCGCCCTGCGTGACGCGGATTTTCTGGCACAGGTTGGTGCGACCGGACTTGCAGTATTCGCATTCGCCGCACTCGGGCGTGTACAGCGGAATCACGTGGTCGCCGGGCTTCACCGACGTGACGCCGGGGCCAACTTCCTCGACGATCCCGCCACCCTCGTGACCCAGGATCACCGGGAACAGGCCCTCCGGGTCGGCACCCGACAACGTGTAGGCGTCGGTGTGGCACACCCCCGTGGCCACGATGCGAACCAGTACCTCACCCGCTTTCGGCCCCTCGAGATCGACTTCCTCGATCGTGAGGGGTTGTCCCGCTTCCCATGCAATGGCAGCTCTTGTTTTCATGATCAATCGTTCCTGATAACCCTCAATCCTGCGCCGGGGCAGACCGCCCGGAAG
>DASTIS010000127.1:0-2067 GCA_035717365.1 Rhodanobacteraceae bacterium
CGCCAGGTTCGACTTGGCCTGCGACTCCAGCGCCTTGACCTGCAGGCTCTGGATTTCGGCGATGCCCTTCAGCGCAGTGAGCTGCGCCTTGTAGGCCTGCTCGGCGAACTGCTTGCCGAGGTCGAGCGACTGCTTCTGGAATTGGCTGTACATGGTGCGATCCCTCTTTGCAGGGTGGGTTGGACTGGTGACTACTCTAGCGCAAAGAATGGTGCAATGCAACATAAACCTTAGATCATTCATTAATCATTCATAATAAGCTCGTAAAAACAGCATTTTACGCCATCACGAGCCGAATACAGGCATGCTGTGCCGCAGCGAAATGCGGGCGCTCCGGCGGACGCCGCACGCAAAAACGCAAAACGCCGCCCCGAAGGGCGGCGTCGCAAGCAAGGCGGGATCATGGTGGCTACGGGTGGGCTCGAACCACCGACCCCGGCATTATGAGTGCCGTGCTCTAACCAGCTGAGCTACGTAGCCAGAGTGTTCCATTGTATCGCCGTGACCCGCACATGACGGGTGCCGCGATCCGACCGATCGGGCGAACTGGCCACGGGATCACGTAAACAGCCGGCCAGTCTAGTGCCTGCGCCAGTTCTGTCAAGCGCGCCGGGGCCGCCCGACCGTCGCGTCGTCGTGGCCGACTGGAAAGCGCGGTCCGGGCGGGCGATCCCGCGCAGTCGATACAATGGTCCGTTTTCGTCCCTGATGTCGACCACGCTGCATGCGCCGTTTCGAATTTGCCGAGCCCCTGGTGATGCTGGCGACCGTGGTCCAGTGGCTGGTGATTTCGATCTTCACCGGCGCGGTGATCGGCGTCGGCTGCACGATCTTCCTGCGTGTCCTGTTCGCGACCGCCGGACGCGCCTATGCGGCGCCGTTGTGGCTGCAGATGTCGTTGTTGCCGATCGGCGGCCTCGCCAATGGCCTGCTGTTGTACTACGGCTACAAATTGCGCCGCAGCACCTTCAACGACAATCCGATCGTCGCGGTGAACGAGCAGCAGGGCAAGCTGCCGTTCCGCACGATGTGGATCAAACCGGTCGCGGCGTGGATCACGCTGGGCTGCGGCGGCTCGGCCGGCAAGGAAGGGCCGTGTTCCCACATCGGCGCGAGCATCGCGGCTGCAATCGGCCGCGTCCTGCACCTCAATCCGGAGATGCGCAAGCGCCTGCTGGCGTGCGGGGTCAGCGCCGGGTTTGCCAGCGTGTTCGGCACGCCGATCGCAGGCGCGATCTACGGCGTCGAGATGCTGGCGATTGGCCGCATCCGCCACGACTTCCTGTTCCCCGGCATCGTCGCGGGCGTCACCGCGTTCGAGGTCTCGCGTTACCTCGGCGTGCCATATCCCGTTTACCACATCGCGTTCGTGGGCGACTTCACCGAACTGCTGTTCCTGAAAACGGTGGTGATCGGGATCCTGTGCGGCGTGGTCGCATGGATCTTCGTCGAGCTGACCCACGCGGTGCGCAGTGGCACCACGTGGCTGCGCGAGCGCTATGCGTTGTGGCCGCCGCTGATGCCGGCGCTCGGTGGCGTGGTGCTGGCGCTCCTGATCCTCGCGATCCCGACGCAGTACCTGGGGTTGAGCCTGCCGCTGATGGAAGACGCGCTACACGGCGCACCGATGCCGTACCTCGGATTCTTCTGGAAGGCGCTGTTGGTTGCGATCACCCTGGGGTCGGGCTTCTACGGCGGCATCGTCACACCGCAATTCGTGATGGGCGCGGTGGCGGGCGGCGCGTTCGCGCACCTGCTGGGCCTGAAGGCCGCGGTGGGCGCAGCAGTCGGGCTGGTTGCGGTGGTGGCTTCCGCATCCAACGCACCGATTGCGGCGATCTTCATGGGCGTGGAATTGTTCGGCGCCGACTCGACGTTTTATGTCGCCGGCGCCTGCGTCGCGGCGTACCTCATCATCGGCCACCGCAGCGTGTACCCCGAGCAGCAGATCGCCTTCAGCAAATCCTCGTGGATCTTCGCCCGCGCCGACCTGCCGGTTGGCCAGGAGAAAGTCCGCCTGTCCTACGGGTTGCTGCGCTGGCTGAGGATGCGGCGCAAGCGCGCGAA
>DASTIS010000128.1:0-10698 GCA_035717365.1 Rhodanobacteraceae bacterium
ATCACGCAGGCAATCGATGTGTTCGATCAATAGCCGTTGACGTCGGTCTAGCAGGGCAATCGTGAAGAAGAATGTGCCGCCGGGAATGTGCGCGCGGATGTAACGGGGCATGGTCGGTTGTCACCTCGCCGCATGTTGGGATGGCGGGATTCGCTGCGCTGCTCCCGCCCTACGTGTCGGGACGGCGGGATTCGCTGCGCTGCTCCCGCCCTACGTGTTGGGATGGCGGGATTCGCTGCGCTGCTCCCGCCCTACTTCGTTCCGCTGGTCGCTCTTCGGTACTGCACGGCTTCGGCGAGGTGTTCGCGTACGATGTGCTCGTCGCCGGCGAGATCGGCGATGGTGCGTGCCACGCGCAGCACGCGGTGCCAGGCGCGCGCGGACATCGCGAGTTTGTCCATCGCGCGTTGCAGCAGCACACGTTCGGTGTCGCCCAGCGCGCAGTCGCGTTCGAGTTCGCGCGTGCCCAGCGCGGCGTTGGGTTTTCCGGCCCGTTCCAGGGCACGTTCGCGCGCGGCGGTGACGCGCGCATGCACCGTTGCGGAATCCTCGTCGTGTGGATTGCGCGCGACGTCCAGTTCGGTCAGCGACATGCGCGGCACATCGACCATGATGTCGATTCGGTCGAGCAGGGGCCCGGAAATCCGCCCGCGGTAGCGCGCGATCTGATCCGGCGTGCAATGGCAGCGGCCATCGGGGTCGCCGGCGTAGCCGCACGGGCAGGGATTCATCGCCGCGACCAGTTGGAAGTGTGCGGGGAATTCGGCCTGGTGCGCCGCGCGCGAAATCACGATGCGGCCCGATTCCAGCGGTTCGCGCAGCACCTCGAGTACGCGTCGGTCGAATTCCGGCAGCTCGTCCAGGAACAGCACGCCGTTGTGCGCGAGCGAGATCTCGCCGGGGCGCGGGTGCGAACCGCCGCCGACCAGTGCGACACCCGAAGCGGTGTGGTGCGGCGCGCGATAAGGTCGTTGCCGCCAGCCGGCGGCGTCGACGGACACGCCCGCGACCGACCGCACCGCGCAGGCCTCGATGGCTTCGGTTTCGGTCATGGGTGGCAGGATGCCCGGCAGGCGCGCCGCCAGCATCGACTTGCCGGTGCCGGGAGGGCCCACCATCAAGAGGTGATGCCCACCCACGGCGGCGATTTCCAGCGCGCGTCGGGCCTGGCGTTGCCCACGCACGTCGGCGAGATCGGGATAGGCGACGGTGCTGTCGGGCTTGTCGGTGGCGGGTGCAGGCAGGACGTCGACCCCGCGCAGGTGCGCGCAGACATCAGCCAGCGTGCGGGCGACCCGCACGTCGACGTCGGCGAGCAGCGAGGCTTCGTGCGCATTCCCGGCGGGAACGATCACGCAACGTTTGCCATTGCGCGCGCGCAACAGGGCGGGCAACACACCCGGTACAGGGCGCAGTTCGCCGGACAGCGCCAGTTCGCCCAGGAATTCGCAACCCTGCAACGCCTCGCGTGGCACCTGCCCGCCGGCCGCGAGAATGCCGAGCGCGATGGCGAGGTCGAAGCGCCCGCCGTCCTTGGGCAGTTCGGCCGGCGCGAGGTTCACCGTGACGCGCCGGTTGGGGTATTCGAATTGGGTGTTCTGGATCGCCACGCGCACGCGATCGCGCGCCTCGCGCACCGCGGCTTCCGGCAAGCCGACGATCGAAGTGCCGGGCAGGCCGCCGGACAGATGCACTTCCACCGTCACCAGCGGCGCGACCACGCCCTCGGAGGCGCGGGTGAGGGCAACGGCGAGAGACATGCCACGGATTCCTTCGAGACCGCCCAATTTGAGTTCGTCATTCCGGGCGCCGCGAAGCAGTGACCCGGAACCCAGTGACGTTGCTGGAAACGGGCGCAAAGTCGCTGGGCCCCGGCTTGCGCCGGGGTGACGACGGGAACTTTGATGAGGTGGAAGGCCGGGAGCGCGATGTACCTGATTTCAGCGTGCCGCTTCCAGTTCGGCCACGCGCCGTTCCAGTTGCGTGACCTGTTCGCGGGCCCGGTCGAGGACGGCGCGCTGGGCGTCGAACTCCTCTCGGGTGACAAGGTCGAGGCGGCGCAATCCATGCGCCAGCACATCCCGAAAATTGGCTTCCATGTCGTCCCGCGCCTGCGCCAGTCCCGGAGGAACCAGGGTAGCCAGCCGGTGCGCGAGTTGGTCTATGGAGTGCACGTCAATCATGTCGTAGCCTCGATGCATCCGCAGGTTACGCCTCCAGGATTGGCGCCACCATCGGCGGATGCCTTGTTGTGGTGTAGGGATTTTCCTACATGCTTGTGCGTTCGTCCATGAACGCGGCTTCGTTCAACCATGACGCAAACGACAGCGCTCGGCGGCTTGAAAGACCAGAACGGGCCTCCGTGCCCTGAGTTTCCCACGTTATATGCGTTCGTCCATGAACGCGACTTCGCTCAACGATGGCGAGGACGACGGCGCCCAGTGGTTTGAAAGACCGGAACGGGCTTCCATGCCCTGACTTTTCACAACAGCCGCTCTCGTCGCGGCATTTTCGCGTTCCGCTCCGGTAAGATCGGGCCATGAAGCTGATCACCGCCATCATCAAGCCGTTCAAGCTGGACGACGTGCGCGAGGCGCTGTCGGAAGTGGGCGTCAACGGCATCACGGTCACCGAGGTCAAGGGCTTCGGACGCCAGAAGGGCCATACCGAGCTGTACCGTGGCGCCGAATACGTGGTCGATTTCCTGCCGAAAGTCAAACTCGAGATCGCGCTGCCCGACAACCTGGTCGAACGCGCGGTCGAGGCCATCACCCATGCCGCGCGCACCGGCAAGATCGGTGACGGCAAGGTCTTCATCTCGACGCTGGACCAGGTGATCCGCATCCGCACGGGTGAACTCGACGCCGACGCTTTGTAGTGCGGTCATCCATGACCGCCGTTTCTGGGAAGCTATTTCGGGTGGGCTGGACTGGAAAGCTTGATGCGATGATGTCGGCGTGCGCGCTAGCGCATCGCAACGCGGCGATCATGGACGATCGCAAATCAATGCTGGCAGTGCGGGCACCAGTAACTCATCCGCTGCCCGATCACCTGCGCGCGGATCGGCGTGGCGCACACCTTGCAGGGCTCGCCCGCGCGGCCGTACACGGCGAGTTCCTGTTCGAAGTATCCGGGCGCGCCGTCGGGCGCGAGGTAATCGCGCAGCGACGTGCCGCCCTGGGTGATGGCGTACTCCAGGACCCGCCGGATCTCGCCCGCGATGCGTGCGTAACGCGCACGTGACACCGCGCCCGCGGCGCGCTTCGGATGCACGCCCGCGGCGAACAAGGCTTCGCTGGCGTAGATGTTGCCGACGCCGACCACCACGGCCTGGTCCATCAGGAACGTCTTCACCGCCGCGCTGCGTCCCCGCGAAAGGGCCCACAGCCAGTCGCCGTCGAACGCGTCGCCCAGCGGTTCCGGGCCCAGTCCGCGCAGCAGCGGGTGGATTTCGCCGGGCTTCTGCCACAGGAGGCAGCCGAACCGGCGCGGATCGTTGAAGCGCAAGGCCTTGCCCGAGTCGAACACCAGGTCGTAGTGATCGTGCTTGCGCGGCGGCAGCGCCGGTTCGGTGAGCCGCAGCGAGCCCGACATCCCGAGGTGGAGCAATGCGCTGCCGGCCCGCGTGTGCAACAGCAGGTATTTGGCGCGTCGTTCCACGGCGTCGATTCGCTGCCCCGGCAGCTTTGCGCTGATGGCGCGCGGGATCGGCCAGCGCAAATCCTTGCGGCGCAGCAGGACCCGTTCGACCACGCGGCCGGTCACGAACGGCGCAATGCCGCGTTTGGTGGTTTCGACTTCGGGAAGTTCTGGCATGGGCGTGAAGCGATTGGTATCGATTGCGTCTTGATCGGGATTCCGTGACTGTCGTCATTCCGGGGCCGCCCGCGTTCTGTGCGGGCGGAACCCGGAACCCAGTGTCTTTGCTCCCGGTTCGAAAATGCGCTGGGTTCCGGGTTCCATCGCCGGTGGAGTCGGCGCTGGCCCCGGAATGACGAGTGGGGAAGTGTGCATCCCTCACGGTCGTGCGCTCGCTACTTTTCTTCCGTCGCTCCCTTGGTCAGCATCACTTCGGGGGAGTACTGCCGCGGCACCAGCGCCACCTTGTCGCCGACCCGTACGTAGCGCAGGTCGTCAAGCGCGGTGAAGCCGCCGTATTCGAGGCGCGTGCCGTCGAGGGTCAGGGTCGCCGAAGGATGCGCCAGGCCGACCTTGGCAGGCGCGATCGCCGCGGCAGGGATCCAGCGCGCAACCGGGGTCGCGGCGAGGTTGGCAAGGCGCTGCACCCTGGCGTCGTCGGCGCGTGCGTTCGAAGGCTGCGCACGCCACCAGCCGCCATGGCGTTTCTCGAACGTCTGGGGGGCGAGCGGTGGAATGTCGAGTCCGATATGCGTCACCGTCTCCGGAACGAGTCCGGTCAGCGCCCGCGGATTGGCCACGTAAGCGCGCCGACCCTGCCACAACACCGTCGCGACCAGCGCCACGGCGATCAGCGCGAGGATTCCGAGGCTGCGGGTTGCGCGGGTCACCGCCGGCGCCGGCGCCAGGTGATCGCGAGGCCGATCAGGATCAGCACGATCGGCAGCGCGATCAGGTATCCGAACGTGAGCACGCCGAGTTCGGCACGGGTCGGCTTGAGTGTCCGGTCGGGCGGCGGCTGCGGCACGTTCGCCAATGCGTCGTCACCGAGCAGCCAGTCGACAATGCGCTCGCCGAACGCGAGGTTGCCGGCGTCGGCGAGATACGCATTGGAAAGAAAATCGCCATCGCCGATCACGACGACGCGTTGCCGGGTTTTGGCGGGGGTGGGCGACAACCGGCTCAGCGCGTAGCCGAAGCTCAGCGGGCCTTTCAGTTCGCCCGCGCCCGGACCGGATGCGGAATGCGCGGGGTCCACGGGCGCGGTCCGGTTCCAGCTTTGCGCGCTCGATTGCAGGATCGGTTGCACGTTCCATTCGGCGCCGGTCAGCGAGGCCAGCACCGCCGCGCGCGGGAACAGGGTATTGACCTGGAAACCTTCGGTGATCGCCTGCGCCGGGTACCGGGTTGCGACGATCACGCGCGGGTCGCGTCCGCCTGCCGCTGCGCCCTGCGTCTCGATCAACGTGCCGGGCAGGCGCTTGATCCCCAGCATTTGCGCCAGCGGGGCGAGGCCGAGGTCGTCGGCGCCGGGCTCGGTCAGCCACAGGAGATTGCCGCCGTCGGCAATGTAATCCTCCAGTTTTTTCGCCGAGCCCGGCAGCAGGGCCGCCTGCGGGCTCGCCAACACCACGAGGTCGGCGTTGCGGGGCACCTGCGCGGCTTCGGCGAGGTTCAGCGGCAGCGCGCGCACGCCGCGACTCGTCATCCGCGCGACGAATTCGCCGAGGTCGGCCGCGTGTCCGCCGGTGGCGTCGCGCTCGCCGTCGCCGGTCACGAAGGCGACCAGCCGGGTGCCGCCGCGCGCGAGTCGTACCAGCGCGTCAGAGAAATCCGGCTCGTCGAGTTGCGTGACGTGCTCGGCGTGACCTTGCCAGTGCAGCACGATTTCGCCATCGGTCTTGATGTCGGCGTCCTGGGTCGCGATCGGGTCGAGGTCCGGATCGACGAACTTCAGCGCGAGGTCGGGTTTGAATCGCTGGTAGCGCGCGACCAGCAGGCGGGTCTTGGCGCGCAGCGTGCCCGGCCGCGCGTAGCTCACCGCCTCGAGTGGCCCCTTCACTTGCGCGAGCAGCGCCTGGCTTTGCGGTGTGATCGTTGCGCGCGCCCCGGCGCTCCAATCGGCGGTGAACCCGAAACGTGCCGACAGCGCGGCGATGCACACCGCGATCACCACCACCAGCAGTGCGTGCAGCCATGCCTGCCACCCGGTGCGCATCAGCCGTACCCCCGTTCCGCGCCGATGCGGCGAATCGCGAGTGCCAGCGCCAGTGCGGTGATCAGCAGGAAATAGACGATGTCCCCGCTGCGCATCAGCCCACGCAGCGCCGGCGCGAGGTGGGTGTGCAGCGCGAGATAACCGAGCCAGCCCGTGCCTGAGCCGGTCAGGCGCACGCCGGCGTCGATCAGCGACAGCCCCTCGCCGATCAGCAGCGCGGCGGCCGCGGCGAGCGCGGGTTCAAGGGTGAACGCCGAGCACGCGATGCCGATGGCCGTGAGCAGCGCCACGCACAACGCGCTCGCGATCAGGGCCGCGCCGAACTGGCCCCAGTCGAGCTGGGTTGCGCCACTGAGCACCAGTGGCATGCTGGCGACGACGATCAGCAGCAGCCACAGGAACGCCAGTCGCGCGAGGAACTTGCCGACGACGATCTGGAAGCCGGACGCCCCGGTTGCGCCGAGCAGCGCGAGGCGTTGCGCGCCGCGTTCGCCGGCGAGCGCCTGCATGGTGATCAGCGGTGCGATCACCAGGCACAGTTGCAGGTAATTCAGCAGGTACGGCCCGACCACGCTGTCGGTAAAGCCGAGCGTGCCGACGGCGCCGGGGACGGTCGGCTGCGCGTGCATGAAGGCCGACAGCCCGAGCAGGAATTGCCACGCCATCATCACCAGCGCGATCCCCGCCAGCGTCCACGCGAACGGCCGCACCGCAAGGCGCTTCAGGTCCAGGCTTGCGATCGCCAACGCCTTCATGCGGCGGCGCTTGCGTACGAACCGGCGATCGCCCGAAATTGCTCGTCCAGCCGGCCGTGCTGGCCGTCGAGTTCGGCATCGTGGCGCACGGCGCCTTCATGCAGGATCACCACCCGGCTGCACATGGCTTCCACCTCGGGCAACTCGTGGCTGGACAGGATGATGCCGCGCCCCGGCGAAAGTTTGCCGATCAACTCACGCAATTGCGCGGTCTGCACCGGGTCGAGTCCGTTGCCGGGTTCGTCCAGTACCAGCAGGTCGGGGTCGTGCAGCAGCGCCTGGGCCAGGTCCACGCGACGCTTCAGACCCAGCGACAATTGCCCGCACAAGCGATGCGCGACGCCACCAAGCTCGAGCCGCGCCAGTTCGCGTTCAATGGCGGCGCGGCGCGCGCTGCGCGAAAGCCCGCGCAAGCGGCCGCAAGCATCCAGGGCTTCCGCGACGGTCAGTTCCGGCCACAGCGGCACGCTTTCGGGCACCCATCCCATGCGATGGCTGAACGGGCGTGGGTCGTCGCCCACGCTGCGCCCGTCGATCCGCAGGCTTCCCGCACCGGGGACCAGCACCCCGGCGATGATCGCGAGGGTGGTCGACTTTCCGGCACCGTTCACGCCCAGCAATCCCAGCACCTCGCCGCGCTGCAGGACGAACGACACGTCTCGAAGGACTTCACGCCCGCCCAGCCGGCGGCCGACGCGGTCGAGTTGCAGCAATGCCGGGGTTGCGGTCATTTGGCGTCAACGGCCCTGGTTAGCTGAACGCCACGCCCGTTGCGGGGCCGGCCCATTGAAAGAATTGTCGCGGCCATCACATTGTTTAGGCAAGCCTGTGGCGAGTGTGGGGGTTATCCCCTAGACTGGCCATTGCGGGTTTGAACCGACCCGTCCACCCCTCTCCCTGAGATCATGATGCTCGACACCTTCCTGAATTTCGCCTCGAACGGCTTGGCGAACGCTGGCTGGCTATCCATCACCATCTATTTGCTGGTGATGACCCAACTTACCATTCTGACCGTGACCCTGTACCTGCATCGCAGCCAGGCTCATCGCGGCGTGGATTTTCATCCGGCGCTGGTGCATTTCTTCCGTTTCTGGAGCTGGCTGACCACCGGCATGGTGACCAAGGAATGGGTCGCGGTCCACCGCAAGCATCACGCCCATTGCGAGACCGAGGAGGATCCCCACAGCCCGCAGGTCGAAGGTATCCGCAAGGTTTTCTTCGAAGGCGTCGAACTGTATCGCACCGCCGCCGCCAATGCCGAAGACGTCACCAAGTACGGCCGCGGCACGCCGGACGACTGGATGGAGCGCAACGTCTACACCAGGCATTCGATGCTCGGCCCGACCCTGATGGCAGTGATCAGCATTGCCTTGTTCGGGGTACTCGGCATGGCGATCTGGGCGTTGCAGATGGCGTGGATTCCCTTCTGGGCCGCGGGCGTCGTCAACGGCCTCGGCCACTGGTGGGGGTATCGCAATTTCGAAACCGCCGACAAGGCCACCAACCTCACGCCGTGGGGCGTGTGGGTCGGCGGTGAGGAACTGCACAACAATCATCACGCGTTCCCGAGTTCCGCGAAGTTCGCGCTGCGCAGGTTCGAGGTCGACTTCGGCTGGGTGGTGATCCGCGGACTGGAAAAGGTGCGTCTGGCCAAGGTATTGCGCGTGGCACCTGCGCTGGACGTGCGCCCGAACGTGTCGCTGCCCGACATGGACACCCTGAAGGCACTGTTGACCCATCGTTTCGCGGCGATGACCGATTACTACAAGACCGTCATCAAGCCGACGGTCCGCGAGCAATCGACCGCCGAGGGCACCCGCCACTTCGGCGCGATGCCGCGTCGCCGCCTGCGCCGCGCGCTGGCCAATGGCGGTCGCTGGCTGGACAAGACCGGCAAGGCCCGGCTTGCGGCGGTCGTCGAGAACCGTCCGCGTCTGAAGCAGATCGCCGAGTATCGCGCGCGTCTCGCGGCGTTGATGGAACAGCGCGGCAAGCCCGAATCCACGCTGGCCGCGTTGCAGCAATGGTGCCGTGAAGCGGAAGCCAGCGGCAACCGCAAGCTGATCGAATTCGCGCACCGGTTGAAACGGTATTCGGTGGCGCGGGCGTAGTTTGTGCGATCTTCCATGATCGCCCCGTCGGGTGCGGCCTCCCGGATCAGATTGAGTGTGGTCGGTTTGGAAATATCAGAACGGCCGTCCGTGGCCTGACTTCTGCAACAGCCGCTTCGATTGGAGCGTCCCGCAGCAAACGAAAACCCGCCGCAAGGCGGGTTTTTGCTCGACGGCTATTTTTTGTCATTCCGGGGCCGGCCCGGTTTTATCGGGCCGGAACCCGGAATCGGTCTTTTTCGAGGGCCACAATTTATTTTGTCATTCCGGGGCCGGCCCGGTTTTATCGGGCCGGAACCCGGAATCGGTTTTTTCCGAGGGCCACAATTTATTTTGTCATTCCGGGGCTGGCCCGGTTTTATCGGGCCGGAACCCGGAATCGGTTTTTTCCCACGTTTGGGATGGTGTAGTGCGAAACGGCGTAACGAGGATTTTCCGCTACGCGGCAAATGCTGACACAATCCGTTGCGATGAGCGCCTTGTGGCACCCCGCGCTACGCGCCGACTGGCTTGTGCTGCGACGCACGGGCATGCCTGCGTTCGTGCGAACCGTCGGCGCTCCCGCATTGCTGCTGACGTGCTGCGCAGTCGTCGCGTGCGGCGATTTTTACGGCGGTTACGGGTGGTGCCTGGCGGCGGCCTCGTTGCTCGCGTTGGGCGGCAGTTACGCCATCGCGCACGAACGATTGCTGGGTGCCCTGGAGCGATGGCGGCTTGGTTGGTGTGCCGCCTTGCCGGTCGCACGAGGCGCGACGACGTGCACTTTGTTGCTGGTGACGGCAGCGGCACTGCTGGTGTCGCTCGCACTCATCACTGCACTGCTGCTGGCCATTTCCGCGTTGGCACCGCATCGCGGTGATTTGATGTACGCGCTGGCAGGGATCGACCTTGCGCTGGTCGTGGGCTCCGCTGTTGCGACGGTGCGGGTGTTCCGCCGCGGTGCACGGGCGTTTCGGGCCGACAGCGTCCGTGAACCCTTGTTGGCGCTGCCCTGGTTGAATGATCGACGCCTGCCACATCTCCTCGATTGGCAGCGTCGTGCGGGATTGGTGCGATGGCGGCGTGGTGGCAGCTTCGTGATGGTCGGAATCGTGCTTGGCGTGGTACCGATGGGTGCGCCCGCCCTGGAAGTGACCGGGCTGGTGCTGCTGGTGCTGTCATGGTCGTGGTGGGCGGTGGCGATGCGTGCCAGCGCCGATACGTCAGGCGCGGCAGTACGCCTGCTTGGCGCGACCCCGCTGGATGCACATTGCGCGCGCCTGGCTTCGCTTCGCTATCCGCTGATTGCGGCATCGTGTGCGCTGGTTCCGATGGCCGTCGGCGCGGTCCTGGGCAGGCGCGCCGTGATCGTGCTCGTGTGGCTCGTCTGTGCGGGTACGATTTCTGCGTGGCCACTCATCCGGATCCTCCGCGCCACGCGACGGCCGGAAGTGGCGGCATGATGCCCTTGCTCCGCGCCGCCAGGTTGCGCGTTGCGTACGGTGACGTGCGCGTGCTTGACGGCATCGATCTGGACATTGCGCGTGGAGAATTCGTCGCGCTGATCGGCCCCAACGGCGCGGGCAAGACCACCTTGCTGCACGCCATTGCCGGCATCGCGACGTTGTACGACGGGACCGTCGCCATCGCCGGGTGCGCGCTTGCGAAGGCGCCACGGGAAGCGAAGCAGGTGATCGGGCTGGCCATCGATCCGCCAAGTCTGCCGGCCTTGCTGACCGGTTGCGAGTGCCTTGCCCTGTTCGCGGGTGCGCGCGGCTTGCCGGCCATTCCGCCCGCGACGCTTGCGCTTGGCGAAACCCTGTCGTTGACGTCGGTACTGGACCGGCGAATCGATAGCTATTCGTTGGGAATGCGGCAGAAACTCGGCATCCTGCTGGGATTGCTCGGCGAGCCACCCTTGCTGCTGCTGGACGAGCCGTTCAACGGACTCGACCCACGCAGCGCGCTGGCGTTCAAGTCACACTTGATTGCACTG
>DASTIS010000129.1:0-4769 GCA_035717365.1 Rhodanobacteraceae bacterium
AAAGGGCGTGATCGCCACCGGCTATGTTCGCGAAGATACTGCCAACGCGGAACTCGACGATGGCGCATGTGTCGACGGCGTGCGTGCGCGCATCGGCAGCGCCATCGATGCCGCCTTGCCGAACGACGCGCATGCCGCGCGGTTGCTGCGGGCGCTGAGCGTCGGCGATGAGCGCGCACTCGACGAGCACGACTGGCAAGTCGTGCGCACGACCGGGATCAGTCATCTGATTGCGATCTCGGGATTCCATGTCGGCCTCGCCGCGGTATTCGGTGCCTTGTTGGTGCGGCTCGCGTGGTGGTTCTTCCCGGGCCTGGCCTTGAGGCTGGCCCGGCCGCTCGCGGAAGCCGCGGTCGCATTTCCCGCGGCGCTCGCCTACGGCGCGCTCGCCGGGTTCGGACTGCCGACCACGCGCACCCTGCTGATGATCGCGGTCGTCGCCGGCTGGCGCCTGTTGCGCCGCGGGGGCGGGTTCGGCGAGGGCTTCGGGCTGGCGCTGGCGGCGATCCTCGTCGTCGATCCATTGTCGGTGCTGTCGGCCGGGTTCTGGCTCTCCTTCGCCGGTGTCGCATTGCTGGCGTGGACCCTGGCCCGCGACTCCGGTTGGCGCGGACACCTCAAGGAAATCGGCCTGGCGCCGCTCCTGATGACCGTGGCCTTGCTGCCGCTGACCGTGTGGTTTTTCGGGCAGGCCTCGCTGGTCGGGCCGCTCGCCAATCTCGTCGCGGTGCCGTTCGTGAGCTTCGTGATCGTGCCGGTCGATCTCATCGCGTGCGCGTTTCTGTTCGCGTGGCCCACGGCCGGGCAATTCATGATGCAACTCTGCGCGCATCTGGTCGATGCGTTGTGGTGGTTGCTGGTCCATCTCGCAGCGTGGAAGCCGGCGATGCAGTACCTGCCGCAGACCTCGCTGGTCGCCTTTGCGCTCGCCTGCGTCGGTGCGGTGTGGCTGCTGGCGCCGCGCGGGGTCCCGGCGCGGGCGCTGGGCGCGCTGCTGTTGCTGCCCCTGTGCTGGCCACGTGGCAGCCTGCCGGCTGCGGGCGCATTCCGCGCCACGGTGATCGACGTCGGGCAGGGTTTGTCGGTGCTGGTGCGCACCCACGGGCATGCATTGTTGGTCGACACCGGCGCGCGTTATCCGTCCGGGTTCGACCTCGGTGCTGCGGCGGTCGTGCCGACCCTGCACGCGCTCGGCATCACGCATCTCGACAAGCTGATCATCAGCCATGGCGACAACGATCATGCGGGCGGGGCGGTATCGGTGCTGGCCGCGTATCCGGGCACGCCGGTGTCGGGCGGCGAGCCCGCGCGCGGGCCGGTGCCGATGCAGCAATGCCATGCGGGCCAGCATTGGCGATGGGACGGCGTGCAATTTCGCGTGCTGAGGCCGCCCGCACCGGTCACCATCGAGGGCAACGATGCCGGCTGCGTATTGCTGGTGAGCGGCGGGGACGGCCGCCTGCTGCTCCCCGCCGATACCTCGTCAAAGGTCGAACCCGACATCGCCGCGGCCGTTCCCGCGGGGGCGCCGCTGGTGCTGGTCGTCCCCCACCATGGCAGCAGGACCTCGTCGAGCCGTGCCTATCTCGAAGCATTGCACCCGCGCTTCGCGATTGCCTCGACCGGCTATCTGAACGGCTACCACCACCCGGCTCCGGCGATTGTCGCGCGCTACCGCGCGCTTGGCGTTCCGCTCCTGAACACACCGGCCACCGGCGCGGTGCGCGTGGCCTTTCCCGCAAACAATGCGCCGCACATCCTGTCCGAAGGGCGCCTCGCCCAGGCGCACTACTGGCGCGAGGGAGGGCCGGTTGCGCCGATCGCGTCACGCTGATTCGGGGGGGCGGCGCTGGTATCATCCAGCGTCGGCGGTGTTCGTTGCGGAGTGACGCGTGTTCGAAATCCTGAAGGCGGGCGGCTGGGGCATGGTGCCCATCCTGATCTGCTCGGCGGTCGGTCTTGCGATCATCCTCGAGCGGTTCTGGACGTTGCGGCGCAGCGCCGTGCTGCCGCCCGGGCTCGGTGAACAGGTACGCAGCTGGGCGCATTCCCAGCAGTTGACCTCCGCGCACATCCAGTCGTTGCGCGAGAATTCGCCGCTGGGCGAATTGCTTGCGAGCGCGCTGGACGTGCGCAACCGTCCGCGGGCGGAGATCAAGGAGCGCATCGAGGACACCGGCCGGCACGTGGTACACGACCTCGAGCGCTACCTCGCCACGCTGGGCACCATCGCCCTGATCGGACCGCTGCTGGGTCTGCTCGGTACCGTGTTCGGCCTGATCCGGATGTTTCTCGCCGTGATGGTGTCGGGCGTGGGCGACCCGATGAAGATGGCGGGGGGCATCGGCGAGGCGCTGGTTTGCACGGCGTCCGGCCTGGTGGTCGCGATTCCCGCCTACATCCTGCACCGATATTTCCGTTCACGCGTGCAGGGTTACGTGGTGCAGATGGAACGGCAAGCCAGCGCGCTGCTGGATGAATTGTCGACGGCGCGGACGACGCCGGTCGATGCACGCACGCACGCTGCGCCAGCCCCGTCTCCGCGAACCGCGCGCGCCGCGGGTTGACGGGCACCGCCATGCGCATCGGCAGCGGCCGTACCGACGAGTTCGAGATCAACGTGATCCCGCTGATCGACGTGCTGCTGACGCTGTTGATGTTTTTCGTGCTGACCACGACGTTCGTGCAACAGGGCCGCCTGAAGGTGTCGCTGCCCCAGGCCAGCGACCAGGCAAGCGCACCCGTCAACGACACGCTGGTGGTGGTGATCGATCGCCAGGGACACTTCTTCGTCGGCAACAATCGCGTGCTGGGCGACGACGAGGCCACGCTCCAGCGCGCGATCCAGGCCGTGGCGGGCGACAATCGCGAACGGCCGGTGCTGCTGCGCGCCGATGGCGCGACCCCGCACCAGGCGGTCGTGACCGCGATGGATGCGCTGGGGCGGCTCGGGTTCAGCCACCTGTCCATCGCCACCGCGCCCGCGCCCGGTGGGTGAGGTGCCCCGCATGCAGGGTTCCGACGGCGCGATCTACCGGCGCCTGCTGGGCCTGCTGCGACCGTTCCGTACGATCGTCACGATCACCGTCCTGGCGATGGTCGCCGACGCCGTGTGCATGACGCTGTTCGCGCGGGAGGTCAAGCCGCTGATCGACAAGCTGTTCGTGGATCGCGACCCGCACGTGATCTTCTGGATGCCGATCATCATCGTGGGCATCTTCTTCGTTCGCAGCATCGCGGTTTACATCCAGAGCTACGGCAGCGCCTACGTCGGGCGCGGCGTGGTGCAGGACATGCGCCGCCGGGTCTTCGACAAGTACCTGCACATGCCGGCCGCATTTTTCGACCGCGAATCGTCGGGACAGCAGATTTCCCGCATCACCTACACCAGCGAACAGGTTGCCCAGGCGACTACCGACTCGGCGAAGATCGCCATCGTCGACGGCCTGACGGTGATCGGCCTGGTCGCGCTGATGGTATGGACCAGCTGGATCCTGACGCTGGCGTTGCTGGTGATGGTGCCGCTGGTGGGAATCCTCGTCACCTACGTCGGTCGCCGCTACCGCCGCATCAACGTGACGATCCAGGACGTGGTCGGCCGAGTAACCGGGGTGGTCGAGGAAGTGGTCGGCGCGCACCGCGAGGTCAAGGTATTCGGCGGCCAGGATTTCGAGTCGGGGCGCTTCAACGAGGTCACCGACCGCGCCCGCAAGTTGAACGTCAAGGTCGCCGCGACCAATGGGCTGTCCACCGCATTCGTGCAACTTGCCGCGGCCATTGCGTTGGCGCTCATCGTGTGGATCGCGACGCGCCCGTTCATGACGGCGCAGGGGCTGACCGCCGGCTCGTTCATGCGCGTGTTCATGTGCATGGCCGGCATCCTGCCTTCGATGAAGCGGTTGACCACCGTGCAGGCGAACATCCAGCGCGGCCTCGCGGCGGCGGCGGAGTTGTTCGGGATACTGGATGCGCCGATGGAAGAGGACACGGGCACCACGCGGATCGAACGTTGCCGCGGCGACATCGGATTCCGCGACGTGCACCTGACCTACCCGGGCGCCAGCGCAGCCGCGCTCCGCGGAATCTCGCTCGAATGTCCGCATGGCTCGATCACGGCGCTGGTCGGGCGTTCCGGCAGCGGCAAGAGCAGCATGGCCAGCCTGATCCCGCGCTTTTATGAACCCACGTCGGGCACCGTGTTGCTGGACGGGAAGCCGCTCGGTGATTACACCCTGGCCAGCCTGCGCGCCCAGATCGCGTGGGTCGGCCAGGACGTGGTGCTGTTCGATGACACCATCGCCCGCAACATTGCCTACGGCGCGCTGGCGGATGCCGAGGAAACGCGGATCGTCGCGGCGGCGGAAGCCGCGAATGCCATGGAATTCATCCGCGAATTGCCGGACGGCATCCATAGCCGGGTGGGCGAGGGCGGTGCGTTGCTGTCGGGCGGCCAGAGGCAACGCATCGCGGTCGCGCGCGCCTTGCTCAAGAACGCGCCGATCCTGGTGCTGGACGAGGCCACCAGTGCGCTGGATACCGAATCCGAGCGCCTGATCCAGGATGCGTTGTCTCGGCTGATGAAGAACCGCACCACGCTGGTCATTGCGCACCGGTTGTCCACGGTCGAGCACGCCGACCAGATCGTGGTACTGGATGCCGGGCGCATCGTCGAGCAGGGCACACATGCCGAACTGCTGGCACGGGGCGGCAAGTATGCGTCGCTCTACCACCTTCAGTTTCACGAGCCGGCCGCGGTGCCGGCCTGACCG
>DASTIS010000130.1:0-5087 GCA_035717365.1 Rhodanobacteraceae bacterium
GCCGCGATAAATGAAAGTCGGCGGGAACCCGGAAGCGATCACCGGCAAAGGGCCGGGGCTGGCAGGTACCGCAAAGTGCCGACAATCTCCTGGCAATCGGCGAAGTGCCGTCGCGCGTGGGGCGGGATATCCGGCCCCGCGCGAAACCGGGTCGAAACAGACCCGGCTTGCGAAGCTGCGCGAAGGGTAAGGGCGGCCCGCGGCTGGCACAAGTGCCGCCGTGCAAAAAGAACTGCCGGGAAAGCTCGCCGTTTAGATAAGGTTATGGATCAAATTTCATGTGAATTATAAATGATGTTCCCAAGATGCTGATTTCATGGTCCGCGTTGCCGGGGATGATGGCCAAGGCTTCGACGGTGTCTTCCTGAACAGCCACAACCGCGAGAATCCAGGCGTTTGGTGTCCCGTCAGCGTTCCGGACCTCGCCCACCGACAGCGGCGCCGGCCCCCGCAGATGGCAAAGCCGTTGTTTGTGGCCACCGAGATAATGCAATCGCGCGGCGATTTCCTGCCCCGGATAGCAGCCCTTGTCGAAGGACACGGCACCCAGGTGTTCAAGGCCCAGGGCCGGCGGCAGGAATGGGGGCCCACGGTCGGGCAGGTGCGGCCAACCCGCGCGGATGTCGTCCAGCCGCCAGGTCGATTGCACCTCGGGGTCGGACGCTGCCGCGTCCCTGTCCAGGCGCAAGCTGCGCGTTCCGTAGCCCAACACGATCTGGTCGGCCTCCATGCGAACCGTCGACATCGGTACCGGGCCACCGCGGCGGCCCGTGAAGGTTCTGACGCCGAGGTTTGCACGCGTGCGCAGCAGGTAACGACTCAGGGTCCCGTGGATCGCCTTCGCATCTCCGCCCCGCAACACGGCCAGCAACCCGCCCCCGGCAACATCGGCCAGGTGCATCAGGGCCTGCACGCGGCCCCTGGCATCGAGCCACGCATTCCATTGCCAGTGTCCCGGTGCCAGGGCATCCACGTCGCCGGCAAATTGCGCCTGCGCAAAGCGGCGCGCGTCAGCACCTTCCACCACGATGCAGTCGACCCTGGAGATTGCAGGAAAAATCATCGACACCCGCTTCCAACGATTGCCGCCACGTTAGCAGAGGCGCGGCTGCACGCATGATGACAGGGTGCGACAATTCGCCATCACCGATCGAGGCGAGTGTGCGTGATGACCGATACGACTTCCGACCCTCCGATTCCGGAACCCGTTCCCGAGCGGGTCGAACGCGAGCCCGCGCCCGCGCCGCGCGAGCGGTCGACGCCGGAAGGCGACGGTCTCGATCCCACGCGTTACGGCGACTGGGAGAAGAACGGCCGCTGCATCGATTTTTAGACATTTTTAGTGCGCTCGTCCCTGATCGCGGCATCGCCGGACTACATGGTGAGCAGGACCGCCCCAAACCAATTCACATCAGAACGGCCTTCCTCGGCCTGACTTTCCGCAACAGCCGCTTCGATCCGGCTCTTGTTCGCAGTACAAATGCGATTCATGCGACAATGGAAAGCGATCATCGACGCAGGGGCCGATGAGGGGGCAGCATTGCGAGCGCAGTAGCGAGGAATCCGAGGACATGTCCAACACCCGGCCGTTGTCACCGCATCTCGGCATCTATCGCTGGCGCGTCAACATGCTCCAGTCGACGCTGCACAGGTTGACCGGACTGTTCCTTTGCCTCGGAACGTTGCTGGTGACCTGGGGGCTGATTGCCGCCGCCACCAGCGGCGCAGCATGGAACGTGTTTGCCGCCTTCTGTGGCAGCTGGATAGGCCTGATCCTGTTGTTTCTGTGGACCTGGTCGCTGCTGTTCCATCTCTGCAACGGCATCCAGCACCTGGTGCGCGACACGGGTATGAACTTCGGCCCGCCGACACGGGACCGCGCCCACAATCCCGCGTACTGGTCCACCGGCTGGATCGTGATCGCGATCAGCGTGGCCCTGGCGGTGCTGGTGTGGGTGCTGCTGATCCTGCGTTTGGGTGGAGGTGCGGCATGAGCACGTATCCGGGGCAGGAAGGTTTGCGCACGCCGCTCAAGGTCGCACGTGGCTTGGGTTCGTCCAGGACCGGGGTGCGCCCCTGGTGGCTGCAACGGGTGACTGCGGTTGCGCTGGTCCCGCTCTCGATCTGGTTCCTGTTCCTGCTCGGCGGAATGCTCCACGACGCCAGCTATCCGGACGTGGTCGCGACGATCGCGCAGCCGGTCCATGCGATTTTCCTGATCGTGTTCGCCGTGTGCCTGTTCTGGCACGGCGCGCTCGGATTGCAGGTGATCATCGAAGACTACGTGCACACGCGCTGGCTGGAAATGACGCTGCAGATCGCGTTGCGGTTCGGCGCATTGCTCGGCGCGCTGGCTTGCGTGATGGCCGTGCTCGCGGTGTGGCTCAGCGGCGCCGCCTATTACTGATACCGGCGGACCCCTGATTGATCGGGGTTCCCGCGGTGCACGGATGCACCGCTTGCGGATCGAACACCGTGGTGTTCGATCCGGGAAACCGAGTCCGGACAGGTGCCGGGTTCGACGTGCTCCGGCAAATCCGGGACGGATTTGTCCGGAACATCCCGAAATTGTCCGGACAAGGGACGTACATGCCCCAGGAAAACTACAAGATCGAAACCCACAAGCACGATGTGGTGGTGGTCGGCGCCGGCGGTGCCGGTCTGCGCGCCACCCTGGGCCTGGCCGCGAAGGGCTTGTCCGCCGCCTGCGTCACCAAGGTTTTCCCGACCCGTTCACACACGGTCGCGGCCCAGGGCGGTGTGGCCGCCGCACTGGGCAACATGGGCGAGGACGACTGGCGCTACCACTTCTACGACACCGTGAAGGGCGGCGACTGGCTGGGCGACCAGGATGCGATCGAGTACATGTGCCGCGAAGCGATTCCGGCGGTCATCGAACTGGAACACTTTGGCGTCCCGTTCTCGCGCACCAAGGACGGCAAGATCTACCAACGCCCGTTCGGCGGCATGACGACCCGTTATGGCGAAGGCACCGCCCAGCGTACCTGCGCTGCGGCCGATCGCACCGGACATGCAATCCTGCACACCCTGTACACGCAGGCGCTGAAGCGCGGCGCCGAATTCTTCGTCGAATACTTCGTCACCGATCTGGTGAAGGACCCTGCCGATGGCCGCATCGTGGGTGTCCTGGCGATCGATTTGAACGAAGGCACGGTGCATCTGTTCCGCGGCCACGCGGTCGTGATCGCAACCGGCGGCTACGGTCGTGCGTACTTCTCGTGCACCTCGGCGCACACCTGCACTGGCGACGGCGGCGGCATGGCGCTGCGCGCCGGGCTCGCGCTGCAGGACCTGGAGTTCGTGCAGTTCCACCCGACCGGCATCTACGGATCCGGTTGCCTGATCACCGAGGGCTCGCGCGGCGAGGGCGGTTACCTCACCAATTCCAAGGGCGAGCGTTTCATGGAGCGCTACGCGCCGAACGCCAAGGATCTCGCTTCGCGCGACGTCGTCAGCCGCGCGATCACGATGGAAATCCGGGAAGGCCGCGGCGTGGGTGAACACGCCGACCACGTCAGTCTCAATCTCGCACACCTCGGCGCGGACGTGCTGCATGAGCGCCTGCCGGGTATTTCCGAAACCGCGCGTATCTTCGCGGGCGTGGACGTGACAAAGGAACCGATCCCGGTGCTGCCGACGGTTCACTACAACATGGGCGGCATCCCGACCAACTACCGCGCCGAAGTGGTGCAGAAGGTCGGCGACGATCCGGACGTGGCGGTGCCGGGCCTGTTCGCGATCGGCGAAGCGGCCTGCGTGTCGGTGCACGGCGGCAACCGGCTGGGATCCAATTCGTTGCTGGACATCGTGGTGTTCGGGCGCGCGGCAGCCCTTCGCTGCGCCGAGCTCATCGAACCCCACACGCCGCACCACGACCTGCCGGCTGACGCACTGGAACCTGCCCTGACCCGGCTCGACCAGGTGCGGCACGCCAACGGTGGCACGCCGACCGCTCAGTTGCGGGTGAAAATGCAGAAGACGATGCAGGAAGATGCAGCGGTCTTCCGCACCGCCGAGACGCTTCAGGAAGGCTGCAAGCGCATCGACGAGGTCTATGCACAGTTTGCCGACGTCCGTGTCAGCGACCGCTCCCTGATCTGGAATTCGGATCTGGTCGAAACGTTCGAGCTGGCGAACCTGCTGGGCCAGGCGGTCGGCACGATGCACTCCGCCGAGCAACGCCCGGAGACCCGTGGCGGCCACGCGCGCGAAGACTTTCCCGAGCGTGACGACGTGAACTGGATGAAGCACACGCTGGTCGCCGTCAACGACAAGGGCGAGTGCAGCTTCGACTACCGTCCGGTCCACTCGAACACCATGACGGACGACGTCGAAACGGTACCGCCGAAGAAGCGAGTGTATTGATTTGTCTTTGTAGGAGCGCGCCTGCGCGCGATGGTCGCCTGCAGGCAGGCTCCTACGCACAAGGAACCAGCCATGGCTGAATTCACGCTGCCGCAAATGTCGAAGGTCCGGCCAGGCAAACGCTTCGCCGCCAAGCCGGGTGCCAAGAAGGTGCGCAACTTCCGGGTGTATCGATGGGATCCCGATATAGGCGGCAATCCGCGCGTGGACACCTACGAGGTCGACGTCACCGGTTCGGCGATGGTTCTCGACGTGCTGCTGAAGATCAAGAACGAGATCGACCCGACGTTGACGTTGCGCCGTTCCTGCCGGGAAGGCGTTTGCGGTTCCTGCTCCATGAACATCGACGGCGAGAACACCCTGGCCTGTATCAAGGGCCTCGACGAATTGCCGGCCGGCGACGTCAGCGTGTACCCACTGCCGCACATGCCGGTGGTCAAGGACCTCGTCCCGGACCTGACCCATTACTACGCCCAGTATGCGTCGATCAAACCGTGGCCGCAGACCCAGAGTCCGGCCGGTGCGCGCGAGCGCCTGCAGTCGCCCGAGGATCGCAAGAAACTGGATGGTCTGTACGAATGCATCCTGTGCGCGTGCTGCACCGCGGCTTGCCCGAGCTACTGGTGGAACCCGGATCGCTTCCTCGGTCCGTCGGTGCTGCTGCAAGCGTACCGCTGGATCGTCGACTCCCGCGACGAGGC
>DASTIS010000131.1:0-3995 GCA_035717365.1 Rhodanobacteraceae bacterium
AGTGGATGTCGAATTCCGAAAGCCCGGCGCGAAACGCCCGTTCCGCCGCACGGTGCCCGTGCACGCCGAGCTTGCTGGCGACCCGCATCATCGTCAGTTCGTACGGCGTCTTGCATGCGCGCCGGAAGTGGAGCAGGTGCAACGCAGCTTCGGAGTTGTCGGGAACGAAGTCGCCGACCGCCGCATTGGCCTCGCCGATGATGGCGCAGCGCGAGGCGTCTTTCGGAAGCTGCAAACGCGCTTCCTCCGGGGTGCGTATGACCGTGATATCGAAATGCTCGACCCAATAACCCGAAGGCGCCGCCGGCACGACGTGCCAGTAGTCGTGCGGTTGCAGGAAGATCAGTTTCGGTTTTGCGGCGCCGGGCGTGAAGACGATCCAGCTTCCCGGCGCGTCGGTCAGCGGCAACCAGCTGAGGAAATGCGGATTGGCCTTGAACGGAGGACCCTGGTCGTCCAGGAACCAGCCGTGCGGCTTGCCCGCGGCGACAACCAGCGTGTCACGCCCGGCGGCGGCCAGCGCATCGGCGCTGCGCTTTTCGATTTCGGCGAGGTGCGCGGGATACAGCGCGGAAAGGTTGTCTTGCGGGGAGGCGGTCATGGCGGATTCTTCCTGCGGGAAGTGCCATGATGCGGCGAAGCGCGCTGCGACGCAAAGTACCAGTAACGCCGTGTTGTGCAGGTATCGACTTGGCAACGCCTGGTTCGCAGCGGCTGTTGTGAAAAGTCAGGCCATGGATGGCCGTTCTGGTGTCGCTGGACCAAAATGCTTGTTCGTTGCGAAAGCCGTGAACGAAGCCGCGATCATGGACGATCGCAAGATTACCCCCGCGATCATGGACGATCGCCAAATCAGGCCTTGCCCTGTTCCAGCCAGCGATCCAGCGACTTGGCGGCTGTCGCGCTGATCGAGATGATCCGCAACCCGGACCACTGGTAGCCATTGGTCGCCGCCTGCTCGGTCCACATGGTGTGCACGCCGGTCTCGATCTCGGATTGGGTGCCGCGCAGATCCGGCAGGCGGAAGCGAAGTTGATACAGGGCGTCGTCGTTCAGCGGCCGGTGACAGATCAGCATCAAGCCGTTGCGGGACAGGTTGCCGATGCGCCCGATGTTCTCGCCGCTGATGCTGTTGATGACTTCGATCGGTGCATTCGACGGTTTGCGCGGGGCGGTGCGACGTTCGTCATTCATGTCGCGATCTCTCTGGTTTCGTTGGTTCGGCCGAATTTGCGCAATCTATCGACCAATGCGTTCCAGGCGCGGTCGATCATACCGCCATCCTGGCGCGGTATGACGCGTACCTGGCCGCGCGCCATCTTGCGGGCAACCAGCTCGAGGCTGCGTTCGGGCGATGCCACACCGCGCGCGTTGACCAGCAGGCAACGGCCGCTCGAGGGTGCATACCAAGCCAGCTTGCGCGAGACCGTGTGGCCTTGCTGGTTGATGGTGAATTCCAGCCAGCTTCCGAACGGCAGTTGCTTGAGCGTCGCGAGCGCGCGGGATTCGGAGGGCGTCAGCGACAGTTTGCGCGGCTCGGCAGCCCCCGCTGGCGATGCGGCCTCTTCTTCGTCGGACTTGTGCCGCGACTTCAGCCGGATCAGCAATTCGGTCTGGCTCGGCGGTGGAGTCGCGGCCTGGGTGGCGGCACGCTGCGGCATGTCGAGCGCGTAGCGGGTGATCTGGTCGGCTTCGGTTGTCTGCAGCCCGACTTGCGTCAGCCCGTGGGTGAGATCGGCGGCCAGCTTGGTGTCGTCGCGTTCGACGGACGAACCCAGCAACTGGTCGATATCCGCCACGCGGCGCCGATACGCTTCGCTGTTTTCGCCTTCGCGCAACAGGGTCAAGGTCAGCGCATCGGTCCACGCATTTTCGAGCAGGGCGCGGATCAGCGGCGTCGTCTTGTGCCCGGCCAGCCGCTTGTGGATCACCGCAGACGCGGTGCCGCGGGCATTGCGCAGCCGATCGCGCCCTTGCGCGGCCTCGACCTGGCGGCGCTCGGCGATCTCTGCACGCCTGGACAGCAGCCTGAGATGCGAGTCCAGATCCTCGGCTTCGCGTTCGATCACGCCGATGTCGCCCTGGAACTCGGTGGCGATCCGCTGGACGCTGCGTTGCAACCGCTGGTTCAGTGCCGTGTCGAAACTGTCGTCGCTGCGATCGAGCCACAGGTTCGCCGTTTCCAGCACGAGGTTGAGCAGCCGGCGGGCAGGGTGGCTGCGAACGGTGAAGAAATCGCTGTCGGACAAGGCGACCCGCAGCAGCGGGACCTGCAGGCCCGAAAGCAATTGTTGCGCGCTGCCCTCACTGCGGGTTTCCGTCAGCAACTGGTCGTAGAGCAATCCGACCAGTTCCATCGCGTCGCGATGCTCGGGCTGAAGCTGTGGGGTCTTGCCGACCGGCGCATTGCGCTGCAATTCAGCCACCAACTCCTTGGCAAGGTTCTCGCTGGCGCCCGGTCCGACCTTGCGCGAAGGCAAAGACTGCAATGCGGCGAGGGCTTCCTGCAATTCCGGCATCGAAGCGAACTGGGCGGCCTGGCTCGCCACCTCCGCAGCTTCGGGGTGCAAGGCGTGGCGGCGGGCACCCAACAGATCGTGCAGTTCACGCATGCCGGGCGGCGGCGTGAAGTTGGCGGCAGGCGCGATAGGCGCAGGCTCCTGTGCCTCCGGCGGGGCTTCCGGCGCCGGCGCGGCGGACGCCGCGCGCTTGGGCAGGTAACTGCGCAGATCAGGCAGGATGCCGGATGCCTTGAGGTGTTCGTTGAGCCGCCCGTAGAACGACTCCGCCGCTCCGAACAGGCGGCGATCGCACAAGCGGAAGAACAGCAGCCGAGGGTCGTGGGTCAAGCCCAGACCGGCCGCGGCCTCGCCCAATACCGAAGCCATCACGGTCGGTCCGGGCGGCAGAACTTCGCTGTCCAGGGGCGGCGCTTCCAGCAATACCGCGTAGCGATGACACAGGTCGAAAATGGCACTCCCCGCGTGCAGTTCAGTGCGGGTGGCGAGATCCTCCAGCGCCATCGCCTGATCGAATTCCCTGGGGTCGACCAGCGACAAACCGTCTGTATCGCGGTGCGCGGTGGCGTGGCCGGTGTCGGGTTGCGGCCGTCCGAGCGCCGCAAACCGGTCTTCCAGCAACGCCATCAACTGGTTCTGAAAGCGCGGGCGGGCGTGCTTGAGCTCGCGCAGGGCTTCCATGGCTTCGTCCTGGGCCTGGCCGCCGCTGGATTGCTCTGCGATGCGCAGCAGCTCGTGCTGGAGATCGTCGAGCACGTTCCGCAACAGGGGTTCGAGCAAACCGCCGCACTCGGCCAGCTGTTGCGCCAGCAGGTGCCGGGCGCGTGGCGCCAGGTCGCTGCGGTCAGCGAGTGTCGACATCATCGGTTGCTTGTCCATCGATCCCCCGGGGGCGCGTAGGCAAGGTTCCTGCCAGCAACTGCCCGCGTGCCCGGGATTCTACGGAAGCGCGTTGCAAAGTGCCATGGCTGTGGCGAGCATCACTCGTCCCCGGTCCGGACGCGGACCGAAACCGCCTCGCCGTCCACGGCGACGGTCACCTGCATGGGGCGGCAGCACACCGGGCAGTCCTCGACGTAGGCGGCGGAGCCGGCCGACGAGTCGACCATGAGTTCGACGGTTTCCCCGCAATAGGGACAGCCGACGGATACGAAATCAGCCATGGCCGCGCCTCGAATCGGGCTCGGGCAGAAACGCTTCGATCACGTCGTTGAGAAAACGCCGGCCGAGCGGGGTCGCCTGGATGCGCGCAGGATCATCGAGCAGCCAGCCACGCGTGCGGGCGATGTGCAATGGCGCTTCGATGGCCTCGAGTGGCAGGCCGGTGCGGGTGGAGAAATCGACCGGCGCAACGCCGTCGTTGAGGCGCAAGGCATTCAGCATGAATTCGAATGGCAACTCCCTGGCCGGGATGGTTTCGTCGCCACGCGTGCGCTGTCCCCGCGTGGCGTTTTCCAGGTACGCGCGCGGCGAGCG
>DASTIS010000132.1:0-9546 GCA_035717365.1 Rhodanobacteraceae bacterium
GAAACAGCGACGATTGGCGATGCCGGTCAGTCCGTCGATCATCGAGATCTCGCGCAGCTTGCGATTGGCCAGCTCGAGTTCGCGCACCAGTCGTGTCACGTGGATCGCGCCGGCGACCTGTTCGGCGACCGCGTCGAAGACCTTGCAAACCCCCGGCGTGAAAAAGTCGCCACGTGTGCTTTCCAGGTTCAGCACGCCGTGCAGGCGTCCGCGATGCCGGATCGGCACCAGGTATTCCGAACTGACGTCGTGATTGCCGGGCACGTAATCCGGATCGTTCGGCACGTCGGTGATCAACTGGGCGCGGCCGCTGCGGGCGCAGCGGCCCGCCGCGCCCAGCGTGATCGGCCACGGCATGCCGCCCGGCAGTTCCAGATCGATCCGGCCCGACCATACTTCCTGCACGAAATGGGTACCCGCCTCGTTGAGCAGGATGATGCTGGCGATCGTGACCGGCAGCCGGCGCGTGATGCAATCCACGATCGCCTTCAATACGCCTTCCAGCGTTTCGCCCTGCAAGGCCTCGTGCGAAACCTGCGCCAGGATCTCGGTCAGCATCGCGTCCCGGCCGAACGCATCCCGTTCATCCCATAAAGGATGCTGGTCGCGGATGTCTACGGGCCGGGATTGCAGGTTCACCATCGTGTCCCCCATGCACGGACCGCCAGTGTAGCGGGGCGGCGCCAAGTCGAATCCGGGCCGGGCCGCCCTGCCCGTCGTATGCTTGCCCCTTCCACCACAGGAGTCCGGCCATGGCAAACAGGAAGGCAGGCAAGTCGTCCCCGGGATTCAGCGCCGAAGAACGCGCGGCGATGAAGGAACGTGCGCGTGAACTGAAGAACGCGAAGCGCGGCGCCGACGGCGAGAAGGATGTGTTGGCCGCCATCGCCAGGACACCGGTATCCGAACGCAAGCTGTGCGAAAAGCTGCATCAGGTCATCCGGGGTGCCGCGCCGAGTCTGCTGCCGAAAACCTGGTATGGCATGCCCGCCTACGCCAACGCCGACGAAAAAGTCGTCGTCTTCTTCAAGCCCGCATCCAAGTTCAAGGATCGCTACCTGACCCTCGGCTTCAACGACCGCGCAAAGCTCGACGACGGCGCGATGTGGCCGACCTCGTACGCACTGACCAAACTCACCGCCACAGAAGAGAAACAGATCGCGGCACTGGTGAAGAAAGCCGCTGGCTGACGAACCCCGGTTTTGCTCGTCATCCCGGCGAAAGCCGGGACCGAGTGACTTTCGCGCGACGCACAGGCACCAGGTCGCTGGCGGACTCGCCGCGTCCGTGGCTCGCCTTATGGGCCATCGGCTTCGCCGAGGTTCGATCCGGCACCCTGCCTCCGCAGTCCGCCTTTCGCCGGCATGACGACAACATGATCTGGTCAGAGGCTCCCTAGGCGCCGGGGCAATCCTCGTCGACCTGGCGCAATTCGCATTCGACTTCCCACTCGTCACCGTGCACGTCGAGGAACCGCTTGACCAGTTGCAATGCGTGCTCGACGGAGTCCGCCCGCAGCATGGCGTAGCCGCCAATCACTTCCTTGGATTCGGTGAACGGGCCGTCCGAAACCGTCTGCTTGCCGTAGGACAAACGCACCCGTTTGCCTTCCGCGGTCGGCCGCAGGCCCGCGGTACCCAGCAAAGTGCCGTCCGCGGTCATCTCTGTCATAAGGCGGCCCATGTCGGCCATCAATTTTTCGCTGGGCTTCTGGCCGGTGTTCTCGGTGATCCGGATCAGGGAAAGAAATTGCATCGTCGTGTCTCCTCGTTGGTGGGCGGGGCCGCAGCCGACGGATGTCGGCCGCGTCGCGCTCCTGTCATGCTGACGAACGGCAACTCTTCAAATCGACACGAAGCGCAGCAATTCAATGGAACAACGGGCCCTGCTGCGCCTTGAACGCCCTTCGGGTTGCGGGATCAAGCGCCTCGATCTGTCGCCTGGGCTGCAGGAACGCACGCTGCCCTTCCGGCAACTGGCAATTGCGGGAAACGGCGTCCACGCTTTCGGAAGTCGTGGCGGTCACGTCCTGCACGTTGACCACGACCGCCAGGGTGTCGCCCATTCCATCGCCGATGGAGCCGGCACGGCCCGGAATGGCGAAGGTAGTGGCCAGGTGCCGAGGCGCGGTATCACGCCTGCTCAGGTATCACCTGAGAAGCAGTCCACAATTCTGTGTGTCGGCAGGATTTTTCGTTCATATTTCGGTTCCCATCCGCACGATTTGGCAGTACGCTCGACTACCCTGACCCCGAAACCGGAGCGCCGCCATGGCCCTGTGGAAAGAACCCGTGAAATCCCCCTCGTCGCCGCTGCCCAATCCACCCGACGTGTCGCGCTTCGATGCCTCCGAATCGATTGAAACGCCGGTCAAGGCCCGCACACCCGCCGCCGGCGGGGAAGCCCGGCCGGCCACCACCCCCGGCAAATCCGGCTCCGAATCGCATATCGCGCCCGACCTTGTGATCGAGGGCAAGATCGAAGGAGCCGGCCACGTGCGCATCGCCGGCCGCTTCAAGGGCGACATCAACGTCCGTGGCGACCTGACCATCGAACACGGCGCCAAGGTCAACGGCAGCGTGCGTGCCGAGCGGGTCACCATTGCCGGCGAGCTCACCGGCAATGTCGAAACCGCCGCCCACGTCGAACTGCTGCAAACGGGTGCACTCACGGGCGACGTGAAATCCACCACCTTCAGTGTCGCCAAGGGATCGCGCATGCGCGGCCAGGCCGAGTTCGGCTGGGACGACGGCAAGGGCTCCACCGACATCTCCAAGACCAATGGCAACGGCAACGGCCACGTAAACGGTAACGGCCACGGCAAATGAGCCCGCCCCATGCGGGAACGGCAGGCACCACGCGTGCCTGTCCGCATTGCCGTGAAACGATCCTCGAAAGTGCCGTGGTCTGCCCCGCCTGCAACCACAAGCTGCGCTATGGCGGCCCGGCAGGTGATCTCGCCGCACCTGCCGCGCTGACGCCGCTGCGGGTCGAGGGCAGCTTCCGCAATCCCGACAGCGGAGGCTGGGAGTATTCGATGGTCCTGACGATCCGCAACGAACGCGGCGAGGAGATCGCGCGGCGACTGGTCGGCGTCGGCGCAATGCAGCCCGGCGAGCAGCGTTCGTTTTCCCTCAGCGTGGAAATGAATCCCGGCGGCAAGCGCACGCGGCATTGAGCGCGCCGGCAACCAACGGCCAGCCACCCTTCCTGCGATCGGCGGACACGCTATCCTGACGTGAGGCCACCGCCCCGGACGCTGTCGCGAAGTGAAGCAGCGCATCCGCTACGTTGTCACCGACGATCGGGTTCAACTCGCTTGGGCCGAGATCGGGCGCGGCTTGCCGCTGGTCAAGGCGGCGACGTGGCTCACCCACCTGCAATACGACCTCGAAAGCCCGGTCTGGGCACACTGGATCCGCTTCTTCGGCGAACGTTTCCGCTACATCCGCTACGACGAGTGCGGATGCGGGATGTCGGACTGGAACGCGGGCGATTTGGCGCTGCCGAAATGGGTGGAGGATCTTGAATGCGTCATTGATGCGGCCAGCTTCGATCGCCCGTTCGTGCTGCTCGGCATCAGCCAGGGCGCGGCCACGTCGATCCAGTATGCCGTGCGCCATCCTGAGCGCGTTTCGCACCTGATCCTGTACGGCGGCTACGCGGTCGGCGGCTGCAAGCGGGAAGATCCGGCCTCACGCGCGTTGTACCAGGCGGTGATGGACGTGGTGGGTCTGGGTTGGGGCAGCCGCAACCCCGCCTTCCGGCGCCTGTTTTCCGAACGCTTCGTGCCGCAGGGCAGCCCTCGGCAAATCGAATGGTTCAATGAATTGTGCCGGCGCACCACCTCATCCGCGAACGCGGTCGGGCTGTTGGCCGCGCGCGGCAACGTTGACGTGCGCGACGAACTGGCGCGCGTGCGCGTGCCGACGCTTGTCTTGCATTCCAGTCGCGATCAGGTCGCGCCGTTGTCGGAGGGCAAGTTCCTGGCAAGCCGGATACCCGGTGCGGTTTTCGTCCAGCTCGAATCGCACAACCACGTATTGCTGGAGCACGAACCTGCCTGGCGGGAATTTCAGGATGCGGTGCTGGAATTCACGGGCCGCGCATCCGCAATGGCAGCGGCAGAAGCCGCGCCCATGGCCATGCTGACCGGGCGCGAGCGCATGATGCTGGAGCGGTTGTGCGCGGGGCGCAGCAACGCGCAGATCGCCTGGGAACTCGGCATCGCGGAGAAAACCGCGCGCAACCACATCTCGAATCTCTACCGGAAGCTGGGTGTGCGCAGTCGCGCCGAGGCGATCGTGCTCGCTTATCGGAATCCGGGCTGAGCGATCGGGACATTCGTCCCGGACAAGAGGCAAACGACGGGACGGGCGGGACAAGGTTCCCATGGTGGCGCGGGGTAGGCCCTGTCCACACTGGCGTCGAGTCACCGCTTGCCTGTTGCATGTGCCTGCGCCCGGCCGGTCGAGCACGAGCAGCGCCCGGATCGATTCAGGCGCAGCCAAAGGGCCCGACGCAGGCAGCGACGGTGGTGGCCATTCGTTATCTGCGGAGGTCCATGCCATGTCCCGCCTGCTTGCGATGCTGTACGGTGCCGCGTGCTACGCGGTGTTCCTGGTGGTGTTTCTTTATGCCATCGCGTTCGTGGCCGGCATCGCCGTGCCCAAGCACGTGGACAATGGCGCGGCCGTCGCATGGCCGCTGGCGCTCGCAATCGACGTGGCCTTGCTGACCCTGTTCGCGGTCCAGCACAGCGGCATGGCGCGCCCGGCGTTCAAGCGCTGGTGGACGCGATTCGTGCCCGCGCCCATCGAACGCAGCACCTTCGTGCTGCTCAGCAGCCTGGTGCTGGCGTTGCTGTTCTGGCAATGGCGACCCCTGCCACTGCACATCTGGAGCGTCGACGGAGACCTCGCGCGCGGGACGCTGTACGCGGTGTCTGCCGCAGGCTGGCTGCTGGTGCTGACGAGCACTTTCCTGATCAATCATTTCGACCTGTTCGGATTGCGTCAGGTCTGGCGCTACGCGAAACGGCACGGTCCCGGGCCAGACGCGCCGTTCGTCACCCGCGCGTTCTATCGCATCGTCCGCCATCCGCTCATGCTCGGATTCCTGATCGCGTTCTGGTCCGCCCCGACGATGAGCCTCGGCCACCTGCTGTTCGCGCTGATGACCACCGGCTACATCCTGATCTCGGTGAAGTTCCTGGAAGAGCGCGACCTGATCGCACAATACGGCGACACCTATCGCGCCTACCAGCATCGGGTGCCGATGTTCCTGCCATGGCGCAGGCCCCGCGACGCGGCCGGCCGCACCGAACCGATGGCGACCGGAAAGTACTCGTGATTCCGGATTGCCGGCGATCCCCCGGGCCTGGAGACGAATCCCGCACGCGGCGGGGTGATGTGGCGGGCGGGTGCGTTCCCACGCTGCACGGATGAGTTACCTGCTAGCTTCTCATCCCGGTGGTCGCGGGTTCCTCCAACCTCTTGCCGGAACCACCGAGTTCGGCGGGCAGGTCGGCAAATTTCGGAAGTCCATCGGCGATGTGCATGACGCCTTCGCCGTAGAAGCTGTGGAACGTGGGTTCGTACTTGAAGCCCGACTCTTCCAGCACGGCCGCGTAGACCACCGTCATGCCGTAGGCCGGCTTGCGGTTGAGGATGGCGCTGCCGCAGCACTTGCAGAACGTGCGGGCGCTGGGACCGTCCGGTCCGTACTTGTTGAATTCGACGAGCTGATCCTGCCCTGCCGTGATCCGCACCTTGTCCGCCGGCCATACCGCCCAGGTATTCAAGGGCGCGCAATGCCACCGCCGGCATGACTCGCAGTGACAGATGGCCGCGGCAACCGGCGGCCCCTGCACTTCGATTTCAACCGCGCCGCAAAAACACCGGCCACGAAACGACTCCGAATCCGGCATGACGTATCCCCATCGCGATCCGTCCCGACCTCCGAACTATAGCGCGCCGGCACCGGGCAGTGGTCCGCCTTGAAAAATCCGTTCGCTCCCGGATCAAGTCCGGGGCCGGCGCAACGCGAACGGAAAAATCCTCAAACTGCACCGCCACCCGTCACCGGATTGGTTTGCAATGCACGCGTGTATGCAATACGGTGGGGAATCAGCGTCGCCGAACGCGCACAACTTGCCCGTGACGGGATTCCGGTCCGGTGCCTCGTGCGCTGCTTTCACTGCCATCGCGACGCTGCCAATCCCGATGACGTCAAGGAGCAGCATGCGACCGCAGCGCTATCACATCCGTTTTCCCAGCGACAACCTCACCAGCGCCAGCCAGAGCGAAGCGTATTTCCTGATCACGGAAGACGGCAAGGAACGCCGCATCGAGTTCCACGACTACGCCGAGATCTACAACCACCCCGGCCTCTACGAGCAACTGTTCTACCAGCGACTGAAGTGCACGTCGCCGGCCAAGATCACCGAACTGCTGCGTGGCGCTGCCTCCAAGGCAGGCGTCGATCCCACCCAGTTGCGCGTGCTGGATGTCGGCGCCGGCAACGGCATGGTCGGCGAGTTGTTGGTGCAACATGGTGCCGCACGCGTGGTCGGCATCGACAATATCGAGGAAGCCGAGCGCGCCGCCGACCGCGACCGGCCGGGCGCCTACGACGCCTATTACGTTGCCGACCTCACCAACCTGTCACCGGAATTGATGAGGGAACTCGAAGGCTGGAATTTCGATGCGATGACCACCGTCGCGGCGCTGGGTTTCGGCGACATCCCGGTGCGGGCGTTTGCGGCCGCGTACAATCTCGTTGGGACGGACGGCTGGATCGCGTTCAACATCAAGGAAACGTTCCTCGATACCAGCGACCTCAGCGGTTTCTCGCAGATGGTGAAACGCATGATCCACGGCGACTACCTCAAGTTGCACCATCTCGAGCGCTACCGCCACCGTCTGTCGATCGAAGGGCACATGCTGTATTACTACGCGGTGATCGGCCAGAAGAGGCGCGACATCGACGATGCCTGTCTCGCCGGGCTCTGATTCGGTTTTTTCACTGGTTGGCGTCACCCGCGCATGGGGCGAAGTGCGCGCCGTCGACGACGTCAGCCTCGAATTCGGGCGCGGACGCACCACGGTCCTGATCGGCAGCAGCGGCTCGGGCAAGTCGACGGTGCTGCGCTTGTTGATCGGGCTGGAATGGCCCGATTCGGGCGAAGTCCGTTGCGAGGGCGCCCCCCTGCAGCGCGCACGCGTGCTGGAAGTGCGCCGGCGCGTCGGCTACGTCATCCAGGAGGGCGGCCTGTTCCCGCACCTCACCGTGCTCGGCAACCTCGCGTTGCTCCCGCACCACATCGGCTGGAATCGCGCGCACATCCGCGAGCGCGCGCTGGAACTGGCCGAGCTGACGCACCTGCGCGAGGACCAGTTCGAACGGTTCCCGGCCGAGCTGTCCGGGGGCCAGCGCCAGCGCGTCGCGCTGATGCGCGCGTTGATGCTGGACCCGCCGACCCTGCTGCTGGACGAACCGTTGGGCGCGCTCGATCCCTTGGTTCGCCACGGCCTGCAGGACGAACTGCGCGACATCTTCGGGCGTCTCGGCAAGACCGTGATCATGGTGACCCACGACCTCGCCGAAGCCGCATTCTTCAGCAGCCGGCTGGTGTTGATGCGGCGCGGGCACGTGATCCAGGACGGCAGCATCGACGATTTCCGCCGCGCGCCGGCCAACGATTTCGTGCGTGAATTCCTGGCCGCCCACCGCGACCTGCCGGGTGCCGCCGCATGAGACGCGGACTCGCCCTGCTCGCCATGCTGCTCGCACTGTGGCCGTTGGCGGTCCCTGCGCAGACCGCGACGCAGCCGACGCATGCACCGACGGTGGTGATTGGTTCCAAGAATTTCACCGAATCGGTCGTGCTGGGCGAGATCGCGCGGCTTGCGGCACGCGACCATGGCGCGCAGGCGCAACACCGCCGCAGCCTCGGCGGCACCCGCATCCTGTGGCGTGCCCTGACCGAAGGCGACATCGATGCCTACCCCGAGTACACCGGAACCATCACCCACGAATTGCTGCGCGACATGCCACCCGGCGCCGGCGTCGCGGCGTTGCGCCAGCGCCTGAAACAGTACGGCATCGGCATCACCGATCCACTCGGCTTCAACAACACCTACGCGATCGGGATGCTGGAAGCCGAAGCGCGCACGTTGCACATCCGCGACATTTCCGATCTCGCCAGACATCCGGACCTGAAGCTGGCGTTCTCCAACGAGTTCATGAACCGGGCGGACGGCTGGCCGGGATTGAAAAAGGCCTACCACCTGCCCCAGAACGCGCGCGGGATGGACCATGCCTTGGCTTACCGCGCCCTCGCGTCTGGCGCGCTGGACGCGATCGACCTTTACAGCACCGACGCGAATATCGATTACTACCACGTACGCGTGTTGAAGGACAACCTGCACTATTTCCCGCACTACGACGCGGTGTATCTCTACCGGCTCGACCTGAAAAAACGCGCGCCGAAGTTCGTGGCCGCATTGAAAGACCTCGCGGGCACCATCGATGCCAAACAGATGCGCGCGATGAACAAGGCGGTGAAGATCGACGGCGAAAGCGAGACCGCCGTCGCGGCGCGGTTCCTCGGCGTCGAAGTGAATGCCGGCAACGGCAACGCATTCTGGAGCCGGATGGGTCGCTACACCCTGCAACACCTGGCGCTGGTCGGGATCTCGCTGTCGCTGGCGATCCTGCTGGCGGTGCCACTGGGCATCTTCGCGGCACGTTATCGCCGTCTCGGACAAGCGGTGCTGGGCATGACCGGCATCCTGCAAACGGTGCCGTCGCTGGCGTTGTTCGTGTTCATGATCCCGCTGTTCGGCATAGGTGCCGAACCTGCGATCGCCGCCTTGTTCCTGTACAGCCTGCTGCCGATCGTGCGCAACACCCACGCCGGGTTGACCGGCATCCAGCCATCGCTGCTGGAATCGGCGGCGGCGCTCGGGTTGCCTCCGCGCGTGCGGTTGTGGCGGGTGGAATTGCCGCTGGCGCTGCGTTCGATCCTCGCCGGCGTCAAGATCGCCGCAGTGATCAACGTCGGCACCGCGACGCTGGGCGCGTTGATCGGTTCCGGCGGCTACGGCCAACCCATCCTCACCGGCATCCGCCTCGACAGCGTGCCGCTGATCATGGAAGGCGCAATCCCCGCTGCGCTGCTGGCGCTGGTGATGCAGGGCGTGTTCGAATTGATCGAGCGTGCGCTGACCCCGCGCGGGTTGCGCCTGCGCGCACAGGATTGAGTCGCGCTTCCGCCGCGGCGCGGCCGCCGCCGCGATTCCAGCGAACCGCATCCAGTATTCGCATCGTCGATCGCAGGCGGTGCAGACCACAATCCCGGCCCCCGTGGCCGGGTCGACACCGCGGCGGCGGGTACGTGCGATTGGCCAATCCTGCCCGCCTGCCGTCAAGGCAGCGTCAACCGCGCTTCGTCAGCGCCGGCTTTGCGGCGCCATCCGTCTTGTGCCCGGCCGCTCCACCGGATTGGTCCGACAGCAGCGCTTCGATCGCGAACACGTGGGG
>DASTIS010000133.1:0-5921 GCA_035717365.1 Rhodanobacteraceae bacterium
GTGTCGGATTTCTAGGAGCGTGGGCGATAGAAACCAAGTGAGCGAGGCAAAAGCCGCTTGTGTTTCTACCGCCCACGCTCCTGGGCAGCGGCAGAGTCGGGCAGGGTCGCTGCGATAGAGAGTGAAATGGGTGCGTGCGCAGCATGCGGTGGCCACGCAGTGACCACCGGAGGAGCCGGCGTCCCGTCAGACCCGCGTTCGGGACGAACACTGCGCGACTACGCGGACAGGCTGACCACGGGTACGAAGCCGCCGAAGATCATGCGCTTGCCGTCGAAGGGGATGTCGCTGGCCGCCTGAGCGCGGGGATCTTTCATGAGCTTCTCCATGCCGGCATCGCGGGTCGCCTTGTCGGGCCATTCCACCCAGGAAAATGCCACCGATTCGTCCGGCTTTGCCTGCACGGCGCGGCGGAAATCAGTGAGCTTGCCGTCGGGCACGTCGTCGCCCCAGCATTCCAGCACCCGGGTGGCGCCGAACTCCAGGAAAATGGGGTCGAAGGTGCGAGCGTGACTGATGAACTGCTCGCGGTTGGCGTTGGGTACGGCGATCACGAAACCATCGATGTAGGACATGGTTTTCTCCTTGGCAGGAAGGGCGGCCGGTGTGGCCACCTGCTGTGAAGCGACGAACGCACGCACACGGAATCGACATCAAAAAAGGGAAAAGGGGACGGAGGTAATCAAGCGGGTAGCTTCGCCGTTGAAGTCGGGCATAGCCCGGCAGCCCGGACGCTTCTGACGGCTCATGGGTCGCGCCAGCGGTGGTTCGCGCGTTTGGGAAGAATGGGCTTTGACCCCGTTGCTGGGCGCGCTTGCTGGATACATCCAGAAGGGGAACCGTCGGCGGCTACCATGGCGCCATGTCCAAGCTGCTTCTGAACCTGCGCAACGTGCCCGATGACGAGGCCGACGACGTGCGGGCGCTGCTCGGCGCGAAGCGGATCGTATTCTACGAAACCACGCCCAATCCATGGGGTATCTCGGCGGGCGGAATCTGGGTGACGGAAGACGCGGACTTTGCGGACGCCAAGCGCGCGTTGGACGATTACGAGCAGCAGCGCGGCGTCCGCGTTCGGGCGGAATACGCCGCTGCCAAACGCGCAGGCACCGCGGAGACGTTCTTCAGCATGCTTCGCGCGGACCCGATGCGCGTCGTGATGACCTTGCTGGGCATACTCCTCGCGTTGGGCCTGGTGGCACTTCCGGTCATCCTGCTGCGGGGTTAAAGGGAAGGAAGGGGCAGGTTCACTTCGCGAACGCCGGGGTGAGTAAACCTGACCCCTTTTCTTTGATCAAGCCGCACCGGGCTGGCGCAATAACCTCGAATCGCTTGTCGTTGCGTTCTCCTTGAAATCCAGGGTTCGCACGATCAGGAAGGCGAGCAGCGGGATGGCGATCGCATAGAGGTACTGCGTCCGCGACACGCCGATGCCGAGCGGGAACCAGATGCCCGGCACGCCGATCGGGTCGAGCAGCTCGCCGCCGAACAGCGCCGCCATGATCGACGCCAGCGTGGCGAGCGCGAGGACCCGCATTGGTCCGTTGCGGACCATGCGCGCGACGATGACGACAAACAGCGCGAGCGACCCGAGCCGACAGACGTTGGTCATCAATGCCGAATGGGCGAAGACCCCGACGATCCCGGCGACCGCCAGCCCGATTGCCAGCGCGTCGATGCTTCGCCACGGGCGCCGGCACCAGCGGTTCCAGGCCATCACCCAGGCTGCCATCGTCGGCACCCACATGACTCTCGCCAGCCACGAATAGGTCCTCAGGGACTCCAGATCGGTCCACGAGACGATCGTATTGTTGAGGCGCCGCTCCGCCGTAAGCGCAAGCGCGATGCAGACGAAAACCAGAAAGCCCTTGTGGCTGCTGCGGCGCCAGAACCAAAGTGCCAGGCCGACGAGTGCCAGCATGGCGATCGGCTCGATCGCATCGACGATGTAGCCGGCGATGGTTCGCTCCCAGTGCGCGCGGTGGAGTGCGGCGCCTGTCGGCTGTGGGGCCAGGATGGGCGGGCTGTGCATGCCGCCGCCGGCCGCACTGTAGTTGGATCTGGCAAGCATGTAGGTGCGGATGGCGAGCACGCCACGGGCGCCCGCCGCATCGGCGGGGAGGGCGAACAGCAACGGCCGCGTGCCGACGAAGCGCGGATTCGGGCCGAGCCTGCCTGACCCGCCCAGCAGTTGCCCGTTCCAATACAGTTCGTAGCCGTCCTCGACCATGGTTGGCCCGAGGATGACCCAGGACGCCTGTCCGGCCGGCACCGTCACCGCGCGCCGATACCAGGCGTAGCCGTGATAGCCGCGGTGACCGTGCGCCGCCCAACCGTCCACGTAATCGGGCAGGCCCACGTCGCCGTCGTGACTGCCCGGCAACGCGGTCATGTCGATCGTCTGCCAACCGGAATCGTCCGTAGTCGGTGCCGCCCAGCGCGGGTCGTCGCCGGTATGGAACTGCCATGGACCATTGAGCAGGGTGGCGGCGGCGCGCAGCGCCGGCGGATCGGGGCGACCGCCGCGCGCCAGGGCGATGATCACGACAGCCAACAGGATCAGCGTCGCAATGATGATGCCGACCATCAGTTTGCGTTGGGTGGCGTCGATGGGCGGCGCTGCCATGGACATGGATTTGCGCATCATGCAAGCATCCTGTCGCGAGGTCTTCAAAAGAACGGGGTCAGGTTCACTTCCCGTCGGGTGACGGGACGCGAGCGGGACGGTGGGCGGGACGGACGCCAGCGAATCGACGGGTTTTGATTCCTACCATAGCCTGGAACGGACGGCGACCCAGTGCGCGTTGCTGTTGCAGGTAGGTGCGGATGGCCGCCAGATCATCGTCGGTGAGGGTTTCGCACAATAGCTGGAGGTATGCCGCGGCGCGCGCGTCACTGTTCTCGCCCAGGGCTGCATAGGCCGGGTGGGGGGTGAGCAGGGGATCCGTTCTCCGGCCGCAATGCGCCGGACAACTCGACCACGGATAGGCCGCCGGGTTGTCGGTCATCTGGGCGCGCACCGGGTTGAGATCGATGTAGCGCTGACAATGCAGCACGTAGCTTTCACTGTCGACGAGGCACGCTTTGTAGCGGCCTTCCCATAGCGTTCCGGTGCGTTGATGGCGAGCATTGAACTGGCCGACGTAGCTGCGGCCGAGTTTCTGCATCAAGCGAGCGACGGCTCCCGTCGTCGGTGGCGTCATCAGCAGGTGGACGTGGTTGTCCATCAAGACGTAGGCGTGCAGCGAGCAGCCGGTGTCGTGTAGTGCCTCGTGGAGAATACGCAGGTAGCGGTGCCGATCGCCTTCATCCAGAAAGCACGGCAAGCGATTGTTGCCACGTTGGACAACGTGCTGCGGGATGCCGGGCAGGTCGAGGCGTGGTTGTCGAGCCATGCCGCAAGGTTCGCGGCGTGACCAAGCGGACGGTAGATGGGCAAGTCCCGGTGCGGCGTGGGGACTCACCGCGTTACCTTGTAGGGAAGTGAACCTGACCCCGTTCTGGTTCATCCCTGGCGGGCACGGAGTTCGTCCGCGGTGAAAATCGCCTCGGGCACGGCCTCGAGATGCGCGAGACCAATAGGCTCGCCATTGCCGTCGGACAGGCCGTACGTGTTGTCCCGGATTTTTTCCAGGGCGCGATCGATGCTCGCGATCCTGTCCAGATCATGAGCGAGTAGCGCTTCATCGTTGCCTTGTTGTTCAAGGCGGTCACCGTCGTCGACGGCGTCCTGGGGTTCATCGCCTGCCGCGACCTGCAGCGTATTCTCATCCACGCCGGCCGCGTCGCCGCTGGCAATCAGTTGAGCCCGCAGCTCGAGCAAACGCTTACGTTGGCGGGCGATGAATGCATCGTCGATGTCTTGAAGTGGCTGTGTCATGGCTGCTCCTTCTGGGAATACGTCAAGTGGATCGGTCGCCGTCCCCAAGTCCTCATGGACGAACGCGGATGATTGTCTTGCCGCTGATCCGCCTGGTCGGGTTGAAAGCGGCGACGGCTTCGTCGAGGGTCGAGACGTTGCCGATGTTCGTCCGCAGTCGTCCATCCCGCACGCGCTGGACGATCTCGGTCAGTTGGGCGCGGTCGGACTCGACAACGAAGTCGACCGCCACGCCATCGGCGGGCCGCGCCTCGGCTGGCCCGACGATGGACACCAGTGTTCCCCCGGCTCGAATCAGGCTTGCAGACCGCTTCCCGATGTCGCCGCCGATGACATCGAACACCAGATCGACGCCGCCGACGTCTTCCAGCGTGTCGTTATCGAGGTCGACGAACTCCTGCGCGCCGAAGTCGAGCACCTTCTGGCGGTCGGCGGCGCGTCCGGTGCCGATGACGTAGGCGCCGGCTTCACGTGCGAGTTGCGTCACCATCGAGCCGACGGCGCCGGCCGCGCCGTGCGCGATGACACTCTGCCCGGACTGAAGGCGGCCGTGCTGGAACAGTCCCTGCCACGCCGTCAGGCCCGAGATCGGCAGGCTCGCGCCCACCGTGAAGTCGACGTCGCCCGGCAGCGGCGCGAGGTTGCGTGCCTCGATGGCGACATATTCCGCCAGGGTGCCGTCGCGATACCAGTCCGCGAGGCCAAACACCCGCTGTCCCGGCGACAGCCCAGCCGTGCCATAGCCGAGTGCGGTCACCACCCCGGCCAACTCGTGTCCGGGAATCGTCGGTGTCCGGTCGCGGTCGAGGCGATCGGTCCAGGTCGAGGGCCACGTCAACTCGGTTCCGACGAATCCGGACGCATGAATCTGGACGACGACGTCGTTGATCGCTGCTTGCGGCTCGGGCCGCTCCACCAGCTTCATCCCCGCCGTTCCCGCAGCCTGGTCCGTTACCACGATCGCTTTCATCGTCATTGTCTCCTCCGTGGTTTGTCGCTTTGATGGAAATGTCGTCGGAATGGAAAGCCCATTCGATATTCAATGCGCGGGGCCATGGGTGGTTTCCGGAAGCACCGCTGGATCATCGGAGGCAACGTTCGTTTTCTGCCGGGTTCGCTTGCGGAATGCCGAGGGATCTTCGCCGTAGCGCTCGCGGAATCGCGAACTGAAATGGCTGCGACTGGAGAAGCCCACGGCTTTCGCAATCGACGTGACCGAACCCTCGGCTGCCCCGATCAGGTCACGCGCCTTGGCGAGCCGCGCACGCGTCACGAAGTCGATCGGCGTTGTGCCCATGGTTTCCACGAATGCCTTGGCGAAGGCGGAACGACTCATGCCCGCAACCTTGGCCAACGACGCTACGGTATGCGCGGCTGATGGCTGTGCGAGGATGGCGATGGCTGATCGGCCCACCCCAGGCTTCAGGAGGATCGCCGGCGGGCTGCCGGGTTGGTGCAATTGATGGAGGTCGTGCCGCAGAAGTTCGACCAGACACGCTTTCATCAAGGTGTTCGCGAGAATCCGGGAACCGGCTGTGCGGAATCTGCTCTCGTCGAGCATGGTTTCGAAGGCGCTTCTGACAAAAGCGTCGTTGTCCGGCTTGGCACTTATGGGTCGAACGAGTCCGTCGAATGCATCGAAATCAGTGGCAAAACCGATCTGGATCCGCCCACACAGCACACGAATTTCAGGTTCTGGTCCAACGAACGCATCGAGGTACATGAGGTTGTGAAGCCCCCTGTGGAGGGCTTCTTCGATACCAAACGTCCGGTTGACCGAGTCCTGGCCGGACAGCGTGCGCGCCAGATTCTTGGGCAGCAGGACGATGCTGCCCGCCGGCGAGACCAGCGGTTCACAGCCTTCAACCGAGAGATGCAACGTGCCCTTGAGCACATACATGATCTTCAGGTCGGAAATGGCCGGGACGACGAGTGCCGCGCCGCGGGCGATCCGGCATATCGCGAAAGCCTCGACACGCACATCCATGGAATCAAGGATTCGTTCCGCCAGCGAGGCGAGCGAGCTGGGTGGGCCCGACAC
>DASTIS010000134.1:0-2754 GCA_035717365.1 Rhodanobacteraceae bacterium
TCCGGCGGCGACCCGCTGGTGCTTTCGACACAAAAATTGACAAATCTCACCGATGCGCTCCGCGGGCTGCCCCACGTGCTGCGCCTGCGCGTCCACTCACGGCTGCCGGTGGTGCTGCCCGAGCGCATCGACGCTGCCTTCTGCGCATGGCTCTCCGGACTGCCGTTGCAACGCGTCGTGGTCCTGCACGCGAACCATCCCGACGAGCTGGATGCCAGCGTGGGCGCGGCCTGCAGCCGCCTACGCGAAGCCGGCGCGACCCTGCTCAACCAGTCGGTGTTGTTGCGGGGGGTCAATGATGACGCCGGGACGCTGGCTACCCTTTCCGAACGGCTGTTCGCGTTCGGCGTGCTCCCCTACTACCTTCACCAGCTCGACCGGGTGCGCGGCACGGCCCATTTCGAGGTCGCCGATGCGCGCGCCCGGGAACTGGCCGGGATGTTGCGCATGCGGCTTCCCGGATACCTTGTACCACGGCTGGTACGCGAGGTGCCGGGCGACGTCGCCAAGCGCCCGCTGTAATGCGGCATGCTGGCGCTGCCGCCTTCGATAGGGTAAAAAGCCACGTCCGCCAGGATGAAGGCGTGGCGAGCCGATCGGGGGCCTCGGTGGGGTCGCCAGAAACTGCGACGAGCCGGGCGCAACATTCCCGGGCGCGGACGCAGCTGCTTGTTCAGATGCTTTGCAAAGGCCGATCATGTTGCCCGAACCCATTACAAAGCTGATCATCGCCGAAGACCAGGCGGAGGATGCCGAACAGATCATCAGCGTGCTGCGCAACAGCGGCATGGCGCTGCGTCCGCAGCGCATCTCGACCGAAGCGGAATTGGCGGCGAGCCTCGAGTCGTTCATCCCGGACCTGGTGCTGGCCAATCCGGCGTGCAAGGAAATCTCCATCGAATTCATTGCGCATGCACTCGATGCCACCGCCAAGGACGTCGCATTGCTGGCGCTGACCGACCGCCTGACCGACGACACCGTTGCGGGCATCCTGGCCCACGAGAGCATCCGCGGCATCGCCCTGCGCAACCGTCACGATCAACTGCAAGCGGTGGTGAGGCGCGAGCTCGACGCGCTCAATACCCGCCGCAACGTGCGCAAACTGGAGGCGATGCTGCGTGAATCCGCGCGGCGCTGCGATGCATTGCTCGATTCCTCGCGCGATCCGATCGCGTACATCCATGAAGGCACCCACGTCCGCGCGAACAACGCCTATCTCGATATGTTCGGTTTCCAGGGCTTCGAGGATGTGGAAGGACTGACCATCCTCGACCTCGTCGCCCCGCAGCACATCGCGGACTTCAAGGATCTGCTCAAGCGCCTCGCGCGTGGCGAGAAGCCTCCGCCGAAGCTCGACCTGACCGCACAGCGGGGCGACGGCAGCACGTTCGACGCGGTAATGGAGTTTTCATCCGCGACCTACGAGGGCGAGCCCTGCCAGCAGATCGTTTTCAGGCTCCCGGCCTCCGACAACGCAACCGAAGAGGAATTGCGGCGCCTCAAGACCCGGGACCAACTGACCGGCCTGTACAACCGCGCGCATTTTCTGGAATTGCTCGACTCGGCCGTGGCCCGCGTGATCGACGGCGCGACCGACCAGGCGCTGTTGCTGCTCGAACCCGACAACTACCGCGCGGTGCTCGACACCGTCGGGCTCGCCGGCGCGGACGACGTACTCCGCCAACTGGCCGAAACCGTCAAGCAGCACCTGCGCGAGTCGGACTGCGCCGGCCGGATCGGCGACCATTCGTTCGGCATCCTGCTTTCGAATCACGCACAGGCCGAAGTGCAGCAGATCGCGGAATCGCTGCGCAGCAGCGTCGAGGCCACCATCGTCGAAGCCGGGGGCCGCTCCACGAGCCTGACCATCAGCATCGGCGGCAGCTTGCTGGTCGAGAAGAACGCCAAATCACAGGTGTTGTTGTCGCTGGCCAACGATGCGTTGCGGGCCGCATCCGGCCAGGGCGGCAACCGCATCGACATTCACGATCCCGCTGCAGCCGACAAGGCCGAGCTGGCCCGCGAGCAGCAATGGCTGGACATGATCGATGCCTCGCTCGAACAGGACGGCTTCGTGCTGTATTACCAGCCGATAGTGAGTCTGCAGGGCGAGGAAGGCGAGTTCTACGAAGTGCTGCTGCGGATGCGCGGGCCCACCGAAGAGGTGCTGCCGGCGCACTTCATGCCGATCGCCGAGCGCAACGACCGCATGCTCGCCATCGACCGCTGGGTCATCGAGCACGTGATCGAGGCACTCGGAAAATCCCCGGAGAAGCCGCATCCGACGACCCTGTTCGTCAAGCTCTCGACGCTTACCCTGCACGACGAGACGCTTGCCGACTGGGTGGACGAGAAGCTCGCCGCCGCCGACGTCCAGGCTTCGCAGATCGTGTTCGAAGTCCCCGAGGCCAAGGTCATGACCTGCCTCAAGCCGGCACACAACTTCGTGGAGCGTTGGCGCAAGAGTGGCGGCGCGTTCGAGCTGGAACAATTCGGGTCGGGTCTGAATTCGTTCCAGGCGCTCAAGCACATCGATGCCGAATACCTGAAGCTCGATCGCGCGCTCACCGCCGATCTCGCCCACCACTCGGAAAACGAACTCAAGGTGCGCGAATTGTGTTCGCAGGCCCACGCGGCGGGCAAGCGCACCGTCGTCGAGTGGATCGAGGAAGCCGCGAGCATGCCGACCCTGTTCTCGGCCGGCGTCCATTTCGCCCAAGGCAACTTCCTCGCCCCGCCGTCGCCGGAAATGCG
>DASTIS010000135.1:0-26032 GCA_035717365.1 Rhodanobacteraceae bacterium
ATGGAAGCGGAGATCCCGATGCGGCGTTTCGCCGATCCGTCCGAGATCGCCGCCGCGGTCGCGTTCCTCGCCTCGCCCGCCGCGGGCTACATCACCGGCATCAACGTGCCGGTGGATGGCGGGCGCACGCGTTCGTTGTAGCGAACTCGGGACTCGGGCAGGCTAAACTGCCGGCACCCGACCATGCCACGCGTCCATGAGTGATATCGCACTTTCCAACCTGATCGATGGCAAGCTGGTCGCGCCGGCAAACGGCACGTACCTGGACGTGTTCGAGCCCGCGACAGGCAAGGTTTACACCCGTTGCCCCGATTCCGATGCGCGCGACGTGGACACTGCCGTCGCGGCGGCCGAGCGCGCGGCGCCGGCGTGGGCGGCGCTGCCGAATGGCGAACGCGCGCAACACCTGCACCGTCTCGCCGACGCGGTCGAAGCAACGCTCGATGACCTTGCCCGCGAGGAATCGCGCGACTCGGGCAAGCCGGTCGCGCTCGCGCGCCGCGTGGACATCCCGCGCGCAGTGGCGAACCTGCGTTTCTTTGCCGAGGCGATCACGCAATGGCCGGGCGAGTCGCACGTGGATGCGCGCGCGATCAACATCACCTTGCGCCAGCCGCTGGGCGTGGTGGGCTGCATCTCGCCATGGAACCTGCCGCTTTATCTCTTCACCTGGAAAATTGCACCGGCGCTCGCAGCCGGCAACGCCGTGGTCGCCAAACCTTCCGAAATCACGCCTTTCACGGCGTTCCGGCTGTCCGAACTCGCGATCGAATGCGGCTTGCCGCCCGGCGTGCTCAACATCGTGCACGGGCTCGGTCCGAAGGTCGGCAAGGCGATCGTTGAGCATCCGAAAATCAAAGCGGTGTCGTTTACCGGCAGCACGCGCACGGGCGCCTACATCGCCGAGGCCGCGGCGAAACAGTTCAAGAAGGTATCGCTGGAAATGGGCGGCAAGAATCCGGCCATCGTGTTCGCCGATGCCGACCTCTCCGACGCCAACCTCGACACCATCGTGCGTTCTGGCTTTTCCAACCAGGGCGAGATTTGCCTGTGTGGCTCGCGGCTGCTGGTCGAGCGCTCGATCCATGACGATTTCAAACGTCGGTATCTCGAACAGGTGAAAGCACTGCGGGTGGGCGACCCGAATGATGATTCAAGCGACCTCGGTGCGCTGGTGTCGGAGCCGCATTTTCACAAGGTCATGGGCTGCATCGCCCGCGCCCGGGAGGAAGGCGGCAACATCCTCATTGGTGGCGACGCAGTGCAGATGCCGGGACGCTGCGCAGGCGGGCGGTTCGTCGCACCCACCGTGATCGAGGGATTGCCGCAGGACTGCGCGACCAATCGCGAGGAAATCTTCGGCCCGGTGGTGACACTGATTCCGTTCGACACCGAAGACGACGCCGTCGCCATCGCCAACGGCACCGACTACGGCCTGGCAGCGTCGCTGTGGACCCGCGACCTGGCCCGCGCCCATCGCGTGGCTGCACGCATCGACTTTGGTATCGTGTGGATCAACTGCTGGATGCTGCGTGACCTGCGTACGCCGTTCGGTGGCGTCAAGCACTCCGGAATGGGCCGCGAGGGCGGCGTGGAGGCGCTGAGATTTTTCACCGAGCCCAAGAACATCTGCATCGCGCGATAAGTCGGCGGCTGCGCCGCCTGCCAACCGTGGAACCATCCCGCATGGCGGGGCTGCAAGGAGTGTCGCGGTCCCGCTCCTACCCTTTACCATTTGCGCTTTACAGCGAACGTAGTGAGCGACTTCAATGGCATCGCCCAAGGAACTGCTGGAAAACAACCGCCGCTGGTCGGAACGCATCCGCGCGCAGGACCCGCAATTCTTCGAACGCCTGTCACGGCAGCAGGCGCCGAAGTACCTGTGGATCGGCTGCTCGGATTCGCGGGTGCCGGCCAACCAGATCATCGACATGGAACCGGGCGAGGTGTTCGTGCACCGGAACGTGTCGAACCTCGTGCTGCACTCGGACCTGAACTGCCTTTCGGTGATGCAGTTCGCGGTGGATGCATTGAAGGTCGAACACATCATGGTGGTCGGCCACTATGGCTGCGGCGGCGTCGCAGCCGCGCTGGAAGGCAATCGCCTCGGGTTGATCGACAACTGGCTGCGCCCCATCGGCGACATCATGGAGCGGCACCGCGCCGATATCGAAGGCACCACTCCGGCGCAACGCCACGCCCGTCTTTGCGAACTCAACGTGATCGAACAGGTCGCCAACGCTTGTCATACCACCATCGTGCGCGAAGCCTGGGATCGTGGGCAGAACCTCACCGTGCACGGGTGGTGCTATGGTCTTTCCGACGGTTGCATCAACGACCTCGGCATCGACGTGGCGCGGTTCGAATCGCTGGATGGCAATTACGAACGCGCATTGGCGCCGCGCGGCACCATCGCTGCATGAACGCTTCGTCGACAAGCGAAACGCCGCGGACGGGATCGCCATAGCGTTGCATCGACTCTGCCCGGAGATCCGCATGAACGCCATGAAGCCCTTGCGAACAAGCTGCATCCTGGCATGCCTGGCACTCGGCTGCTCGCAGGCAGCCTACGCGCAGCTGCCTTCCGCATGGCGCGAGAAACAGATCGAGGCGATGACCAAATCCGACGCGATCATGAAACGTGCGAACGCGCGGCACGACCTGCTGGCCCAGTACCAGGTCATGCGCCACGCGTGGGCCGCCGACGGGCACCCGGCGTTCCGCGCCATCTTCGGCCAGTACCTGTCCTGGTACCAGGGCTTCATCGGTGACTACAAGGACGCCGAGACGGCGTTTTCCATCGACCAGAAGCCGCTGCCGGACGACAGGCCGTCGCCCATGACGCAGCCAGGCTGGCACCCGGTTCCCGCGCTGGACTACATCCCGAACCTTGCCAAGGGATACCGTGTCGTGTTCCTCAACGAGGCCCACAACATCGCCTTGACACGCACCTTGACCGTGCGCCTGCTGGAGCCGCTGCGCAAGGAAGGTTTCAATGTCTTCGCAGTGGAAACGCTGTACCCCGCCGACATCGCGGCGCTGAACAAGCGTGGCTACCCGATCGCTGCCAGCGGCTTCTACATGCGCGAGCCGATCTATGCGGAGATGGTACGTGCGGCGTTGAGGCTGGGTTACAAGGTCATCGCCTACGAGGCCGATGCCAACCACACCGGCAATGCGCGCGAGGCCCAGCAGGCGGAACATCTCTGGGCGGCCCTGAAGAACGATCCCAACGCACGCCTGGTGGTCAACGCGGGCTACGCGCATATCCAGAAGACCGGCCAGTTCCTCGGCGCGCAATCGATGGCCCAGCACTTCATGAAGGACAGCGGCATCACGCCGCTCTCGGTGGAGCAGACCGTCCTGATCCCGCACCAGAATTCCGCGATGGACCATCCGGACTACGCCGCGATCGTCGATGCGCTGCATCCGAAGCATCCCATCGTCTTCATCAACAAGGACGGCAAACCGTGGTCGCTGCGGCCGGGATACGACGTCAGCGTGATCTTTCCGCAAGAGCATTTCGTGCACGGCCGCCCCACCTGGGCAAACCTGTGGGGCGCACGCGTGCCGGTCATGGTCAACGGCAGCGTCTGCCGTGACCACTGGCCGTGCATGGTTGCGGCACGCTATGCCGACGAGGGCGACGATGCGATTCCCGCGGACCGCATGGTGCTGGATCCCGTGCCGTTGATGACCATCGGCAACATCGAGGTCACCAGCAGCAATTCCAGCACCCCGATCGGCGAGTTATACCTGCGCCCGGACCACCGTTATCGCTTGACCGTCACCGACGAACGCGACCGCGTGATCGGCAACAACACGATCACGGTCGCGGCGTCCACCAACCAGGCTGCCGGGGCGATACCCGGCGACGTTCACGCGGCGTGCAACGTCGCCAACCTGGCACGGTCGCTGATGAAGGCGGTTCTCTGCAGTAGTCCCGGAACGCACCCATGACCGACTCTGTCCATACCGGGGCCGCGCCCGCTCCGGTCGGCACCTATCCGCACGCCCGCCGTGTCGGCGACCTGCTGTTCCTGTCCGGCATCGGTCCGCGCACGCCGGGCAGCAACGCGATTCCCGGCAATGTCCATGATGCCGCCGGCGAGTTGATCGACCACGACATCACTGCGCAGACGCGACAAGTGTTCGCCAACGTGCGCGCGGTGCTGGAAGCGGGCGGTGCGCACTGGGAGGACCTGGTCGATGTAACCGTGTTCCTCACCGACATGGCGCGCGACTTCAAGGGTTACAACGCGGTGTGGCAGGAACATTTCCCCGACCCGTCGGCGGCGCCCTGCCGCACCACGCTGGGCATCACCGCATTGCCGACGCCAATCGCGATCGAGCTGAAATGCGTCGCCAGGCTCGGCACCCGCTGAACAAACGTGGGGCGGAATCCGTGCAGCGACTGCCGCCACGAACCGCTGCGGCGGAACGGCTTCGCCGGTTCCGCCCTACCCGTTTGACCGAGCGGAGTCAGGGCCCACGGCGTGGCCGAGGCACGTCTCCAGCAACGCCCGGATCAGGTCTTGCACCGGCGCCGCGCGTTCGGGCAGGTATTCGAAACTGTCCTCGTCCATGTAGGTGTACTGGGCGAGCTCCAATTGCACCGCTTCGACCCCGGCCTCCGGCCGACCGTAGTGGCGGGTGATGTAGCCACCCTTGAAGCGACCGTTGACGACATGGGTGAACAAACTGCCGTCCGCGCGCTCGCGCAATACGGCCGCCAGTTGCTCCTGCAGGGTGGCCGAACAACTCGCACCATCGGCGGTTCCAAGGTTGAAATCCGGCAATTGCCCGTCGAAGAACTTCGGCACCCGGGCCCTGATCGAGTGCCCGTCCCAGAGCACCACGCGCGGATGTTGTTGCCGCATCCGCGCCAGTTCCGCCTGCAGGGCATCGTGATACGGCTGCCAGTACATTTCGCGGCGGAGCGCGACTTCCCGGGTGCCGGGTTCATCGCCATGGGTGTAGATCGGCTCGCCCGCAAACGTCGTGACCGGGACCAGCGCGGTTTCGCTGCGCCCGGGGTAAAGCGCGTGTCCGGCGGGGTCGCGGTTCAGGTCGGCGACATAACGCGACCAGCGGGGCACGATCACCGACGCCCCCAGTTCACCCGCGAAATCGTACAACCGGCCGACGTGCCAGTCGGTATCCGGCACCCGGCGGGCGGTGACCGTCATCCGGGCGGCGACGGTCGCCGGCAGCCCGGTGCCGTCGTGGGGCAGGCTCACCAGCAGCGGTGCGGTCCCCTGGCGGAGGATATATTCCTGCATTTCGTTGATTGTAGCGGCCCAGGCTCCTCCGATTTGCAAAACCTTCAGGCACCTACCCTTAATCTTGTGCGGTTTTTCCAGCAGCGATCCGACCGGGAGAACCCTTGAATCAAATGGCCACTGTCGACGTGCGCCCGAGGCGCGCAGGCGCACTCGCCATGGCGTTGCTGCTGGCGCTGCTGGTGGCGGCGCTGAACTTCGCACTGTGGGCGATCGCCGACCGCCCGACCAGCGTGGTGCCGTGGAACGGCCAGACCGCCGGTTTCGCGTACAGCCCGTTCCAGCGCTATCAAAGTCCGCTGACGGGAACATTCCCGACCGACAAGGAAGTCGACGCCGACCTTGCGCTGATGGCGAAACATACGCGTCGCGTGCGCGTGTACTCGGTGTTGCAGTACCCGGAGATCCCGCGGCTGGCGATGAAACACCACCTCGACGTGATGGCCGGCGCATGGCTCGATCGCCGCAACGACAACAACCACCGTGAAATCGAGGCGCTCATCGCGCAGGCGCAGCGCTGGCCGGACATCAAGCGCGTCGAGGTCGGCAACGAGGTGCTGCTGCGCCACGACATGGAGCCCGAAAAACTGATGGCCTACATCGACCGCGTGCGCGCCGCGGTCAACCAGCCGGTCTCGACCGCCGAACCCTGGCACATCTGGGAGAAGTATCCCGAACTCGCCCAACACGTCGACTTCATCACGGTGCACCTGCTGCCGTACTGGGAGGGGGTGCCGCGCAAGGACGCGATCGGCGACGTCCTGATGCGCTATCAGCACCTGCAGCAACTGTTCCCGGACAAGCACATCGTGATCGGCGAGGTCGGCTGGCCCTCCAACGGCGATCGTTTCGAATTCGCCAAACCGTCCACCGCCAACCAGGCGATTTTCCTGCGCGAATGGTTCAACGTCGCGCGCGCGCGGCATCTCGACTACTACATCATGGAGGCCATCGACCAACCCTGGAAGGAGGGCCTGGGCGAGGGCCGCACCGGCGCGTACTGGGGCGTGTTCAATGCCGACCGGCAGCTCAAGTTCCCGCTGACCGGGCCGGTGCTGGAGGATCCAACGTGGCCGTGGAAGGCACTGGCCTCGGGGCTGCTCGCGCTGGGGCCCATGCTGTGGTTCGCGTGGCGGTTCGCACGTTTCAAGCTCGCCGGCCGCTTCGTGTACCTGGCGCTGATCCAGCTTGCGGCGGCCTTGATCGTCTGGTCGGTGACGGTGCCGTTCCAGTTCTACCTCGATGTCGTCGACTGGGGCATGTTGATCATCCTGTTCCCGGCGCAACTGGCGATCCTCGCGATCATCCTGATCAACGGCTTCGAGTTTGTCGAGGTGCTGTGGCGCAGGAAGTGGATCCGGCATTTCGGCCTGCTCCAACCCGATCCGCCGGACCGGCAACCGTTCGTGTCGATCCACCTCGCCTGCTGCAACGAACCGCCCGAGATGGTGATCGAGACGCTGGATTCGCTGGCTGCCCTCGACTACCGCAACTTCGAAGTGCTGGTGATCGACAACAACACCAAACGCGAGGAAGTCTGGAAACCGCTCGAGGCGCATTGCGAACGGCTCGGCAAGCGATTCCGGTTTTTCCACCTGGACCCGTGGCCGGGCTTCAAGGCCGGTGCGCTCAACTACGGTCTGAAGCAGACCGATCCGCGAGCGGATGTCATCGCCGTGGTCGACGCGGATTACGTGGTGCGCGAGGACTGGCTCGCGTCGCTGACCGGCTACTTCCACGACCGCAACGTCGCGGTGGTGCAGTGCCCGCAGGCACACCGCGACTTCCAGACCCATGCATTCCGCCGGATGACCAACTGGGAGTTCGACGGATTCTTCCGGATCGGCATGCATCATCGCAACGAACGCAACGCGATCATCCAGCACGGCACCATGACCATGGTGCGTCGGGTGGCGCTGGAAGGTACCGGCGGCTGGTCCGAATGGACGATTTGCGAGGACGCCGAACTCGGCCTGCGCCTGATGCACGCGGGTTACGAAACCGTGTATGTCGACGAGTTGATGGGCAAGGGCCTCACACCGGCCGATTTCCGCGCCTACAAGAGCCAGCGCTACCGCTGGGCGTTCGGCGCCATGCAGATACTGAGGGGTCGCTGGGACTGGATGGTCCGCAAAGGACCGCTCTCAGCGGGTCAGCGCTTCCACTTCCTGACCGGCTGGTTCTCGTGGTTTGCCGATGCGCTGCACATGGTGTTCACCCTGATGGCGCTCGCCTGGACCGCAGGCATGTTGCTGGCACCGACGATCTTCAGCCTGCCGATGCGACTGTTCCTGATTCCGGTGATGGGCTTCTTCGTCGCCAAGGCGCTGTTCGGCATCGTGCTTTATCGCGCGCGGGTACCGTGTGGCTGGCGCGACACGCTGATGGCCTCGATCGCCAGCATGGGGCTGTCCCACGCGATCGCACGCGGCATATGGATGGGACTCATCAAGCAGAAGACCGACTTCGTGCGTACCGCCAAGAGCCGGCGTCTCGGAGGCGGTGCCGCAGGTGCGTTGGGGCCCGTGCGCGAGGAACTGATGATGTCGGTGGCGCTGATCCTCGCGATCATCGGCATGGCGATCAACTTCGGCTCGTACTACGTCGAGGGTGAATTGTGGATGGTGATCCTCGGCGCGCAGGCCATCCCCTACCTGTCCGCGCTGGTCGGCGCGCTGGTGGCGCATTATTCCCGCGAAGAACCGGAGGCGGCGCCACAACCCAAGCAGACGCCATCGCGAATCAGCCGGGCCGACTCACCCGCAACGGTCGAGGCCAGCACCGCCACCACGTGAGGATCGACGTGCCAGCGCGACGCACTTGCCTCCCTGCCCGCGTGCCCGTCAAACGGTGTTGCACGCTCGCGATGTTCGCGATCCTGGCGTGCGCCGGTTTACCTTCCTCGCATGCCGACACCCTGAAGGTGACGATCGGCGGCGTCGGCGAGGAACTCGCCGACGCGGTCCGCACGCAGGTGTCGGCAAGCCAGTACGCGGGTCGCAAGGACGTGAGCGCCACCCAGGCCCGCGCGCTCGCGGACGACGCGGCCCGACAGGCCGCGACAGCGCTGCAACCCTACGGCTACTACAACGCAACGGCCAAAAGCGATCTGACCCATCAAGGCGATGCATGGACGTTGCATCTGCAAGTCACGCCGGGTACGGCAACCAAGGTTGCGACACTCGATCTGCAGGTGCCCGATATCGCACTGGAGCTGCCATCGGTTCGGCACGTGGTGCGCGTATTCCATCCGCGCGTCGGCGAGCCGATGAACGATGCGATATACGAGGCTTCCAAGAATGCGATCGGTACCGCGTTGCTGGAACACGGCTGGCTCGATGCCAAGACAACGGTGCATCGGGTCGAGGTCACGCGCGCCGCGAACAGCGCGGCGATCCATCTGCACTACGCGATCGGGGAGCGCTACAAGCTCGGCGACGTCAGCTTCACCGGCTCGCAGTTCAAGCCTGGGTTCCTGCAACGCTACGTGCCCTGGCAACCCGGCGACTGGTATTCGCAGGACAGCCTGCTCGCCCTGCAACAGCAGTTGAACGACGCCGATTATTTTTCGATCGTCACCGTGCAGCCCGAGCTGGACAAGGCAAAGGATCACGTGGTGCCGGTGAAAGTCGACGTCGCGCCCGCCAAGCGCACCGTGTATACCGCCGGCATCTTCGTCGGCACCGACACCGGCCCCGGCGTGCGTGCCGGGGTCCGACGGCGCTGGCTCAACCGCAGCGGCCACACCCTCGATACGCAGGTGTTGGTCGCGCAACGCCTCAAAACCGCCCAGATCGTCTACGGCATCCCGCGTCCCGGCCGCGACCATGCCAGTTTCAACCTCGGCATCGGGTATCGCGACGAGAACACCAAGACCTCGGTATCGCGCATGTTCTCGCTGGCGGCCAACGAAACGCGCGACTGGCACGGGTTCGTGCGCACAATCGGCGTGCACCTGTTGAGCGGTACCTTCACGGTCGGCAACTCGAACCGCAACGTGGACATCCCGGGCGTCGAACATGGCCAAAGCACCCTGATCTACCCCGAAATCGCGCTGACGAAGAAGTCCGCCGACAACCCGCTGTTCGTGCGCAAGGGCTATTCGATCAACCTGATCGCGCGCGCGGGGCCCGGCATTGATACCCAATTCGCCCAGGCACTCGCCAACGTCGTGTGGATCCACGCTCTCGGGCGGCGTGACCGCCTGATCCTGCGCGGCGATGCCGGCATCACGAGCGCGGCGGATTTCAGCAAACTGCCACCGCAGCTGCGCTTCTACGCCGGCGGCGACCGTTCGATCCGTGGCTACGCGTACCAGGCCATCGGCCCGCGCAACAGCTACGGGCTCGTCGTGGGCGGCCAGCGCCTGCTGGTCGGCAGCGCCACCCTCGAACACTATTTCACGCGTGACTGGGGGATGGCGGCTTTCGTGGATTCCGGCGACGCCTTCGACGGCGCCGACTTCCACGCCAACACCGGTGTCGGCTTGGGCCTGCGATGGCGCTCACCGGTTGGCATGGTTCGCGTGGACGTCGGCGTACCGGTCAACAATTCGTACTACCACGGTGCGCAGTTGCACATCGTGATCGGACCGGATCTGTGAGCATGACCCGCGCACGCAAATGGACCCTCGGGATCGGCGTGGTGGTCATCGTGCTCGTCGTCGCGTTGGTCGTGGCGTTCGCATGGCTGATCCATACCCCATCCGGCCTGCGCTTCGCGCTCGACCGCGGCGTCGCCATGATGCAAGGCCAATTCGCCTACGCGGGCGCGAGCGGTACGCTCGCGGGCGAAACCACGATCAACGGGTTGCGCTATCGCGACGACAGCGGCGACACGCTGCAGGTCAGGCACGTCGTGGTCGACCTGCAACCCTGGGCGCTGCTTGGCGGGAGTCTCCACGTCCGGAAGGCGCGTATCGACGGCATCGAATTCGACATGGCGCCAGCCGCGGCATCGAAATCATCGGGCGGCATTTCGCTGCAGTCGCTCAAGCCGCCGCTGACGATCGTGCTGGACGACGCGGTAGTCAGCCACATGGACGTTCGTCAGGCCGGACAATCGATATTCGCCGCCGACAGCCTCGCGATCGCAGGTGTGTGGAGCGCACGCCGATTGAAACTCGATACGCTCGATCTGCGCGCGCCGAACGGACGCGTTGCCCTGCAAGGCACCCTCTCGCTCGCGCCGGGTTACCGCGGCAAGGGGCGCGCCAGCATCGACTGGACCCAGGACGACACCCACTACGTCGGCGAAATCACCTCCGCGTCCGACGGCAAGCGGGCCCAACTGCACGCCAAGCTGTCCGCACCGATCCGGCTCACGCTCGCCGCCGACGTCGCACTCGATCCCCGGCACGCCTGGACGCTGACCCTTGAGGTACCGCAGTTCGAGGCCCACGACCTGCCCACCCTGCCGTCCGCCCTGAAGACGGTGGCGCTGGACCTGCACGGCACCGGCAACGCACAAGGTGGCAAGCTGCAAGGCAAGCTGGTTGCCAATGACCACACCGTGTTGATCGACCCCGCGCAATTCCGCCATGACGGCAAGACACTGACCCTGGACCCGCTGCGATTGCGTTCACCCTCGATGCCGGGCGTCGCCACCGCGACCGGGGCGGTGCATCTCGATGCAGCCCCCATGACGGCGTCGCTCGACGTAGTCTGGCAGGACGTGCGGCTGCCCGTGGATCTCGTCGGACAGCCGCTGGACACCCACGGCAAACTGCACCTCGACGGCAGCGCGGAGCGGTTCGGCCTGAAGGGCGCGCTCGCGATCGGGCCGCATGGACGCCTCTCCAACGTGCAGGTCGATCTCGCGGGCACGCCGCAGGCCATCGAGTTGCACACGCTGAAGCTGGTACAGAAAAACGGCGGACTCGACGCCCACGGGAGTATCGGCCTGCAACCCCGGACCTCGTGGAAACTCGACGCGACCGCAACGCACCTCGATCCCGGCGCGATCCTCGCCGGCTGGAACGGTGCGCTCGACTTCAAACTGGCCACGCAGGGCGAGCTGACCCCGGACGGCCCGCAGGCAACGTTCAAACTGAGCGAGGTCGGCGGCAACCTGCGCGGCCGCAGTGTGGCCGGCAGCAAGGCGGATGTCCGGATCACGCCGACCAACCTGCTGGACGGCTCGCTGCTGCTGGCCGTGGGTCAGAGCCGACTCGCCGCAACCGGCACCCACGGCAGGTCGACCAACGCAACCATCAATATCGACATTGACTCGCTGGGCGACTGGCTGCCGCAGGCAGCGGGACGCCTGGAGGGACAGTTCACCGTCAAGGGCGTGTGGCCCAAGCTCGCCGTCGCAGGCCAGATGCACGGCAACGGCTTGAACGAAGGCGACCGCCGCATCGATGCCCTGCAACTCAACGCGTCGATCCCGAACTTGAGCAAGCCCGGCGGCGATTTCGAACTCGCGCTTTCCGGCGTGCACGCTTCAGGCCTGGACTTCGACAACGCGCATCTGACCGGCACGGGTACTGCCGCCTCGCACCACGTCTCGCTCGACGCGGAAGGCAAACAACTCGGCGTCGCGCTTGCGCTAAGCGGGAGTTGGCAAGAAAGAACCCGGCGCTGGACTGGCACGCTGAGCGACGTGCAACTGATGCCGCAGGGCATGCCGGCGTGGCGGCAGCAGCAACCGACCGCGATCACCTGGGAGCGCGGTGCGATGACGCTGTCGCAATTCTGCCTCAGCGCCGGCGCGCCGCACTTGTGCCTGTCCGGCAACCGCAGCACACAAGGCACCATCACGGCGCAATACGAACTCCAGGGATTGCCGCTGCAGATGCTGGCATCGCTGGCCTCCGGCGCCGATCCGCTGCGTACGTCGGGCACGATCGACGGCACCGGGAAACTCGCGCGGGCCGCCAACGGCACGCTCGAGGGGAACGCCAGTCTGGCGATCGACGCCGGCAACATCGCGTTCGCGTCCGACGCCAACCAGCCGTTGCTGGCCTGGAACCGCATCGAAGCGACCGCCACCGCAAGTGGCGCAAGCCAGCGCGTTCTCCTGCAAGGCGCGCTGAGTGGCGGCGGTCATCTGAATGGCGACGTCACGGTCAGTGGCGCCGACCATGCGCTCACCGGAAGCATCGATGCCGACATGCGCAATCTCGCGTTCCTCTCGGCGTTGACGACCGAGATCGCCAACGTGCAGGGCAGCGTCGTCGGCCAGCTTGCCCTCGGCGGTACGTTGTCCGCGCCGCGGTTCCAGGGCCGCATCCAGACCCGGGGCTTCGCCGCCGAACTTCCGCGCGCCGGCCTGAAGCTGCGCGATGGCGAGTTCGCCGTCGTGGGCGACCCCCAGGGCCACTTGACCCTCCAGGGCCAGGTGGCATCCGGCCAGGGCGTCCTCCACGTCGAGGGTTCGACCGGGCTGTCCGCCGATGCCCCGCTCGCATTGGCAATCAAGGGCGACAACGTGCTGGTCGCGGACATCCCCGCCGCGCACGTGGTCGCATCGCCGGACCTGCACATCGCGCGGGCCGACGGGTTGTTTACCCTGACCGGCACCGTCGCGATTCCCGCCGCCAAGGTCGCGGTCGAGAAATTGCCGGGGCAAGGTCCGGCGCGGGCCTCACCCGACGTGGTGATCGTCGATGAGCCGGAGGAGGCGAAGACTGCGCCGCTCGCGATGGACGCCGACATCACGGTGAAGCTCGGCGATGACGTCACGGTGCAGGGATACGGTTTCGACGGCAAGGTGCATGGCCAGCTCGCGGTGCATGTGCGGCCCGGCCGAACCGCAACCGGGCGCGGCGAGGTCCAGGTCAGCGGCAAGTACCATGCCTACGGACAAAACCTCTCGATCGAACGCGGAAGGCTGATGTTTGCCGGCACCCGGCTCGACAACCCGGGGCTCGACATCCGCGCTGTCCGTTCGATCCGCAGCGAGGACGTCACGGTGGGCCTGCGCATCCGCGGCACGGCGCAACGCCCGATCCTCACCGTGTTCTCGGATCCGGCGATGGAACAGGCCGAGGCGCTGTCGTACCTCGTCACCGGTCGTCCGTTGAACGCGTTGCAGAGCGGCGAAGGCGACACCCTCAACACCGCCGCACAGGCACTGGGCGGAATGGCCGGCGACCGCCTCGCCAAGTCGATCGGTTCGCGGCTCGGTCTCGAAGCTGGCGTCTCCAGCAGCGAAGCACTGGGTGGCTCGGCCTTCACCGCGGGCAAGTATCTGTCGCCACGGTTGTTCCTGAGCTACGGCGTCGGTCTGTTCACGCCGGGCCAGGTCATCACCCTGCGCTACACGTTGAACCGCTTCCTGCAATTCGAGGCGGAAAACGCGACGACCGGCAACCGTGCGAGCCTGAATTACAAGATCGAGAAGTAACGCAACGCCCCGTCATTGCACCGCGCACCCGCGATGCCGGCGCCGGTGGCGCACTGGTACATTGCAACGGTTGCCCGGCACAAGATCACGACAGGGGACAGGGTGGGGATCCGCCCGCCGAAGCATTGCCAAATTCGCCTGCCAACGACATTGCGACGACATCACCACCCGGCCACCCCGGCATCTGGGGTGGGCTGGGTACGGTGGCGCTGTATTTCATCCTGCAACTCGGCCTGGGCAGCCTCTTTGCGGTGGCGATCGGTTTCTGGCTGGCGTCGAATACCGGCCTCGAAGCGGGCCTGCCCGACATCCGGGCCATCACACACACGGCACTCGCCAATCCGGACACCCGGGTCATCGTTGCCGTGGTCACGATCGCCGCGGCCGCCGCGGTCATGCTTGCCTTCGTGCGCCACACCTGGCCGATGCAGTGGTCGCGGGCCGATCTGCCCGGGTTCGGTTTCGGCCGGCCCCGCGAGGGCGGCGACTACGTGGCGGCGGTCGCACTCGGCATCGGAATGGTGTTCCTGGGCGGCGTGATGACGCAACTGCTCGCCCACGGCAACCCGGTGCAGCAGGATGTCTCGGTGATGGCGGGCAAGGTATCGCCCGGGATGCGCCTGCTGCTTGCGGTGATTGTGGTCTGCGTGGCGCCGGTCGTCGAGGAAGTGGTGTTTCGCGGCGTGTTGTTGTCCGGGCTCGCCAGCCGCATGCGGGTCGGCTGGGCGATCGTGGTCAGCGCCGTCATTTTTGGCTGCGTGCACCTGCCCGACTTCAAGTTCGCGTGGTACCCGGTCCCCGCACTGATCCTGCTGGGCCTGCTCCTGGCATGGCTGCGCGTGCGCACGCATTCGTTGTGGCCGTCGATCACGCTGCACGCGACCAACAATTTCGTGGCGGCCATCATGTGGCTGCTGGTTGCGCCTCATTGACCGTGGCAGCCCACAGGTTGGCGCTGAGCACAGCGAAGCCCAACGCGTTCGACGCCTGTTGGGCTTCCGCCCAAAGACGGCGTCGGCCCAACCTGCGACGCTCGATGTTGTGCGTTACAGCATTGGGCTTTCCAAGGACGAATCACGGGTCAGCCGACCGAAGCCTCAATCAATATCCGGCGGCTTTCCCGGCCGGATAGCGCGGATCGTTGACACCCTCGAGCAATCCGGTCTTCGGGTTCACCAGGATGGCTTCGACGTCGCCCAACGAGTGCACCGGGCGAATCCGGTAGCCCGCCGCTTCCAGTTCCTTTTGCACGGACGGTGCGAACGCACCCGGCTCGGCGAACACCTGGTCGGGCCACCACTGCATGTGGATGCGCGGTGCGTAGATGGCCTGCTTGATACCCATCCCGTACTCGACCACGTTGAGGACGCTTTCCATGGTCGTCGAGATGATCGTGGACCCCCCCGGGCTGCCGGTCACCATGAACAGCTTGCCGTCGTGCGTGACGATCGTCGGGCTCATCGAACTCAAGGGTCGCTTGCCGGGCTCGATCCGGTTGGCCTTGCCCTGCACCAGCCCGAACTGGTTCGGCACCTTGGGTTTGGACGTGAAGTCGTCCATCTCGTTGTTGAGGAAGAACCCGGTGTCGCCGGCGATCTGCTTGATGCCGAAATAACTGTTCACGGTGAACGTGACGGCCACCGCGTTGCCCTTGTCGTCCACGACCGAATAGTGCGTGGTGTTTTTCGCCTGGTACGGACCGAGGCTGCCCTTGACCTCGGACGACGGCGTGGCTCTTACCGGGTGGATTCCGGCGCGCAACGTCGCCGCGTGTGTCGGGGAAAGCAGCTTGTCGATTGGATTGTCGACGAACGCGGGGTCGCCGAGATAGGTGTTGCGGTCGGCGAACGCGCGTCGCTCGGCTTCCACGAAATAGTGCACGCTCTTCGTGGAATGGAAGCCCCACTTCGCGAACGGATACGGTTCGATGATCTGCAGGGTTTCGCAAATCGTCGTGCCACCTGAACTCGGCGGCGGCGCCGAATGGATCGTGTAACCGCGGTAACCGCACTCGATGGGTTTCTCCCACTGCACGGTATAGCCCTTGAAATCCGCGAGGCTCAACAGGCCATGGTTGGCCTGGCTGGCCTTGACCACCGCGGCGGCAATCGGGCCCTCGTAGAACGCCTTGGTGCCACCCTCGGCGATCAGTTCCAGCGAGTGTGCCAGTTGCGTCTGCTTGAGTACCTGCCCGGCTTGCCAGGGTTGTCCGTGGTCGAGGAAGATCGCGGCGACGTTGGGGTGTTCGCGGAAGGCGTCGGTCGAAGTGTGCAGGATGCGGACATCGCCCGGCTGCAACTCGTAGCCGTCGCGGGCGAGCTTGATGGCCGGCGCCATCACCTGCTTCAAATCCATCGTGCCGTATTTGGTGAGCGCCGCGTCGAGCCCCATCACCGTGCCGGGCACGCCCACCCCGAGGTAGGTCCGCGTGCTGCGGCCCTTCACCACCTTGCCGGCCGCGTTCTGCATCATGTCCGGCGTCGCCGCGAGCGGCGCCTTTTCGCGGAAGTCCAGGAACAGGTTGCTGCCGTCGGCAAGATGGATCGTCATGAACCCGCCGCCGCCGATGTTGCCGCAGCACGGGTGCACGACCGCCAATGCATAGCCCACCGCCACCGCGGCGTCGATCGCGTTGCCACCCTGCCTGAGGACGTCCACGCCGATCTGCGTCGCGAGGTGCTGCGAGCTGACCACCATGCCGTGTTTCGCCGTGACCAGCGGCTGGTCAGGCCAGGTGTGTTTGACCTGATCCTGCACCTTCGGCTGGAGCGGCCCATCCTGCGCCGTGTGCGCGTCCTGGGGTGCTGCACGCGCGGGCAGCGCAAACGCTCCCGTACCCAGGGCAAGAACCAATGCAACGAAAAATGCGCCAACCCGATGCATGCCGAACCTCCTCGTGATTACGCGAACGGACATCACCAACGATCCTGTGTCCCGCTCGCGCTGAGCGTAGCGGCCCAGGGCCGCGGAATCGAAACGTCCCGTTGTCATCCTTCGACTTCGGCGCTGCGCGCCTGCGCTCGGGACGAACGGAACTCGTACTGAAGTATTACCCGGTAAGCGCCACGATCACCGGTTGCACCTGTGCTTCGCGTCCGAGCGCGTGACCGACCTGTTGCAATCGCGATGCAAGCGTCGCGGAATCGTCGGCACAGACCGTCGCGTGCCCGACCTTGCGGCCCGGGCGCGGCGACTTGTCGTAGTCGTGCCAGTGCGCGCCCGGAATCGCGAGCAGTTTGTCGCGATCCGGCAATTCGCCGATCCAGTTGAGCATGCACGACGGGAAGCGCGCCGCGGTGTCGCCAAGCGGCATCCCCAGCACCGCGCGCACGTGGTTCTCGAACTGCGAGGTGACCGCGCCTTCGATGGTCCAGTGTCCCGAGTTGTGCACGCGCGGCGCCATTTCATTGCCGAGCAGCGCGCCATCCTTGACGAACAGTTCCAGCGCGAACACGCCGACGTAATCGAGCTGCTCCGCGATCGCGCGCGCCTGCGCGAAGGCCGCGGCATCGATCTCGCGGCCGCGCACCGCGGGCGCAAGGCTGGCCGAAAGGATGCCATCCGCGTGCCAGTTGCGGGTCACCGGCCATGCGCGGAACGTGCCGTCGGCCGCACGCACCGCGACCACCGACGCCTCGAAATCGAAATCGACGAAACGCTCGAGGATCAAGCCGCGCGAAGGCGCCTGTGGACCCAGCGCCGCCCACGCGGCGTCCGCGTCGGCCGTGGTCCTGATCCGGAACTGGCCTTTGCCGTCGTAGCCCTCGCGCCGGGTTTTCAGGATCGCCGGCGCGCCGATGCGCTCGAGTGCCGCGTCGAGCCCGGCGCGCGTCGGCACGTCCGCAAATTCCGTGGTCGGCAAGCCGCACTGCCGGAACAGGTTCTTTTCCTGCACGCGGTCCTGCGCAACGGCAAGCGACCGTGCATTGGGTGCGACGCGCGTGCGTGCCGTCAGCCATTCGGCGGTCGCCGCGGGTACGTTCTCGAAATCGAAGGTCGCGGCGTCGATGTCGCGCGCAAACGCCTCGAGCTTGTCGAACGCGTCCCAACTTTCGTTGAGCAGCGGTGCGAGCCGGCCCGCGCAGGCATCGGCGGCCGGATCGACGATCCGGAATCGCACGCCCAGTGGCGCGCCCGCCAGCACCATCATCCGCGCGAGCTGGCCGCCCCCCAGGATCCCCAGCCTGCTCATCGCGCGGAGGTGCTCCGGCCGCGCGCGCGCTTTGCGGGCGCCGGCCGCGGCGGTGAAAGACGCGGATCGGACTCCTCGAGCACCTGTTCGGTTTGCGCACTGCGAAATTCGTCCAGCGCACGCGCGATTCGGGCGTCATGCAGACCCACGATCGCCGCCGCGAGCAGCCCCGCGTTTTTCGCCCCCGACTCGCCGATCGCGAGCGTGCCCACCGGCACGCCGGCTGGCATCTGCGCGATCGACAGCAGCGAATCCAGCCCCTTCAACGCACGCGACTGGACCGGCACGCCCAGCACCGGCAGCCGCGTTTTCGCGGCCAGCATCCCCGGCAGGTGCGCGGCGCCGCCGGCCCCGGCGATGATCACCTCGATGCCGCGTCCGGCCGCACCTTCGGCGTAGGCGAACAGCTTGTCCGGCGTGCGATGTGCAGACACCACCTCGACTTCGTGCGCGACGCCCAGCGACGCCAGCATGTCGGCCGCATGCCGCATCGTGTCCCAATCCGAGCGCGAACCCATCACCACCCCGACGCGGGGCGTGGCCGTCGTTTTGCGCATGGTCTGTCCGTCGCAAAACGGGTATTGTACGCGCCATGGACAAACGATTGCTGGATATCCTGTGCGATCCGGTCAGCAAGGCGCCGGTACGTCCGCTGCGCCGCGACGAACTGGACGTCCTGAACCAGGCCATCTCGGCCGGCCAGGTCGACACCGTGGCCGGGCAGAAGGTTGCCGCGCCGCTTGCCGCGGGGCTCATCACCACCGATCGCAAGGTGGTCTACCGGATCGAGGACGACATCCCCGTGATGCTCGCGGACGAGGGCATCGGCACGCTGCAGCTCAGCGATTTCCCCGCGTAGGCGCCGCGGGCACGACCGGGACCATCGGCCTCCGACCGGCCTCGCTGCAACGAATTGTGACAATGTTGTGAGCAGCTTCACGTTCCCTCAACCACGAAACGGCATACTGGACCCTCCATCCTCCCCTCCGGAAACCCGGTTGCCATGATGCCGATTCCATCCGACCCGCACGGCAATGCTGACCCGAAGGTCGTGGAGATCAGTTCGCGCGCGTCCGAGACGGGCCACGAGCACGTCGGTGGCCTGCTGGCCGCCGTGCGCGACATGACCCTCAAGGAGACGGCGAACCTCGTCGCGAGCCTGCTCGACAATGTCGACGACACGCTGTTCGATCTCGCCGAGAAGGCCGAGAGCAACGCCAGCCAGACCGAATACTTCGACGGCATGCGGGAAACCCGCAAGAGACGTCCGCGCATCGAGCGCCTGTTCGCCGAACGCATCACCCACGGCTTCACCGATTTTGCCGCGGGCCGGACCGCGCGCGGCGGCAGCGACGCGCAAAAGGCGTTCTCCGCCAGCGGTGAGTTGAGCCTCGTCGACGATCGCGAACTCGAGGAATCGCTCGCCGTTTCCAGCATGGTCGCGAAGGCCGACGGACGCTTGTCGGCGGCGCTGATCGCGCTCAACCAGCGGCTGTCGGTACTGAGCGGCGGCCGCACCACGACCAATGCCGGCAACCCGCTCGGTCCCAACGCGCTGACCGAAGCGTTCCGCGTGGCCCTGGGCGAACTCACCGACGTCAACATCCGGGTGCGCCTGATCATCCTGAAGATGTTCGAGCGTTACGTGCTGAAGGCGCTCGACACCCTTTACCACCAGGTCAACGTGCGCCTGGTGCAGGCCGGTGTCCTGCCGCAATTGCGCCACCCGACAGTGGTGCGGCGCCATGGTTCGGCGGGCGGCGCATCCCGGGGCGAACGCGCCGCCGACGGCGACACCACGCAGACCGGCGTCGCGGACGATTATGCCGATGACGAAGCCGACGTCCTGCACAGCGAACTGATGCAGCGGTTGACCTCGCTGCTGGCCATGCGCCGGCAAGGCAGCTACGCCAGCAGCGGCCGCGTGCCACCCGGCAGCGGCATCGCTTCGCTCAGCCCGGCCGAACTGCTCAGCGCCTTGACGCTGCTGCAAGGCGAGACCCAGCCCCTGCCTGCGCGCCCCGCGTCCATCGACACCTCCGGCGCCGTGGACATGGTCCAGCACCTCAAGAACGAGCTGATGGCGCAAATCCAACGGCTGTCCGGCCACGCCAAGGCTCATGTCTCGGGCGCCGACGAGGACACCATCGATCTCGTCGGCATGCTCTTCGAATACATCCTGCAGGATCACACCATCCCGGCGCCGATGCAGGTCCTGCTCTCGCGCCTGCAGATCCCCTACCTCAAGGTCGCGATCCTCGACCGGCGGATGTTCGCGCACTCATCGCACCCGGCGCGGAAACTGCTCGACCAACTGGCCGACGCCGCCAAGGGCTGGTCGGAGGAATCCGACCGCGATCACCGGCTGTTCGACAAGGTCAAGGGCGTGGTCGAAACCCTGCTGCAGGATTTCGACGATGACATCGGCGTATTCGAGCGCCAGTTCACCGACTTCACCCAGTTCGTCGACCAGAATCGCAAGCGCGCGGAGCTGGCCGAGAGCCGTGCCACCGAAGCCGCGCGGGGCCGCGAGCGGCTCCAGGACGCGCGTCGCCGCGCCGCCCAGGAAATCCTCTCGCGCATCAGCGGCCGGAACCTCCCCACCCTGCTGCGCGGTGTGCTGACGCGGCCGTGGGCGAACTACCTCGTGCTGATCGTGCTGCGCCAGGGCGTCGAGTCGCCGGAGTTTCGTTCGGCGGTGCATTTCGTCGACGACTTCGTCGCCACCGCGGACACCCCGCACGGCGAAGCGGAGCACGCGCAATACAAGAGCGCGCTGGCGTCGATCGAAAAGCACCTGCGCGAGGGCCTGGCCACGGTCGCGTTCCAGGAACCCGACATAGAGCGGCTGCTCGACGAGCTGCGGAAATTCTGGCGCCAGCAACTCGGCGAAGCGGCACCGGCTGCGCCAGCCGAAGAGCACGCCGTGGATCCGGCCGCCGTGCTCGGCGTCAGCGAGGAAACGCAGCCCGCCATCACGGACACGCCGCCGGACGCAGAGGACGATTTCGATCCCGACGACATGTCGGTGGATATCGACGCTGATTCCCTGCAGGCCGTTCGCGACCTCAAGGTCGGCAACTGGGTGGAATTCATCGACGAGCAAGGCACCCGCGAGCGCGCCAAGCTGTCGTGGATCAGCCCGATCAGCGGCAAATACCTGTTCGTCAACCGGCGCGGCCTGAAAGTGGCCGACCGCACCGCCGTGCAGCTTGCGACCGAATTGCACGACGAGCGCGCGATCATCCTCGAGGAAGTTCCCTTGTTCGATCGTGCCCTCGACGCCATTGTCGATCGCCTGCGCAACGCCCAACTCGGAACCCCGCAGCACGACGGCGCATGAGTGGCGCCGAAGCGCGGCCGTCGTTGCCGCCGCGGGACGTGATCCACGACAACGTCGCGCGCGCACTCGCCGAAGACCTCGGCACGGGCGATGTCACCGCCGCGCTGATCGATCCCGCCGCCAAAGCCCGCGCACGAATCGTCTGTCGTGAAGATGCCGTGCTGGCAGGAAGCGCCTGGGCCGGGGAATGTTTCCTGCAACTGGATCCGGACGTGCGGATCCAGTGGCAGGCCGAAGACGGCGGCCGCCTCGAACCCGATGCCGTGTTGTGCAGGATAGAAGGCAATGCCCGCGCACTGGTCGCGGGCGAGCGCAATGCGCTCAATTTCCTCCAGACCTTGTCCGGCACCGCAACCGTCACCCGCGAATACGTCGATGCAATCGCCGGCACGCATGCGAAAATCCTCGACACCCGCAAAACGATTCCGGGTTTGCGTCTGGCGCAGAAATACGCAGTGCGCTGCGGCGGCGGGCACAACCACCGCATCGGCCTGTTCGACGCCATCCTCATCAAGGAAAACCATGTCGCCGCCGCGGGCGGGATCGCCAACGCGGTCCACGCCGCGCGCGCCGCGAATCCCGAGGTGTTGCTGGAATGCGAAGTCGAATCGCTGGCTGAATTGCGCGAAGCCATCGAGGCGGGCGCCGACCGCGTGCTGCTGGACGAATTCGGCGACGCCATGCTGCGCGAAGCCGTCGCACTCGCCGCCGGGCGCGTGCCGCTGGAAGTTTCGGGCAGTGTCAACCTGGAACGTGTGCGCGCCATCGCCGAAACCGGCGTCGATTTCATCTCCATCGGCGCGCTGACCAAGCACGTCCACGCCATCGACCTGTCGATGCGGTTCGACGAGCACTGACGACATTGTCGTCGTCTCGGCGAAAGCCGGGACGCGGTGACTCGATAGTTATCCGACATCCCTGTCTTTTCCCGCGCCGTCCCACGTCGCAATGCCTTGCTGATGCCTCCGATTGCGACACCCCGCGCCGCGCGCGATACTCCGCGCACGGCCTCACTCAGGGGCGGTTCAACTCCTGGATTCGTCGGACGCGAAGCCGCTGCGCGGGGCCGCGACGCTTACCTCGGGCATCGAGCTTCACAAAGCATTCTCCCACCGCCGTTCCACCAGGAGAGCGTCCATGAGCTCATCCGCGATCAAGGTCGGGCAGCTCGGCATCAACTACGTCGTTGATGGATCGAGCACTTCGAGTCTGGGCGTGTTCGAGTTGGCGGTTCCGCCCGGCTCGAACGTACCGCCTCCACACAGCCATTCGAACAACGAGGAATGCGTCTATGTTCTGGAAGGCACACTGCGATATACGGTGGGCGCTGAAACGCGGGATCTTGCAGCGGGGCAAACCATGAGCACGCCCAGGGGCGTCGTGCATGCCTTCGCCAATCCTTTTGCCACCACCGCAAAAGCGCTCATCGTGAACTCGCCGGATATCGGCGCTCAATATTTCAGGGACGTTGCTGCTGTAATCAATGCCGGCGGTCCCCCCGACAAAACCGCCCTTGTCGCCGTGATGTCCAGATACGGGTTGGTTCCCGCCGCGCCAAAGTGACACCCGATAGTTCGGCCAACCGGTCGCCCGCCCGCTGTACGGGCCCGCGCCGGTAAACTCAAACATCAGGCCGCCCGGAGACTGACTCGCGAGCCTGAGGAGGCAGGAGAAATGCCCCGTTCACGCCAGGCAAGCCATAGCGGAAGCGTGCCGGAAAACTACGAGCGATACTTCGTTCCTGCCATCGGTGCACCTGCAGCAAATGGCCTCATCAAACTTGCTGCCCTTTGTCCTGGTGAGCGGGTTCTGGATGTTGCCTGTGGGACCGGGGTTGTCACGCGGCTCGCTGCACGGATGGTCGCTCCTACCGGGAGCGTCGCCGGCCTGGATATCAATCCCGGCATGCTGGCAGTCGCGCGTTCCACAACGCCACCCGGCGTGGCAATCGACTGGTACGAGGCGAATGCCGAGGCCATGCCGCTCCCGGATGCGTCGTTCGACGCGGTACTGTGCCAGATGGGCCTCCAGTTTGTGCCTGACAAGCACGGCGCTCTGAGCGAAATGCGACGAGTCCTGGCGCCAGGGGGTCGGCTGGTTCTCAATCTGCCCGGGCCAACGCCGCAACCGTTTGCTGTCATGGCCGAGGCACTCGCACGTCATATCGGAGCCGAGGCTGCCGGGTTCGTGAACCATGTGTTCTCGCTCCACGACGCAGCAGAGCTTCAGGACCTGATTGGCAGCGCGGGCTTTCATGATGTCTCCATTCAGGCCGATACCGCCACGCTACAGCTTCCGGCACCGGAAGAGTTCCTGTGGCAATACGTGCACAGCACCCCATTGGCGGGCGCCCTGGCGCAGGCGGATGACGAACGTCGTGCGTCTCTGGAACGGGACGTTGTCGCGAAGTGGCAGGAATTTGTGGCGGATGGCGCCTTCATGCTTCGAGTGCGCATGGTTGTTGCCACAGCCAAAAAGTAGGGATTCTGTGCTGCACCCCACAATTCGTTCAAACCGAACCTGCTTCGCTACACCAGCGACATGACAGGTAAGGATTGCCATGTTGCCGGCTCGGCCATGCAGGTCCGTTCAACCCAGGCGTTGGACCGCTCACGACACACCCGGGAGATCCACATGTCCAGTTTCGTTCGGCTTCTCAAAATCCCGGCTTTGCTGCTTGCCGGGGCGACACTTTGCGGTTGTGTTGCCTATGGCGGCGGAGCCGTCGGCCAGTACCCGGGCGCTCATCCCGATCGCCCATTCCACATTCCCCCGGGGCACATGCCGCCACCCGGAGAGTGCCGTATCTGGTTCCCCGACCGGCCGCCGGGCCAGCAACCGCCACCGGGCAACTGCCGCATGCTCGAGCGGCACGTTCCTCCGGGCGCAATCCTGGTTCGGGGCTGAGCACCCGCACAGGACCGGTCACGCCACGGCGAGGGCCGCGAGTGCGGCCGCCATGCGCTTGCCGGAAACCGGCTCGGCGGTCTTGAGTTCCTGCGCGAACACCGACACGCGCCATTCCTCGGTGAGCCAGCGCAGCGTCTCCAGTGCCTCCGATGCATCGCCCGACGCCTGCGCGTCCAGCACCGCACGCCAGTACGGCAACACCTGCTGCATCCGTGCATGATCACGGGCGGGATCGCCGCGCAGTTTTTCGGCGCGCAGGCGCATGGCCTTGAGGTAACGCGGCAGCTGCGCGAGGCGCGCACGCGGCAGTCCGCGCAGGAAACCCGGCGCCAGCAGTGCTTCGAGCTGGCCGTGCAGGTCGGCGTAGCTCGCTTGCGCCTGCCCCTTGATCGCGGGTTTCAGCCAGGGCTGCAAATCGGCCAGCGCCGACAATATCGGTTCGGCCAACTTCAGGCGCCCCATTGCCGCGCCGAACAGCCCGCGCGATGCGCCCTCGCGCAACGCTTGCCAGGCCGTGCGGTCGCGAACATCGGGGTCGTGTTCGCGCAACAGATCGACGAACGCGCCCTCAACGATATCCTCGCGCAAAGCCTCGGCGCGGCCGTGCGGTGCAAGGGCCAGCGCGAGACGCTTCTGCAATGGCAATTGTTTTTGCGCGCGCTTGAACTCGCCGGCCAGCGACAAGCGCAGCAGGCGCTCGACGCCCTTGCGGTGCGCAGCACCGGCCTCGCCACGGTTCTCATACGCACGCAAGGCCACCGCAGCGCCCAGATCGACCAGCGCAGGAAATGCCGGAGCGCCATCACGCGTTTCGACGACCTCCGGGACCTCGTCGAAATCCCATTCGCGCACGTCTTCGCGGGTCGCGGGAACCTCGGCCTTGCGCGAAAACGCGGCGCGCGCGCGATCGGCCCAGTGCCCGCGCAGCGCGTCCAGATCGCGCCCGTCGGCAAGCAGCTTGCCCGACTCCTCGCGCACTTCGAAACGCATCCGCAAATGTGCGGGCAACTCGACGCCGTCGAAGGCGCCGGCACCCGCCGCGACGCCGGTGATCCTTGCGAGGAACGCTGACAGGCACACGGCCAGCGGTTCGTCGCGCGGCACCTCGGCCTCGACGAATGCGCGCGCGAATTCCGGCGCCGGGACGAAGTTGCGGCGCAACGCCTTGGGCAAGCCACGCAACATCGCTGCGACCTTGTCGGCCAACAGGCCCGGCACCAGCCACTCGCAGCGCGCTGCCGGCACGGCGTTCAACAATGCCAAGGGCACCCGCAGGGTCACACCGTCGGCCTCGTCACCCGGCACGAAGCGGTAGTCGAAACGCAGGCGCTGGCCCGAAACCTCCATGGATTCCGGGAACGCGCCAGCGTCACCGTGTGCGCCCGCCTCCAGCACATCGGACAGGGACCAGCGCAACGCGGACCGTTCGGATGCGGACGCCCGCCGGTACCACGCATCCAGCTCCGCGCTGGTCGAGACATCCTCCGGGAGCTTGCCGGCGAAGAACGCGGCGAGGTCCTCGTCGGACTTCACCAAGCCTTCCCGACGCTGCTGGGCCTCCAGCTCGCGCGCCTCGTCCAGCACGCGTGCATTCGCCCTCACGAAATCCGCACGGCAATCAATCTCGCAGCGCGCCAGCGCCTCGCGCAGGAAGATCGCGTGCGCAAGCGCCGGATCCTGCTTCGCGAATGCGACGGTGCGGCGCTCCACCAGCACCAACCCGTACAGCGACACCTGCTCGAACGCCTGCACCGCGCCGCGCGCGCGCGACCAGTGCGGATCGCTGCAACTGCGCTTGAGGAGGTGCGCGGCCTGCCGCTCGATCCATTCCGGTTCGATCCGGGCACACTGCATCCCCCAGACCTTGCCGCCGAGATCGAGGATCTGCGCGACGAACAACCACGCCGGCGGCTTTTTCGCCAACGCCGATCCCGGGAAAACCTTGAATTTGCGCTC
>DASTIS010000136.1:0-6776 GCA_035717365.1 Rhodanobacteraceae bacterium
GGGATGACGATCAAAACGCAACGTAGGCGTCTAGGACTGGTTAGCTACGCAGCGGCGTAACCCGCCGAACGCTTCAAGCCCTCCCCTTCAAGGGGAGGGTTGGGTGGGGATGGGGTTGAATGGGCTGGATGATCGCGTTGAGCCGCGGGTAAGCGCACGTGCACACCCATCCCACTCCCGGCCTCCACCTTGGAGGGGGGGATGAGTATCAGCGGCGTGACCCGACGATCGCAATGGCGGGTTACGCACCTTTGGCGCTAACCCGCCCTGTAGATGTTGCCTACCCCGATGTCTCAGCCGGCACTCAAGCTTTTGCTCGTCATCCCGGGCCGCCCGCGCTGCGCGAAACGATGGATCGCAACGCGCATCTCCCTCGCGCGCGTGTTGCTGTTCGCCGTATATGATCCCGCCATGCACGCAACTTCCGCCCGAGGACTGCCATCGTTGTGGCTGATCTGGCTGGTCGGCTGGATGCCGATTGCGCTGGGAGCTGCGCTCGCGATCTCGGTGGCATCGGACCTGCGCAGCGCCCTGCTCAACCACAGCCTGTTCCTGGTCGGGTACATGGTGTCGACGATCCCGCTGAGCCTGGCTTATCGCAGCCTGTGGAAACGCTCCATGCCATGGACGAAAAGCGTCCCGCCCATGCTCATGCTGTCACTGCTGATCGCCCTTGCTGTCACTGCCGTGTTGTTGATCCTGCAGAGTCATTTGGGCAGCGATTCCTGGCCTTTCAGCTGGCGCGCAGTCCTTGTCAGTTTCCAGGCCGTGTGGTTTGCGCTGCTTGGGTTCAGCGCGATGTTGATGGTGATCGGCTATTACGTCTCCATGAAGGACGAGCAGGAGCGTGCCACGGCGGCAACGGCGATGGCCCGCGACGCCGAATTGCGCGCGTTGCGCTATCAGTTGCACCCGCACTTTCTGTTCAACACGCTCAACGCCATATCGACCCTGGTCGTGGAGGAGCGCACACACGACGCCACCCGCATGATCGCCCGGCTGGGCGATTTCCTGCGCGCCACCTTGCACGGCAACGGCGCCCACGAAGTCACGCTCGACGAAGAAATGTCACTGGCCGAACATTATCTGGATATAGAAAAGGCACGCTTGGGGGAACGGCTGATCGTGGAGACTCGCATCAGCGCGAATACCCGGAACGCCCGGGTGCCGTGGCTGCTGCTGCAACCGCTCATCGAAAATGCCGTTCGCCACGGCATTGCGCCGCGACGCGGCATCGGTCATTTGACGTTGGCAACGCAGTGCGTCGGCAACAGGCTGCGTATCGAAGTGACCAATGATGGTCCGCCTGTGACAACCACCACAGCATGCCAACCCGGGGAAACCTCCGGCGTCGGCCTCGACAACGTGCGTGCGCGGCTTGAACGCCTGTATGGTCCGGCCCATCGGTTCTCGCTGAACAGGCGCGCTGACGGCAGTTGCAGCGTTTGCATCGAACTACCGCTGCGCATGGAGCCCGAGCCAGCGATTGCTTCCGGCATGGATGCATGACGGTACGTACACTCATCGTTGATGACGAACCCTTGGCGCGCCGCGGCATAAGCCGACGCCTGGCTGCGCACAGCGACTTCACCATCATCGGCGAGGCCGACGATGGTGAAGTGGCGCTCGCCAAAATGCAGGCCGACCACCCCGATCTGGTATTCATGGACGTCAAGATGCCTGGCGCCAGCGGCCTGGAAACGCTGCAAGACCTGCCTCGCGGCAAGCGTCCATTGATCGTGTTCCTGACCGCCTACGACCATTTTGCCCTCGAAGCCTTCGAGGTGCGTGCGCTCGACTACCTGCTGAAACCCATCGACGACGATCGCTTCACCGAAGCGTTGGCTCGGGTGCGCGAAGCCGTGGAAGCACGCCGGTTGCAGCCATCATGCGGCCACGAAGACGCATTGCACGACCGGGACTCCGGCACGACCGGCGTCTCGCGCCTGGCCGTGCGCACCGGCCATCGCATCGTACTGGTCGACGTCAGGCAGATCGACTGGATCGAAGCGATGGGCGACTACGCCGGTCTGCACGTCGCCGGCAAGGTGCACCTGTTGCGCGAACCTCTGCACCGCTTGGTGCAACGGCTGGACCCGAAGCAATTCGTGCGGATCCATCGCTCCACCATCGTGCGACTCGCCTGCATTGCCGACATGCGGGCACTCTCCAACCGCGACACCCTGTTGCGATTGCATGACGGAACCCGGCTGCGGGTCAGCCGGACCTACATCGACGCCTTGCGCGGCGCGCTGGCATTGCACACGTCCACATCGGGCTGATGATCGCCGGCGACCGTTTCGGCGCACGCATCCACCGCTTCATCGCAACATCCTGTCCCCGGTCGGTGCCGCTGCCTACAGTCTCGGGCATCGGTCGCAAGTGGCTCTGGTGCGCCAATCGCTGCTGGAGATTTTCATGAGACGCATGCTGCTCCTCGCCATTCTTGCCATTCCCGCGCTCGCACTGGCGGCGAAGGCCCCGACCACGGCCACGCAGCTACTTGCCAAGGCCAAGGCCGCAAGCGGAGGCGCGGCCTGGAATCGTATCCACAGCCTGCGCTCCAAGGGCACGATCAAGGGCAGTGGCCTCGCGGGAACTTATACCGGCCTTGAGGATCTTTCCACCGGGCGTTCGGTGGCCCACATCAAGCTCGGCCCGATTGCGCTCGCGCAGGGTTTCGACGGCAAACAGGGATGGGCCAAGCGACCCGGCGGGGAAGTCGCACCCGACAATTCCCCCGACGCGAAGCAATCCGACGTCAACGAGGCCTACCGGACAGCGCGCGCATGGTGGTTTCCGCAGCGCTGGCCGGGCAAGCTCGAATCACTCGGCACGCGCAGCGACGACGACAAGACGTTTCAGGTGCTCCGCATTACACCGCGCGGGGGTCGTCCCTTCGAGCTGTGGATCAACGCCAAAACGCACCTTGTCGAGCGCTCGGTCGAGCGCTCGAGTGACTTGCCCCAAACGACGTACTTCAGCGACTTCCGCACCGTTCACGGCGTCAAGATGCCATTTCGCCAGCGAGTCTCCAACGGCAGGAAGCAGTACGACCGGGTACTGCAGATAAACAGGGTCGCGGTAAATGTACCGGTAAGCGCCGCCAACTTCGCGATGCCGAAACAGGTGATTCACGACACCTCCATCGTCGGCGGCGGCAACCGTACAACGATACCCTTCAAACTGGTGAATGACGTTATTTTGATCCCGGTCAGCGTGAACGGTCATTCACTTGAGTTTGCGGTGGATACAGGCGGGGTAGCCATTCTCACCCGCCGCGCGGCCAAGCGTATCGGCATTGAGGGCAAGGGCGCGCTGCAAGGCGGCGGCTTTGGCAAGAAGTCGGTCGACGTGGCGATCGCCAAAGTCAAAAAATTGGTACTGGGTGGCAAGGTCGAACTTCGGAATCAAGAATTCTTCATTTTTCCGATAGCCAATCTGAGTAGCGTGCTGGCCACGAAATTTGACGGGTCGGTCGGCTATGGGCTTCTCAAACGTTTCGTGGTTCGCGTTGATTATGCCAATCACAAGCTCACCTTCATCAGATCGGATGCGTTCGATCCGGCCGATGCCGGGACGGCGGTGCCGTTCACTTCGTCAGGCGGCGGCGCTCCGCTCGTCAAGGCCTCGATCGACGGCATCCCGGGGGTATTCAAGATTGATACCGGTAGTATCGCCGCGCTGACCCTGTACGCCCCATACGTGAAGTCTCATGACCTTTATTCCCGCTACAGCGCAACGCCCGCAACGATCGCACACTGGGGTATCGGCGGCAGCTCAAGGGCACGCTTCGCACGTGGTGGCTTGCTCAAGATCGGCTCCGTCGCAGTCAACGATCCTGTACTGGCATTGAGCACGGCGAAGAAGGGCGCCAGCGCAAACAAGCGCATCGCGGGAAATATCGGCGGCAAGATTCTCAAACGCTTTACGGTCACGTTCGACTACGCACATCAGAAGATGTATCTCAAGCCGAACAAGAATTATGGGATGCCGATGAACTACGATCGCTCCGGCATGTGGATCAAGGGCAAAGGCAAGAACCTCGTGATCAAATCCGTAATGGCCGGCGGCCCGGCGGAGAAAGCCGGACTCGAGACAGGCGATGTGATTACAGCAGTGGACGGCAAACCTGACGTGAAAATCGGTCTTTCCGGATTTCGCGAAATGCTCCGCAGCAACGCGCCCGGCACCAGGCTCAAATTGACAGTCGCCCATGGCAACGCGTCGCGCAACGTGACGCTGACGCTGCGCCGCCTCATCCCGGAGAAGGGCGGGCTCAAAAGGTGAGGGCCGCGGAACTCTGCAATGGCCCAGGCTCCTGACTCAGGCATCGGTCAAACGCCATCGTCATTCCCGCGAAAGCGGGAACCCAGTGTCTTTGACGCGGGTTGTTCGGACAAAAAAGACACTGGATCCCGGATATCGCTTCGCGGTTCCGGGATGACGAGCAAAAGAAAGCGCAACACGGGTATGTCTTCTTACCCATGAACCACGCCGCGACGTCGCTATGATGCGGGGATTGCCTGCGTCGTGAGGAGCTGTTCATGTCCGTGCATCATCGCCTGAGTGTGTTGTGCGCTGTCGTTGCCCTGACGTTGATGGCCGCCGTGCCTGCATCGGCCGCAACGCCCACCGCGCAAGACAGCGCGACGCCCGCAACTCCTGACAACGCGACAAGCTCCTCAGCTTGGGGTGCCTTGCACTGGCGCCTGATCGGCCCCTTCCGCGCCGGGCGCACGCTGGCGGTGACCGGCGTGCCGGGGCAGCCGACACATTTCTACATGGGGTCGGTCGATGGCGGGGTGTGGGAAACGCACGACACCGGTCGCACCTGGCAACCGCTTTTCGACAACCAGCCCGTGCAGTCAATCGGCGCGATCGCGGTGGCGCCGTCGGACCCGAACGTCATCTACGTCGGCACCGGCGAATCCGACATGCGTTCGGACATCGTGCAGGGCGACGGCATGTACAAGTCCGTCGATGCCGGCAAGACCTGGACGCACATCGGATTGAAGGATTCGCAGCAGATCTCGATCATCCGGGTCGATCCGCACAATCCGAACCGCGTGTTCGTCGCGGCGCTCGGGCATCCCTACGGTCCGAACGCCCAGCGCGGCGTGTTCCGTTCGCTGGACGGCGGCAAGACCTGGAAGAAGGTGCTGGGTCCGAACTCCGACACCGGCGCGATCGACATCATCTTCAAGCCCGGCGACGCCAACGTGATCTACGCGTCGCTGTGGCAGACGCGGCGTCCGCCGTGGAACATCTATCCGCCATCGAACGGGCCGGGTTCGGGCCTGTACAAATCCACCGACGGCGGCGACACCTGGACCCACATCCAAGGCCACGGCTTCCCGTCGAAAAATCCGGGTCGCATCGGCATTGCGATTTCCGCCGCCGCGCCCGATCGCATCTACGCGATCGTCGATGCGGAGGAGGGTGGCCTGTACCGCTCCGACGACGCCGGCAAGACCTGGAAGCAGACCAGCGGCGATCCGCGCATCTGGCAACGCGGCTGGTACTTCGGGCAGATCACCGCCGACCCGAAGAATCCCGACCGCATCTACGCGATGAACACCATCGAGCTGCGTTCGGACGACGGCGGCAAGACCTTCCTGCCGGTGAAGGGCGACCCGACCGGCGACGATTACCACGAGCTGTGGATCGACCCGAACGACCCGGACCGCCAGATCATGGGCGTCGACCAGGGCGCGATCATCACCGTGAACGGTGGCAAGACCTGGTCGAGCTGGTACAACCAGCCGACCGCGCAGATGTACCACGTCAGCACCGACAATCGTTTTCCGTATCGCGTGTACGGCGCGCAGCAGGATTCCGGCGCAGCCGCCGTGCCCAGTCGCTCGACCTTTGAGGCGACCATCAACATGCAGCAGTTCCACGAGGTCACCGCGGGCGGCGAGAGCGGCATGATCGCGCCCGACCCGGACGATCCCGACATCGTGTACGGCGGTACGGTCGAGAAACTGGACCTCAAGACCAAGCAGACGCGCGACGTCGATCCGACGCTTAGCCGTCCAGACATCTACCGCCACACTTGGACGCTGCCGCTGGCCTTCAACGCGGTCGATCATGACACGTTGTATTTCGGCAACCAGCGGCTGTGGCAAACCACCGACGGCGGCGAGCACTGGACCGCGATCAGCCCGGACCTGTCGCGTCCTGATCCCGCTGTTCCGTCCACGCTCGATCCGACAACTGTCGCCAACAACCTGCACCAGGGCCCGCGCCGCGGTGTGGTGTATTCGATCGGCTCGTCACCATTGAACGCGAAGCTCTTGTGGGTCGGTACCGACGACGGCCTGATCTGGCGTACCGACGATGCCGGCGCGCACTGGAGCAACGTCACGCCGAAGCAGCTCACGGCGTGGTCCAAGGTTGGCAACATCGCGCCCTCCCATTTCGATGAGAACACCGCGTTCGCTTCGGTCGATCGCCACCGGCTGGACGACAGGAAGCCCTACATCTACCGCACCACCGACGGCGGCAAGCACTGGCAGTCAATCGTTGCCGGCATTCCCGACGGCGATTTCGTCGACGTGGTGCGCGAGGACCCCGTGAAAAAAGGTCTGCTGTACGCCGGCACCGATTTCGGCATCTTCGTGTCATTCGACAACGGCGACCACTGGCACTCGCTGCAGCAAAACCTGCCGGCGGTGTCGGTGCGCGACATCGACGTCAAGAACGATGATCTCGTGATCGCGACGCACGGCCGCGGCTTCTGGATCATGGACGATGTCTCGGCGCTGCGGCAG
>DASTIS010000137.1:0-9229 GCA_035717365.1 Rhodanobacteraceae bacterium
ATTGCGCGGGCACGGCCGCCCAGGCAACCACCGGAAAATCCATGCAATACATCTACACCATGATCAACGTGTCCAAGATCGTCCCGCCCAAGCGCGAGATCATCAAGGACATTTCACTCTCGTTTTTCCCCGGCGCCAAGATCGGCCTGCTCGGCCTGAATGGCGCGGGCAAATCCACCGTGCTCCGGATCATGGCCGGGGTGGACACCGACTTCCAGGGCGAGGCGCGGCCGGCGGCCGACATCAACATCGGCTATCTCGCGCAGGAACCGGGTCTCGACCCGGACAAGACGGTGCGCGAATCGGTCGAGGAAGGCCTGGCGGACATCCTCAACGCCCAAAAGCGCCTCGACGAGGTCTACGCCGCCTACGCCGAGGAAGGCGCGGATTTCGACGCGCTCGCGGCCGAGCAGCAGAAGCTCGAGAACATCCTCGCCGCGGGCGACGCCCACACCATGGAGATGCAACTGGAAGTCGCGGCCGAGGCGCTGCGCCTGCCACCGTGGGACGCCAAGGTCTCCACGTTGTCGGGCGGCGAAAAGCGCCGCGTCGCGTTGTGCCGACTGCTGCTGTCCAAGCCCGACATGTTGCTGCTGGACGAGCCCACCAACCATCTCGACGCCGAATCGGTCGACTGGCTGGAGCAATTCCTGCACGCCTATCCGGGCACCGTCGTCGCGGTCACCCACGATCGCTACTTCCTCGACAATGCGGCCGAGTGGATCCTGGAACTCGACCGCGGCCGCGGCATCCCGTGGAAGGGCAATTACTCGTCCTGGCTGGAGCAGAAGGACGAACGCCTGCAGCACGAGGCCTCGACCGAGAAAGCCCGCCAGAGGGCGATCCAGAAGGAGCTCGAATGGGTGCGTTCGGCCGCCAAGGGCCGCCAGTCCAAGGGCAAGGCGCGTTTGAACCGCTTCGAGGAATTGAGCTCGGTCGATTATCAGCGCCGCAACGAAACGAATGAAATCTTCATCCCGCCGGGCGAACGCCTCGGCAACGAAGTGATCGAGTTCAAGCACGTTTCCAAGTCGTTCGGCGGCCGCTGCCTGATCGACGACCTGTCGTTCAAGATCCCGCCCGGCGCGATCGTCGGCGTGATCGGCCCCAACGGCGCCGGCAAGTCCACCTTCATGAAAATGATCATGGGCAAGGAGCAGCCCGATTCCGGGGAAATCAACCTCGGCAAGACGGTGCAGCTCGCCTACGTCGACCAGTCGCGCGGCATGCTCAACGACAAGAACAACGTTTGGCAGGAAGTCTCGGGCGGTCTCGACATCCTGAAGATCGGCAATTTCGAGATCCAGTCGCGCGCCTACATCGGCCGCTTCAACTTCAAGGGCGCCGACCAGCAGAAGATCGTCGGGCAGTTGTCCGGCGGCGAACGCGGTCGCCTGCACCTGGCCAAGACCCTGCTGGAAGGCGGCAACGTGTTGCTGCTGGACGAGCCGTCCAACGATCTCGACGTGGAAACCCTGCGCGCGCTGGAAGAGGCGCTGCTGGAATTCCCGGGCTGCGCGATCGTGATCAGCCACGACCGCTGGTTCCTCGACCGCATCGCCACCCACATCATCGCCTTCGAGGGCGACTCGCACGTCGAGTTCTTCGCCGGCAACTACAACGAATACGAAGCCGACAAGAAGCGCCGCCTCGGCGAGGAAGCCGCACGGCCGCACAGGGTGAAGTACAAGAAGCTGGCTTGAAAGGCCGGGACTCGGGATTCGGGAAAACAGCGTAACAATATCTGTCGTCATTCCGGGGCCGTCCGCAGCTTTATTGCGGACGGAACCCGGAATCCAATTGCTGTTCGTCCCGAGATCAAGGTCAAAATGGATTCCGGATCGCTGCTTCGCCGCGTCCGGAACGACGGCGATGGTAGATTATGGCTGCCCCAACTACGCGGCGTCGCCACCGCCCTCGCCCATGCCTCACTGGCCACACGGCATCGATCACTCGCGCCGCCGACTGTTGCAGGCGGCGGGCATTTCCCTCGCGGCGATCGCGACGGGCAATGCACGCGCGCTCCCACCGCCGGCTTCCAAACGCTCGAAGCTGATCCTGCTCGGCACCGCCGGCGGTCCTACGCCGAAGCGCGACCGTTCGGCGCCCGCAAATGCGATCGTCGTCGGCGACGATATTTACGTGATCGACTGCGGCGACGGTGTGGCGCGGCAGATGGTGCTGGCCAACCTCGACCTGAAACACGTCCGCGACGTGTTCATCACCCACCAGCATTCCGACCACAACGCCGACTACGGCAACCTGTTGCTGCTGGCGTGGGAAACCGGCCTGGATACGCCCGTAAACACCTACGGCCCGCCGCCGCTCGCGCAGATGACCGAACGCTTCCTCGAAATGCAGGCCTACGATATCCACGTCCGCGAGCAGGACGAGGGCCGTCCGCCCATCGACGGTCTGATCGTGCCGCATGAGATCACCCGGGGCGGGCCGGTGATGCACGATGGCAACGTGAAAGTCACCGCGGCGTTGGTGCATCATCCATTGGTGAAGCCGGCGTTCGCTTATCGCTTCGATTGCCCGGATCGTTCAATCGTGTTCTCCGGCGACACCAGCCCCAGCGGGAATCTGGTCGCACTGGCGCGCGGCGCCGATGTCCTGGTGCACGAGGTGATGGATCTCAAGCTGATCGGTCGCGCACTCGAGTTCGATCCACACGCGAAAACCCTGCGCCGGCACCTGCTGGATTCCCACACCCCGATGTCCGAGGTCGGCCGGATCGCAACCGAAGCTGGCGTCAAAACGCTGGTCCTGAACCACTTCGTGCCGGGCATCGTGCCGATCCCGGACAAGGTCTGGTACGACGCGGTCAAACCGCATTTCCAGGGCCGCGTGATTGTCGGCCACGACCTGATGGTGCTGTGAAGCTGTGCGGCCGCGCCTCCTGCGACATCGAAAGCGTGACTTTCGGCCCCTGTCTTTCGGCCGACGACAGCGCCATGCGGCGATGCTAGCGTCCGTGTGACGAGGTCATCACGTCACACCGAGGGGCACCATCGTGACCGCAAATACTGCTGACCGCCATGCAACGCTGGAAACCCTGCAACGACAGGTTGCGTGGTCGCGGGGCATCGCCATCCTCGCACTGCTGGGTGTTTTCGCGCTCGCCGTCGCCTGGTTCGTGACCGCCCACGGTAAACGCGATGGCATCCTGCACACGCAGGGAATCGTCGTCACCGACGCGCAAGGCCACGACCGCATCCTGATCGGTGCGCCGGCTATTGCCACAGTCAAATCAACGAGTGAGTACGGCCATACAAATTCCATCGTTTTCCTGAACCAAAACGGTGCCTACCATCTGGCGTTGGGGCAGACACCCGCCCCGGTCGTGAATGGAAAGGCGCTTGCCCACAATGGAAAGGCACTGAAACGCATCGGCAATGACGACTATTACGGCGTGACCCTGTATGACACGCACGGCAGCGAACGTGGCGGGATGGGGTTCATTGGCGGCGCCAACCGTGCTGTCGTTGCACTGGATCGGCCTTGGCCGTCCGCAGATGCAATCGGCCTGATAGTGGACGACAAGAGCGGATTCGCCGGCTTGCTCGTCAATTACGCGAAGGGCAAAGACTCCGCCTTCGAACTCGGCACCAGAGACGGCGCGATTTCCGTGACCTTGCACGACCCTCAAGGTCTCGAACGAGCCGGCCTCAAAATTGACGGACCCGCGCAGCCGGCTTGGCATTTCAGCGACGCCGCTACCGCTGCAGCAGTGAAACCAGACTGATCACAGCGCGCAGGTTGGCTTCGCCGTTGCTCAGCCCAGCCTGCAGACTACGGCGAATTTGGGGCCGACGACAAACGTCGCCTGCACGCAGGCTCCTGACCAAGCCGCCCTGTAGAAGCCTGCGTGCAGGCGACCGGCTATTCAGGGCTTCCCGGCACCAGTTCCATCGCCATCACGATTGCGTCCTCCCGGCCGCGCCGCGCCGGGTAATAGTTCGGGCGGTGGCCAATCTCGTTGAAACCGGCGCGCTCGTACATCGCGTGCGCCAGCTCGTTGGACGGACGCACTTCGAGGAACACCCGCTGCGCGTGGTGCCAGCGCGCGAGATCCAGCACGCGCTGGAGCAGGTACGCGCCGTGTCCGCGTCCCTGGTGCAACGGGGCCACGCAGACGTTGAGGATATGCGCCTCGCCCGCGCCCACCGACAGGATGCCGTAACCAATGACCGCACCGCCCTGCTCCAGCACCCAGCAGTGATGCCCGTTGTCGAGGCAACTTCGGAAAATGCCACGCGACCATGGAAACTCGTACGCCGCCGCCTCGATGTTGGCGACCGCCGAAACGTCCTGCGGCGTCATCGGACGCAGGCTCGCTTCGAGTGGCGCGACCGCAACCATTTCAAACGGCCCCCGTCCGGCCCAGCGCCAACAGCTGCTCCCACAGCAGGCGCTTGCGTTCGCGATCGGCGTGCAGCACCGCGAGTGGGTCCGCGCGCAGGATGCGGGCTGCGGGCACGCCCCCGGGCAGCGCCGCCGCACCGAACACCATCACCGCGGCGATCGGATCGTCGGCCACGTCGCAAACCCGAACCGGCTGCAAGCCCGCCTTGGATACGGCCTCCGTGAGCGCGGTGTACATCCTGTCGATCGCGGGATCGTGCCGTTCGGCCGGATCGGCCAGCAAGGCGAGCCGGCGAATCCCGGATGGCTGCGCGCCGGTCGTCGGCTCCGCCGCGGTAACCGAGGCACCCGGCGACGCCACCGGTACGGTGTCGGGTTCCGCAACCGTTTCGTCGCGCGCAACGCGCAACCGCAACGGCTCGATGCCCAGTGCGCGCAGTCGGCGCACGCGCAACACGCGGTCGTCCATCAGCGCACTCATTGATGCGGTTCAGGCGGCGGCGCATGTCGGCGCGCTGCCCTGAGGCGCCGCCGCGAGGCCCGGCTGCGCAGCCCCCACAGGGTGATCACCACCCCCGACAACGCGTAGGCCAGTGTCAACGCCAGCAGCACCAGCGCGGTATTGAGGGTCAGCGCGATGATGATGACCACCGCCACGATGATCCACACGAAAGGCACGCGGTCGCCAGCCGGCCACGCCTTGAAGCTGAAATAGCGCACCCGGCTCACCATCAGCAGGCCCGCGATCACGATCAGGATCGGCGTGAAAAAACACAGCCATTGTCCCTCGATACCGAGGTTTTCCATGGACCACACGAAGGACATGCACAACCCGGCGGCGGCGGGACTGGCAAGGCCCTGGAAATAGCGCTTGTCGGCAATGCCGACCTGGGTGTTGAACCGGGCCAGCCGGAGTGCGGCGCAGGCCGCATAGAGAAATGCCGCGGTCCAGCCCACCTTGCTCCACACCGGACCGAAGTCCCGCAGGTATTGCAGCGACCACGTGTACATCACCAGTGAGGGCGCCAGTCCGAAGCTGACCAGGTCCGACAGCGAGTCGTACTGGACCCCGAATTCGCTCTGGGTGCCGGTCAGCCGCGCCACGCGACCGTCCATGCCATCCAGCAGCGCGGCCACGAAAACCGCGATCGCCGCCTGCGTGAAGAAGCCCAGGAACCCGGCCACGATCGCGTAGAAACCGGCAAACATCGCACCGGTCGTGAACAGGTTCGGCAGCAGGTAAATTCCGCGCCGTACGGGCTTTTGAAAAAGCGGATCGGTCATACCGCAAGGACTCCAGGACTTGAATCCCATTCCCGATGGGCCACGAACCCAGTCGACGCACTTCCTTTCGCTCGTCATTCCGGCTGCCGCGCGGATTGCGGGCGGAACCCGGGACGACGGACAAAATCCGGATGGCTGGCTACGTGGCAGCTGGGGATTGGGCCAATCGGAATCCAGTTTAACCCATGCCCCGCCGCCCCGTCCGCGTGGCGCAAACGTGATGTACTCACGGATGCATGCGGGTGGCTATGGCATACTCCACGCCACCTTCCAACGCGCTTCGGGGGTACCCCATGCAACTGCGCACCTTTTTCGTCGCGTCGGTCGTCGGCCTTTCGATCGCCTGCATCGCGGGATTCGCCAGCGCCCAACAGATCTACAAATGGAAGGATTCGAGCGGGGTCGTCCATTTTTCCCAGACGCCGCCGGCCCATGGCGCGCATTACACGAAAATGCACCTGACCAGTGAACCGGAGGTGTCCTCCACGACCCCCGCACCCGCCGACAACCAGTCCGACGCCAATAGCGAAGAAAAAAGCGCCACGGCCCGACGCAACGGCAGCAAAACCACCCAGCCCGACACGCCGTCCAATCGCGCCGAACTTTGCAAGCAATTGGGTTCGAATATCGCGTTGCTGCAAAGCAAGAACCCGGTAGTCACCAATGGCGACAACGGTGAGCAGCAGGTCATGAGCGGCGACGCGCGCGAACAGCAACTGGCTACGGCGCGGGCGCAGCAGGTGCAATACTGCGGTGGCGGTGGCGGGGGCGGGGGCTGAGGACCCGACCGCGGCCCTGCTCCGGCGCAACAGGGCGGATCGGTCCGCGCAGCCCCTCCACGCCGCTACAATCCGCCGTTTCCGTTGCGTAACGGTGCACCGATGCGCCTGTCGAAATTCCACCTCGCGACCACCCGCGAGGATCCCGCCGACGCCGAAATCGCCAGCCATCGCCTGATGCTGCGCGCGGGCATGATCCGCAAACTGGCATCGGGTATTTACACGTGGTCGCCGCTGGGCCTGCGCGTGCTGCGCAAGGTCGAGGCCGTGGTGCGCGAGGAAATGCAAAATGCCGGAGCGATCGAAATGCTGATGCCCTCGGTACAGCCGCGCGAACTGTGGGACGAGTCCGGACGCTGGAACAAGTATGGCCCCGCGCTGTTGAAGTTCCGCGACCGCCGCGAACAGGCGTTCTGCTACGGCCCGACCCACGAGGAAGTGATCTGCGAATTCGCACGCAACGAATTGCGCAGTTACAAGCAGCTGCCGGTCACGTTCTTCCAGGTCCAGACCAAGTTCCGCGACGAGATCCGCCCGCGTTTCGGCGTGATGCGTTCGCGGGAATTCATCATGAAGGACGCCTATTCGTTCCACCTCGATCAGGCGTCGATGGATGCGACCTATCGCACGATGTACGACGCCTACGGCCGCATCTTCACCCGTCTCGGGTTGAAGTTCCGCGCGGTCGTTGCCGATTCCGGCTCGATCGGCGGCGACGTCAGCCACGAATTCCAGGTGCTGGCCGATTCGGGCGAGGACGCCATCGCATTCTCCGATCAATCGGACTACGCCGCCAACGTGGAGCTGGCCGAAGCCGTGGCGCCGGCAGGGGCTCGCCCCGCGCCCGCACAGCCGCTCGCCCGCGTCGATACGCCGAATCAAAAAACCATCGAAGAGGTCAGCGCATTCCTGAAGGTGCCGCCCGCGCAGTGCGTCAAGACACTGCTGGTGCGCGGCACCGAGGGCGTGGTGGCGTTGTGCGTGCGCGGCGACCACGAGCTGAACGAGGTCAAGGCCGGCAAGCTGCCGGAACTGCCCGGAGAATCCGTACTGGCGGACGAAGCCGAAATCAAGGCCGCGACCGGCGCCTCGGCCGGGTTCATCGGCCCGGCCGGCCTGCCGGACGGCGTGCCGGTGATCGTGGACCGCGCCGCCGCCGCGCTCGCGGATTTCGTGTGCGGCGGCAACGCGGAAGGCACCCACTACACCGGCGCCAACTGGGAACGCGACGCACGCATCACGCGCGTGGCCGACCTGCGCAAGGTCGTGGCCGGCGATCCGTCACCCGATGGTCACGGCACGCTCTCCATCGCGCGCGGCATCGAAGTCGGCCATATTTTCCAGAACGGCGACAAATACACACGCACAATGCGCGTCACCGTGCTCGGCGAGGACGGCAAGGACCAGACACCGATCACGGGGTGCTACGGCATCGGGGTCACGCGCATCGTCGCCGCGGCGATCGAACAGAACCACGACGATGCGGGCATCATCTGGCCGGACGCGATGTCGCCCTGGCGCGTCGTGATCTGCCTGATCAACCCGAAAGGCAATCCGGCCGTCAACGAAACCGCCGAGTCGTTGTACGCGGAATTGAAGGCGCGCGGCATCGAAACCGCACTGGACGATCGCGGCCTCCGGCCCGGCGCGATGTTCTCCGATCTCGAATTGATCGGCATTCCGCACCGCATCGTGGTCAGTGAACGTGGAATTGCCGCCGGCACTTTCGAATATCGCGAGCGCCGCGACAGCGAAAGCCGCAACCTGGATCGCGCCGCATTATTGGAGCTGTTTGCGGCGCCGAATTGACGCCGAATATCGGTGTTTTGCAACCGCTGGCGCTTTGCGCCAGAATATGCGCCGTTGATTGAATGCAATCATGCACTCCTCAATCGACACCCCATTTCTTTACCACCGGAGTCAATATGGCCATCGATGTCAGCAAGCTCAGTGAAAAGCAGCTCAAGGATCTCATTCGTAAGGCACGCGGGCGCATGCAAAACATCGACAAGGAGAAAATCGCCAAGGTCAAGGCCAAGGTCAATGCGCTGCTCAAGACCGAAGGCGTCACTTTTGCGCAGGTTTACGGTCGCAAGCGCAGCGGCAAGACCGGCAAGGTCCCACCGAAATACCGCAATCCGAATGGCATCGAGACCTGGTCCGGCCGCGGCAAGCGTCCGCGCTGGTATCTCGCGGCGCTGAAATCCGGCAAGAAGGAAAAGGATTTGCTGATCAAATAAAGCCGGGACTCGGGATCCGGGACTCGGGACTCGGGCAAAGCATGATTTGCTTACCCCCTTCCCAGGGAAGGGGGTCGCTGCGAAGCAGCGGGGGATGCGCTTCGTTCCGAAGGGGGAAGGCAGTCGCAAGCCGCCCGCTCGATTCACAAGCTCCTGCGCGGTGCGACCAGCAGGTCGCCGAACAGCAATCCCGCGACCAGCGAAATCAACATCGTCACCAGCAGCACCGCGATGTGGGTGCCGCTCGCGATCTGGTTGTTGAGCAGCTCCGAAACACTGCGAAACCCCACGCTGCCCGGCACCAGCAACAGGATGCCCGGTTCGCGTATCAGTGCACCCGGCCGATGCAGCATGCGCGCATACAGATTGCTGCCGGCACTCAGCACCAGTCCGCCGACGAATACGCCGAACGGCGCACCCAGTGCATTGCCGCTCCAGTACGTCACCAGGTACGCGACGATCACCGCCGAAAGGACCAGCAGATAATCCCGGCGCGCGGCCTGGAACAACATCGCAAACGCGATCGCCGCGACCACCAGCGCCGGCCATTGCGTCCAC
>DASTIS010000138.1:0-8470 GCA_035717365.1 Rhodanobacteraceae bacterium
GCGGGCACCCCGAGCACGGAATGCGCCGGCACCTCCAGTGCGTGATCGCGATACTGGATGCTCGCCACCAGGATCCAGACGCAGCCGGCGATGGATCCCGCGAAAATCAGGATGCCCAACCACACCACCGGCAGACGGTACCAGGCAACCTGCCGGCGCTGGCTATTCGACGTCGCCATGGTCGGGATGCGACAAGCCGTAGACGTAGGCCGCGGTCACGTGGATATCGTCTTCGCCGAGCCTGCGGTCCCAGTTCGGCATCTCTCCGTGGCGACCATCGCGGATGCTGGCCGTGATGTCGGCCAGCGTGCCGCCGTGCAACCAGATGCGATCGGTCAGGTTGGGGGCGCCGACGCCCTGGTTGCCCTTGCCGTCGACACCGTGGCACGCCACGCAGGTGGATTTGAAGACGGGCTCCGCCGCGCTGGCCATCGCGGCATCGTGCGGCTGCCCCGAGAGTGACAACACGTATTGAGCGAGGTTGCCGACGGTGGTCTCGCCCAGTGCGTTCCATGCCGGCATGACCCCGGCCCGCCCGTGCGTGATCGACGCGATGATGTCCTGTCCGGTGCCGCCGTACAACCAGGCGCCATCGGTCAGGTCGGGGGCGCCCAGTGCCGGGTTGCCACGCCCGTCGCGGCCATGGCACGCGGCGCAGTTGTCCTCGAACAGTCGCTTGCCCATATGCATCGCCTGACTGTCGCCGGCCAATTGTTCCACCGGGTAAAGCTGCAAGCGTTCCAGCAACGGCTGGAGTTTGGCGTTGTTGTTGGCGACTTCGCGCGCGAGTTGACCGTGTGCAGTCCAGCCGAGCTTGCCCTTGTGGGCACCGAAACCCGGATACAGCCACAGGTAGCCGAACGCGCCCACGAACATCGCGCCCGACAGCAGGACCCACCACAGCGGCAGCGGCCGCAAACCCTCGCGGATCGCGCCGCCCGCCCACGCGTGTCCGGTGGTGCCGTCTTCGCGCACGGGAATCTTCGCATGCGGCGCCCACAGGAACAGGAACAACGTGATGCCCATGTTCAGCACGACAAGGGCCATCACCCAGATCGACCAGCCCATGCTCATGGCCGTCGGACTCATCGCCTGTCCTCCGGTGCAGTCGGGGGAATGGCATCGTCGTCGAACCGTGTCTCGTCTTCCATCGGCAACCGCGCCATGCGATCGAATACCCGCCGTCGGCGCTTGCGCCACGCCCAGATCCAGATGCCGATGAAGGTCGCCATCATCAACACGATGAAGACACCCACGAGGTGACCCCAGACCGGGTTCATGGCGCCTTCCCGGCAACCGCCGCCGGAGCCGCCCCGGTTGTCGAGGCGGGTTGCGGTTCGTTGGCGACCCCGAGTCCCTGCAGGTAGGCGATCAGCGCGTCCATTTCGGTCTTGCCCTCGACCGCGGCCGGCGCGCCGGCGATATCGGCATCCGTGTAGGGGTCGCCGAGCTTGCGCAACACGCGCATGCGCGCCTGGATGTCTTCGGCATCCAGTTCTTCATTGGCCAGCCACGTGTACGACGGCATGTTCGATTCGGGCACGACGCTGCGCGGGTCCATCAGGTGCATGCGCTGCCAGGTATCGGAATACTTGCCGCCCACGCGCGCAAGATCCGGGCCGGTGCGCTTGGAGCCCCACTGGAACGGCCGGTCGTACACCGATTCCTCGGCGGTCGAATAGTGGCCATAGCGCTGGGTCTCGAAGCGTAGCGCGCGGATCATCTGCGAATGGCACAGGTAACACCCCTCGCTGACGTACACGTCGCGCCCCGCCAGCCGCAACGGATCGTAGGGCTTGACGTTGGCCGGCGGTTCCACCGCGTGCGCCTGCATGAACAACGGGGTGATCTCGGCCAGCCCGCCCAGCGACACCATCACCGCGGTGAGGATACCGAGCGTCCAGGCGTGCTTTTCGATGAACTCAAAATGTCGATAAGCCATGGTAACGCTCTACTGAAATTCAAAACCGGGGTCAGAGTGCACTTTTCGACCAGCTCAATGACAACTCGGGTGTTTCTGGAAAAGTGCACTCTGACCCCTGCTTCTAAACGATCGCATCAGGACACCGCCGGCAGTGGCGCCGGCGTTTGCTGCGCGACCGGTTCCGGAATCGGCACCGGTATCGGCTTGATGATGTTGTGGCGTGCATCGCGCGCGGTATGCCACAGGTTCCAGGCCATCACCCACATGCCCAGCCAGATCATCACGCCGCCCAGCCAGCGGAAGAAATAATCCGGCCGGATCGCGACCAGGCTGTCGAGGAAGGAATATGTCAGCGAACCGTCCGGCTGCGTGGCGCGCCACATCATCCCCTCGGTGATTCCCGCCGCCCACATCGCCGCGACGTACAGCAGGGTGCCGCCGACGTGCAGCCAGAAGTGCAACTCCATCGCCTTGTGCGAGTGCATCGCGGGGCGACCGAGCGCGCGCGGCGCCATCGCGTACAGCGAACCGATGGTGATCATCGCCACCCAGCCCAGCGAGCCCGAGTGCACGTGCGCGATCGTCCAGTCGGTGTAGTGCGAGAGCGAGTTGACGGTCTTGACCGCCATCAGAGAACCCTCGAACGTCGCGGCGGCGTAGAACACCAGCGCGATCACCATGAACTTGGCGGCCGGGTCTTCCTTCACCCGGTGCCACGCACCGTTGAAGGTGAACAGACCGTTGGCGGCCGAGCCCCAGCTCGGCATCAGCAGCACCAGCGAGAACGCCATGCCCACCGACTGCACCCAGTCGGGCAGCGCGGTATACATCAAGTGGTGCGAACCCGCCCACATGTACACCGAGATCAGCGCCCAGAAATTCACGATCGAGAAACGGTAGCTCCACAACGGCTGCTTGGCCTGGCGCGGCACGAAGTAGTACATCATCCCGAGGAAGCCGGCGGTCAGGAAGAACGCCACCGCGTTGTGGCCGTACCACCACTGCACCATCGCATCGACCACGCCCGAATAGATCGGGTAGGACTTGGTGAGCGACACCGGCACCGCCAGGTTGTTGACGATGTGCAACAGCCCGACCGCGATGATGAACGCGCCGTAATACCAGTTGGCGACGTAGATGTGGCGGATGCGCCGGCGCGCCAGCGTCGCGAAGAACACCACGCCGAACGACACCCACACCACCGCGATCAGGATGTCGATGAACCATTCCGGTTCCGCGTATTCCTTGCCCTGGGTAATGCCGAACGGCATCGTGAACATCGCCAGCACGCAGACCAGTTGCCAGCCCCAGAACGTGAACTCGGCCAGCCTGTCGAAGGCGAGCCGCGCGTGGGTGGTGCGCTGGACCACGTAGTAGCAGGTTCCCATCAACGCCGAGCCGCCGAACGCGAAGATCACCCCGAACGTGTGCGCCGGACGAATGCGGCTGAACGTCATCCAGGGGATGTCCAGGTTCAACCCCGGCCAGGTCAGCTCGGCCGCGGCGTACATGCCGATCAACATGCCGACGATGCCCCATACGGCCGAAGCCAGCAGGAACAGGCGCACGACGTGGTCGTTGAAACACTCGATGGGCGCGGTGCCGGGGTCGGCGATGGTGCTCGCGGAAGCCATGGTCGCTCTCGTCAGGGCGGCGTATTGTCCCGGCATCGTGCGGGGTTGCATTTGACTACAGTCAATGCATTTTTTCGGTGGTTGAAGACAACTCGGGAATACTCTGGCCGACTCCTGCGCGCAGGTCAATCCGCCATCCCGGGACCGGGTTCAAAAGCCGCCGCGCGCACCGATCACGCCGCAGAAGATCGCGGCCAGCGCGAGGGTGAGCAGCACGGCGTGCAACACGAGGAACTTGCGGGGATCCTGGATCACGCCGATCTTCGCCGGCAGGCGCAGCGGTTCAGCGACGAACAACATCACCATGAACAGCGCCCAGACCAGGATCATCAGGGCGATCCACCAGCCACCTTGATGCAGGTACGCGAAGCCGTACTTGATCTCGAGCATCCAGAAGCCGGTGATGCCGGCCAGCAACACGGCGATCCGGGCCTGGTTGGCGAAGCGGCCCTCGAATTGCTTGATGCGCTGGATCCGCTCGGGCGCCGGCAACCGGTTGAACAAAGGCAACAACACCGCCGTCACGATCGCGACGCCACCGATCCACCACACCACACTCAACACGTGGATCGCCAGCAGGATGTTGAAGGTTGTCATGCTCCGCCGCCTCTTCGACTGGACGCCACCCGGCCAGTGTAGGCGCAGCGACGCGCGAGCTCTTGACGCAGGTCACCGCATTGCGGTGGCAGCGGACATTTTCGATGACCGGCCCACGGCGGCGGCTGGTATATTGCGGCCTGATCCGTCGACGCGTGGGTGCTTGCTTGTCCTCGCCGTGTGACAGCCAGCTCGATTGTGCCGTCGTCGGCGCCAGCTTTGCCGGCCTTGCCTGCGCGACGACCCTCGCCCGCGCGGGCATGCGGGTCAAGGTGCTGGAAAGGAAAGCCGACGTCGGCGATGCGCTGCACACCACCGGCATCATCGTCAAGGACGCCATCGACCAGATCGCGTTGCTGGACGAGCTTCCCGCGGAACTGGTGCGACGGATCGCCGGGGTGCGCCTGTACGCGCCGAACCTGCGCCACGTGGATCTGGCGGCGCCGGGTTACTACTTCCTCGCCACCGACACGCCCAACGTGATGCGTTGGCTCGCCGAAAGCGCGCAGCGGGCAGGCGCGGAGGTTGCGTATCGCACGCCCTTCCGCGAAGCGCGGCGCGAACGCAGCGGTTTCGACCTGGGTGAATCCGGCCACGCACGTTTCCTGGTCGGCGCGGATGGGCCGCATTCGCGCGTGGCGCGCAGCCTTGGCCTCGGACAAAACCGCAAGTTCCTGTTCGGCGTGGAGCACGAATACGCCGGCATCGACATCGCGGACCCCGACAAGCTGCACTGCTTCGTGAGCCGTCGCCTCGCGCCCGGCTACATCGGCTGGGTCATGGCCGGCGTCGGCATCGTGCAGGTGGGGCTGGCGCGGCGTATCGGCGTGAGCGCGTTCAATCCGAAAGCGGCGATGGCGGCGTTCCTGGATCACATCGCGCCGCATTTCGATTTTCGCGCGCTGCGTCCGCGCGCCATCCGCGCCGGGAAAATCCCCTGTGGCGGTGTGGTAAGCCCCGTCGCCACCCGCCGTGCGCTGCTGGTGGGCGACGCGGCGGGCATGGTCTCCCCGGTCACGGCGGGCGGCATCCACACGGCGCTGAAGCACGGCCTGGCCGCGGGCCATGCGATCGCCGATTTCCTCGGCGGCAGGCGCGGCGATCCCGCCGACTGGTTCGTGGCGTCGTATCCGCGCTTTCGCGCCAAGCGCGCGCTGCGCTTCCTGTTCGACCACTTCCAGAGCGACGCCGCGTTCAACCTGATGCTCGGCACCCCGCCGATGCGCACGGCGGCAGGCATCGTCTATTTCCACCACAAGGGCGTGTTCGATCCCGCGGAAGGCACGGCGCCGGAACGCACTGCATCATCCGATGCCATCGCCCCGGATTCCCGCCCGACCTTGTAGCGGGCGAATCCCCAACCCGCCCCCGATTACCGGGCCCCGGCCTCCACTGCGGTGAGTGCACGCAATCCCGCGACACCATGCAGGTCAGCGGGTGCCTCGCTTGGCTCCGTCCTTCGTTGCGAAGGGGGTGTGCCGCGCGCCACTGAAACAAAACAGTGTCCGCAATTCCCGGATGGTGCGGATGTTTCCGGGCGACGTTGTTCGGTTGCCTCCAGCATGGACACTGCGCTTCCTTCAAATCCGGCCACGTACGCCACATCACTCAACCTTTGCACACGATCGTCTTGTGGAACCCTCCCGACGTCAATAGCGTTCGGACAGCACGCTTGCAGCCAGAACCGAGCCAGTCCGGAACTGGACCCGCTGCTGACAAAGAGGAAAAGAGCATGTTCGGCAAGATCACGGTGGCGAGAGTAGCCAGCCGCTCGCGCAACCCACGGATCGGGTGGGCGCTCGTCCTGCCCACCGCTCGCTCGCGGCAACCATCGAGCGTGCATGCATGCGATCAACACGACGGCTCGTTCATCCAGGCAGCACCGAAACCGGCCGCTGCGATCATCAAGAGGTCAACCATGAAACAAGTCAAGCTGAAATCACTGAAACGGGTCGTGCTTGCAGGCCTTGTAGCCGCAGCATTCCTGCCGGCGCTTGCCAGCGCGACACCGACGGCGTTCAATGTGGAGGGACAATGGGATCGCGGTTTCGTCGCGGGCGGCGGCACGTTCAGCGGCATGATGTCCGTGGACACCATCGCTGGCGAGATACTGTCGATGGAGATCCTGTTTGCGGATTTCCCGACATTGCCGGTATTCAACACGATCCTCAGCCAGCAAGCGTCGTCGGGCCAGTGGCTCGTGGGCCTTGGCAACGGCAGGCTGGACCCGTTCGGGTCACCGGAACGCGTGTCGTTCAGCATCATTCCCAGCCCCGGCGCGGGCTCGCTGATCGGATTTGAAAGCGGCGTGATCCGGCAGGGTGGCTCGGGGATCCTCGACACCGGCACCACGATAAGGATCCTGCAGAATTTCAAAGGCAGCATCACGCCTGCGGTTGCAAGCGTGCCAGAGCCTGCCGCGTTGGGGGTGTTTGGCCTGGGAACCTTGCTGATCGGTGGATTCGTGACGCTGCGTCGGCGTATGGGATGACCTGATCGGCGGCGTCTTCCATCACGACCCCGCCGACTCGGGAGTTCCGTGCCTACTCCGATTCGTCCTCGAAGCGCAGGTGTTTCACGCTGCGCCCGTTGCGGCGCACCAGCCGGAGCGCCTCGATCCCGATGCGCACATGGTTCTCCCGGAAATCCGCCTTGACCTGCGCATCCGATGCGGCGGTCTTGACGCCCTCGGGCACCATCGGCTGGTCCGATACCAGCAGCAGCGCGCCCGACGGAATGCGATTGGCAAACCCGGCCGCGAAGATCGTCGCGGTTTCCATGTCGATCGCCATGCAGCGCAGGGTGCGCAGGTAGGCCTTGAAGGTCTCGTCGAACTCCCACACCCGGCGGTTGGTGGTGTACACGGTGCCGGTCCAGTAGTCGTGGCCGAGGTCGCGGATCATCGTAGACACGCCGCGCTGCAACTGGAACGCCGGCAGCGCCGGCACCTTGGGCGGCAGGTAATCGTCGCTGGTGCCCTCGCCACGGATCGCCGCGATCGGCAGGATCAGGTCGCCCAACAGGTTCTTCTTCTTGAGCCCGCCGCACTTGCCGAGGAACAACACGGCGTTGGGCGTGACCGCGGACAGCAGATCCATCACGGTCGCGGCGTTCGGACTACCCATCCCGAAGTCGATCATGGTCAACCCGTCCGCACTCGCGCACGGCATCGGCCGCTCGCGATCGACGATGCGCGCGCCCGTCAGCTCGCAGAACGTTTCCACATAGCCGATGAAATTGGTGAGCAGGATGTACTGGCCGAAATTTTCCAGTTGCTCGCCGGTGTAACGCGGCAACCAGTCACGCACGATGTCGAGTTTGTCCTGCATGGCGCGCAGTGTGCCACGCATGCCGGCGGTCAGCGTAATGGCTCGCTCGCGAGCGCCATCGCCACGGCCTCGCGCCCGTACACCACCGCCCGGTTGCGACCCTCGGCCTTGGCGCGGTATTGCGCGGTGTCGGCGCATTCCACCAGGGCCTCGACATCCGCCATCGAGGCATCGCGCAACGCAACACCGATGCTCACGGTGAGTGCGATCAAATGCTCGCCGATCGGTACCCGCAATGCGGCGGTGCGCGCGACGATGCGTTCGGCCACTTGCTGCGCCACGGCTGCACTCTGTCCGTTCAGCACGATCAGGAATTCCTCGCCGCCGTAGCGTCCCATCCGATCGGAACGGCCGAGCTCCGCGCGGATCACCTCGGTCACCGCGCCCAGGCACGCATCGCCTGCCGCGTGCCCACGGCTGTCGTTGACCTGCTTGAAGTGATCGATGTCCAGGAACAGCACCGCCAGCGGTCTCGATCTTGCTGCTGCCGCCTGCCAGTCGTCGTGCAAGCGGTCCAGGATCGCACGGCGGTTGTAAATGCCGGTGAGCGGATCGAACTGTGCCATGTGGGTGGCGTGGTCGCGCTCGTGCCGCACCTGCAGGGTGCGGTCGGCAAGCCCCACCGTGATGATCACGGCTGCATACGCCATGCTTGCCGGGAATCCATATTCGAGCCAGGCCGGCAACGGCCAGCCGGCCACCAGTTGCACGACGCGCGACACCGTCAGCGCGAGCAGCGGCACCCACGACAACAGGAAAAAGCCGGCTTGCCGACTGCCGCGGCGCCATGCCAGCCAGCCGGTCGCCAGCGCGATCACCGTGGTCACGATCAACACGACATTGACCGTATTCGGCAGCCACGCGTCCGGGCGCAACCACGGCATCCAGATGATCGCGGCAAACGCAAGCAACGGCCAGCGCAATGCGCCGAGCGCGGTGGCGAGTCGCGGCGTGTAGCGATTCAGATCCGCGAACTCGAGGATGAA
>DASTIS010000139.1:0-17483 GCA_035717365.1 Rhodanobacteraceae bacterium
CGCTCCGCGTCGCCACCACCGGCGGCACCGCGGCGGCGCGCAGCGCGGGCACCAGCACCGCCAACTGGCCCAGCACCCACAGCACGATCACGCCAACCGGCAGATACCACAAAGGAAGGCGCGGCACCTCGAAGAATTTCATCAGCGCAATGTTGATCACGATCGCCAGGATGATTCCCAACACGACCCCGAGCGTGACGATCAGGAAGTTCTCGGTCTGGAAGTAGCGCAGGATGTCCGCGCGCGTCGCGCCCAGCGCACGCCGGATGCCGATCTGCTTGCGCCGCTGCGCCACCCAGAAACTCGCAAGTCCCACGATGCCGAACGCGGTGACGCCCAGCAACGCCAGGATCACGCCGACCAGCAGACCCGCCATCGCGCGGTCGGTCTTGAAGAAGCGCTCACGCAGGAACGAAACGGTATGACTGTTCGTGTGATCCAATACCACGTCGGGCGCGATCTTCGCGATCGCGGCGCGTGCCTCGACCATCACGTGATTCAAATCCTGCGGTTGGGCGCGGATCAGATAGGTCCCGGCAAGGAAGCCGCCAGGCAGCACGGGTACGAACGCGCACCACTCGGCACCGCGCTCGCCATACTGCGTGTACTGGGACACCGCGAGGCTCGCCAGGACACCGATCACGCGAAGTTGGTACTTTCCCATCCAGAGTTGCTTGCCCAAGGGGCTTTCATCCGGCCACAAGCGCGTGGCCAGCGCCTGCGTGACCAGAATCCGTGACGAAGCTGGCAAGTAATCCTGCCCCTCGATGGGCTGATAATCATCCGCCGCGGGCAGATGCCCCGCCACCAGTTTCAAGCCCAAAGCCTTCGGTACACCCGGACCACCCAGATAAAAATTCGTGACCACGCCGTCATGCTTGCCGGCCTGGTCGAGCGTCGTGCCTGCGACGAATGCCTGCGGCCCGAACGGCACCGAGTTGATCACATGCACGGATTCCACGCCCGGAATCGCGCCGAGGCCGGCCAGCATCCGCGCATTCAGATCGGTCGCCTGTTTCGGATCGAAGCCTGTTACCACGATCTCGCCCAGCGAGGCTTCGTCCACCCCGCTGTTGATATTCATCGCCGACAAACGTGTGGCGATCAGGAAGCAGGCGTTGACCAGCACCGCGCACGCCAGCGCGATTTCCATCGCGATCAGGAAGGTCGCGAGCTTGTGCTTGCGCAACGCGGAAAGAATGGGTTGGATTTGCATGCATGAAATCCTTTCTGATTGATCCGTAGGAGGGCCGGAAGGCCCGACCATCGCCACGCCCTGCGACCCTTGTCGGGCCTTGTGGCCCCTGTCGGCCATTCAACCCTCGTCGGGCCTTCCGGCCCTCCTACAACGTTTTCAACTGCAACGCCGGCGCGATGCGGCTGGCACGTAGCGCGGGCAACGCGCCCGCGACCAGACTCACCACAACGGCAAGCAAGAACGTCACCACGAACATCGCCACATCCATGTGCACCAAGTCGGAATACGGCGTCTGCTGTCTGCGCACCAACCACAACCCCACGAGCGTCAGCAGCCAGCCACCGATACCACCCAACAAACCGATCAAGCCGGCTTCGATCAGACACTGCGCAAACACCGAGCGCCGCGACGCACCCAGCGCGCGACGCACGCCGATCTCGCCCGCGCGGCGCAGGAACTTCGCCAGCAGCAAGCCGACCATGTTGAACAGACAAATCGCGAGAAACGCAAAGGCCAGCCAGGTCTGCAACTTCACGTTTTTCGGAATCACCTGCTCATGATTCAACTGCTGCATCAAGTCCAGCATGCGGGTATCGGCGTGGGCGAAACGCCCCAACGCTTTCTGCTGTTGTGCATAATTCCTGAGGAAAGCCCTGTAATCCGCGACTTTCGCCGGGCTATCCAATTGCACCCACAGCGCCAGCCACAGGCAGGGTGCGTTTTCCAGATGCCCGGGCTTGTCTGGCCCATTGCCCCAGCAGGTGTACTGGAAAAAGTTGCCGTCGTTGACATCCAGGCCGGAGAAGAACGGCATGAAAACGTCTTCCGGCTTTCCGTAGTAGCCCATCGAGGCCATGTTGCCCGTGATGCTGCCCACCACGTCATAGAACAACGGGGTGGGCCGCCACGGCTTCAGTACACCGACGATACGCACGTCGCTATCCCTGATTCGAATGGTCTTGCCCACGCTGTCCTTGCCGCCGAACAGCTTGTCGTTCAGGTCGCTCGAGATAACCGCCACATGCGCGCGATTCTTGCCGTCCGCAGCGGTCCATGCACGGCCGTACGCGAACGGCACATTGAACATCGGGAAGAAGTCCGAAGTGGTGGATTGCATCGTCAACATCAACGGTGGGTGGTCCACGCCGGGCGCACTGACCTTGACCGGGCTTTGCACGACCAGCGCCTGACGGTCCGCGCGCTGCGCGCTCCACAGGTCCACCGCCGAGCGATAGTCCAGCATCGGAAGCGGATGCGACGGGTTGTACCAATCGGCAGGCGTGGGATCGACTTGCGGGAAGAAAATCTGCGCACTCTTGCCCGGCAGCGGGTTGCCCGACAGCAGATGCATCACGGTCAGCGTGGTCATGCTGGCGCCGATGCCCACCGCGATGGCGAGCACCATCAGCACGTTCAGTGCCTTGTTGCGCTTCAGGCTGCGCCATGCAAGATCGAGGTAGTAGGCAAACATTCCAGTCGCTCCAATCTCAACTCCCTCCCCTTCAAGGGGAGGGCCGGGGTAGGGATGGGTTTCTGGCGACACGCACCCCATCCCCACCTAAATCCTCCCCTTGAAGGGGAGGACTTCGAAACTCACACGCTTCGCGTGGCTTCCACCGGCGACACGCGCGAGGCACGCCGGGCCGGCGCGAATACCGCGCCTTGTCCCAGCACCAGCAACGCGACGACGCCCACCGCCACGTAGGCAAGCGACATCCGGTCCATCTGGAACTGCTTCATCAGCCACAGGTTCAAGCCGACCGCGAGGATCGCACCCAGCACCACGCCGGTGCCCGCGATCAACAGGTTTTCGGCCTGGAAGTAGCGCAGGATGTCGCGTCGCGTCGCGCCCAGCGCACGACGGATGCCGATCTGCTTGCGTCGTTGGCCGACCCAGAAACTGGTGAGTCCCACGATCCCGGCGCCGGTCACGCACAACAGGATCACGCAGATCACGCCCATCAGGATCGCCATGCCGCGGTCGGCGCGGTACGCGTAAGCACGGATCTCGGCGAACGAACGAACGCTGCGATCCTCGTAGTCGCTGCCCGTTTCGAGCACCCGCATCGGATTCGTGGCAAACAGCGCCTTGGGTGCCTCGCGCATCGCGGCATCGAGGCGCCCGGGCTTGGCGCGGACCGCGTAGCGCGCAAAACCCGCATCCAGCCGCGTCGGGATCAGCACCGAGTTCCAGAACCAGTCGTTGGCCCAACTTCCCGGGCTGGGCACCTGCATCCGATCGACGATGCCGATGACCGTGCTGGGCGTGTTGCGATCCACGTAGATCGTCTTGCCGAGCGCGCCGTCCTTCGGGAACAGTTTGTCGCCCAAGGCCCGCGTGACGATCACGATCGGCGGCCGGTTGTGACCACGGAACCCCATGTGATTGACTTCCGCGGGCGTGAAATTGCGGCCCGCGATCAACTTCAGCCCGAGCGCCGGAATCATCCGGTCCGTGCCGAAGTACAACGCCGCATGCGCGGTCGAGTGCTCCTGATCGGGCTTCAGGCTGATGCCACCGCTCCAGGTGCTGTTGACCAGCGGCAGGGTGTTGATCGCGATCGCCGACTGCACGTCTGGCAGGTTGCGCAACGTGGCCACGTCGGCCTGCTGCATCGCATCGAGTTTTTCGACACCGCCCTCGTCGTCGCCGCTCGGCGCGCCGACCCAGCCTTGCGTGACCACGAACAGGTTGTTCTCGTCGAGACCACTCGGTCGATTGATGCGGTCGATGCGCTGGCCGATGATGAACACCGCGTTGACCACGATCGCCAGCGTCAACGCGATCTGCAGCGTGATCAGGGTGACGCCGGCCTTGTGCTTCTTCAGCGCGGCGAGGATGGGGTGGAGTTTCATTTGGAAGCCTCGATCACCAGTTTTACCTTTGCTCGTCATCCCGGCGAAAGCCGGGATCCATGTTGCTTTCTTGCGTCAACCACGAAATCAAAATGGATTCCGGGTTCCGTCCGCGATGAATCCGCGGGCGGCCCCGGAATGACGACGAATTTTGGGGTTCTTGATTCATCGCCTGCTCAATTGGATTTCAACTGCCATGCCGGCTGTACCGACGCGGCACGCATGGTGGGATACAGGCCGGCCAGCATCGTCGCGGCGACAGACACGATCAGCGTGGTCATGAACAGCGAAACATCCAGGCGCGCCAGTGCGGCGATGTCGCGCGGCAACACCCAGCCGACGCCCGCGATGCCGACCCAGGTCAGGACCAGCCCGAGCACGCCGCCGGCCAGCCCGACAATGCCGGCTTCGACCATGAACTGCGTGTAGATTTCGCGCCGCGATGCGCCCAGCGCGCGGCGCACGCCGATCTCGCTGCTGCGGCGCAGGAACTTCGCCAGCAACAAACCCGCGGTGTTGACCAGGCAAACCAGCAGCAGGCCGAGCGCGACGTACAGCGAAATCCGGGTGTCGGGTGGCACCACGTGTTCGTGATCGAGCCACGCCATCAACCCGCGCAGACGCACATTGGGCGCCCAGCCGGGATGGCGCTGGCGCGCGTAGCCTTCCAGGTAATCCTTGAAGCGCTGTACGTCCGCAGCGCTGTCGAGCTGCACCATGTACTCGTTCCAGATGCAACTGGAGCGCTGCAGGCCGACGAACCCTGTTCCCTTGGGCGGCTCGTGGCAGTTGGTGTTGCCGTCGTTGGACATGCCCGCCGCGATCGCGGTATTGAACGGCAACAGCACGCCCTCGTCCCGCTGCAGGAAGCCGCCGGTGTTGACGACGTCGTAGAAGCGCGGCTGCGGATTCCAGTCGCCGATCACGCCGACCACCCTGTAATCGCGGCTGTCGATGTTGATGGTCCGGCCGACGCTGTCGCCGCCGCCGAACACCTTGTGGTTGATCTTGCTGCTGATCACCGCAACCTGCGCGCGATGCTCGTCGTCGGCCGCACTCCAGCCGCTGCCGTACTTGAACGGCACGTCGACCATCGGAAAGAATTCACTGAACACCGCGTGCCCGAGGGTGTTGATGGGATGCTCGCCGGGCACGTCGGGGATCACCGAAGGCGAAATCATGTACATCGCCGACTGCAGCTTCGCGCGATGGTCGCGCATGAGGCCGACCGCGTCGCCGTAGGTCAAGGCATCCGGCGGCCCCTTGTCGGGGTCGGGATCGTTCGTATGCGCGGTCGGACCCCACGGATCAATCTGCGGGATGTAGAGCTGCGACGACTTCCACGGGATCGGATCACCCGATACCGCGCGGAACACCGACCACGTGGTCATCGACGCTGCCACGCCGAAACCGACGGTCAGGATCATCAACGCAGTGAGCGCCTTGTTGCGCTTGAGGCTGCGGAAGGCAAGATCCAGGTAGTAGGCAAGCATTTCATTCGCTCCGATATCAACTCCCTCCCCTTCAAGGGGAGGGTCGCATTCTTTTCTCCCTCCCCTTCAAGGGGAGGGTTGGGGTGGGGATGGGTTTCTGGCGATACGTACCCCATCCCCTCCTGAATCCTCCCCTTGAAGGGGAGGACTCCAAAACTCACACGCTCCTCGTCGCTTCCACCGGCGCCACCCTCGAGGCACGCAGCGCCGGCGCAAGCGCCGCACCTTGTCCCAGCAGCAGCAACACGACCACGCCGGACAACACGTAGAACCACGGCAACCGCGTCATTTCCACGTGCGCGATCATCCAGAGGTTGATCGCGATTGCGAGCACGATGCCGACCACCACGCCGCCCCCGGTGATCAACAGGTTCTCGGTGAGGAAATAATTCAGGACGTCGCCACGGGTCGCGCCGAGCGCGCGGCGGATGCCGATCTGCTTGCGCCGCTGGCCGACCCAGAAACTGGTGAGTCCCACGATGCCCGCGCCGGTGATCACCAGCAGCACCGCGCAGATGATGGCCATCAGGATCGCGGTCCCGCGATCGCCGTCGTAGGCGCGATGGCGGATCTGCGCGAAACTCAGCACGCCGTTCTCGGGATCGATGATGCGCATGCGGCTCTGTGCGTACAGCGCCTTGGGTCCTTCGCGCATTGCCGCTGCCAGTCCGCCCGGCCTGGCACGCACGATGTAGTAGGTACCGAACGATCCTTCCAGGCGGCGTGGCCATATCAGGGCCTCGTACGCGTACGCACGTGACCACGTGTCGACTTCCTGCCGCTGCAGCCGTTCGACGATGCCGATGATGGTGGCGGGCTCCGCGGTCATCGCGTAGAAGGTCTTGCCCAGCGCCGAACCGCCGGGATACAACTTGTCGGCCAACGCCTTGGTCACGATGGCCACCGACGGCGTCTTGGTGTCCCGCGGCATCATCGGCTCGATTTCATCGGCGCGGAAGTTGCGTCCTGCGATCAGCTTCACGCCCAACGTGTCGATGAAATGCTCGTCGCCGAAATACACCGAGGCATCGGTGGTCTTCTGCACTTGATCGGGCGTCAACGTGATGAAGTCGTCCCAGCCGCCGCCACGCAGCGGGTAGGAATTGCTCGACACCGCATCACGTACCGAGGGCAACTGCCGGAGCACGGCAAGGTCGGTCCGGATCTGCGCGTCGATCCGCCCGTCCGTGGATGGGTCCGCCCATTGGTTGCCGATCACGAACAGGTTGGCTTCATCGACGCCCGTGGGCGCGGACAGGTGCGACGTGCGCTGCTGGATGATGAACAGTGCGTTGCACACGATCGCGAGGGTCAACGCGATCTGCAACGCGATCAGCACGGTGCCCGCCTTGTGGTGGCGCAGTGCGGCGATGATGGGCTGGATCTGCATGGTCATGTCTCTTTGTAGGAGCCCGCCTGTGGGCGACATCATTCGCGTGCAGGCGCGCTCCTGGATTCAGTTGCTTCTCAAGTGCCACGCCGGCTGCACGTGCGCCGCGCGCCAAGTGGGATAGAACGCCGCGATCAGGGTCGCGGCGATCGCGACCGCCAGCGTCAAGGCCACCAGCGACACGTCGACATGCGCCAGACGTGCGATTTCCGGGCGAAACAGCAGGCTGACGCCGGACACGCCCGCGGCAGTCAGCAGCAATCCCAGCAAGCCGCCGGCCGCGCCGATCGTGCCCGCTTCGATGAAGAATTGCGTGTAGATCTCGCGCCGTGATGCGCCGAGCGCACGACGCACGCCGATCTCGCCGGCGCGGCGCATGAACTTGGCCAACAGCAGCCCGACGGTATTGACGAGACAGATCAGGAAAAAGCCCAATGACACGATCAGCGAGATGCGGCTTTCCGGCGGCACCACGTGCATATGCTGAAGCCATTGCGTCACGTCGCGCAGGCGCGCGTTGGGCGCCCAGTCGAACCGCCCTGCACGTTGCTGCTCGGCGGAATAGCCTTCCAGGAAGGTGCGATAACGCGCGACCTCGGCCGGCGTGTCCAACTCGACCCACGGAGTGATCCACACGCAGTTGCTTCGCAGCCAGCCTTCCCAACCGCTCCGGGCCTGCTTCCCGCGACAACTGTTGTTGCCTGCGGTCGCAATCTGCAAATCCAGGGCGTGGGTGAACGGCAGGTAGAAATCCGCGGGCCGCTCGAAGCCGCTGCTGCCGAACAGCGAGTAGAAACGCGGCTGGGGATTCCAGTGCCGCGTGACACCCACGATGCGATACTGGTGGCCCGCCAGGTTGATCTCGCGCCCGACGCTGTCGGCACCGCCGAAAAGCTTCCGGTTGAATTCCTCGCTCAACACCACCGCCGCGGCACGGTCATCGTCCTGCGTGGCATTCCAGCCGCTGCCATGGCGAAACGGCACTTCGAACATCGGGAAGAACGTGGCGTACACCGCATAGCCTTCCGCCCTGATCGGCAGGCTGCGGCTGCCGCCCGGCATTACCGACAACTGCACCGGGTACAGCAGGGTCTGCCGCTTCGCCACGTGCGCGCGCATCAGCGCCATCGCATCGACGTAGTTCAGCGCATCCGGCGGCTCGCCCTGCAGGTTCTGTTGCGGCCCCCAACTGTCGATCTGCGGCGTGAACAATCGCGCGGACTTGTCGGGGATCGGATTGCCCGACACCGCCCGGAACACGGAGTACGTGATCATCGACGCGGCCACGCCAAAACCGATCGCCACCACCATCAGTGCGGTCAGCGCCGGGTTGCGCTTCAGACTGCGCAGTGCAAGGTCGAGGTAATAACCGAACATCGTCGTTCACTCCAATTCAAATCCTCCCCCTTCGCTTGCGAAGGGGGACCGAGGGGGATGGCTTTTCGTGCCCAACCATCCCCCCGCGCCTTCGGCGCGACCCCCTTCGTTCCGAAGGGGGTCAACATCACACCGTCCTCGTCGCCACGACTGGCGGCACCGCGGCTGCGCGCACGGCCGGCCCCAGCACGGCCGCCTGCCCGATCAACCACAACGCGATTGCACCGATCGGGAAATACATCCACGGCAGCCGCGGCAATTCGTAATTCAGCATCAGCAGCAGGTTGATGCCGTAAGCCAACGCCATGCCCAGGGCGATGCCGAGGGTCGCCAGCAGGAAGTTTTCGGTCTGGAAATAACGCATGATGTCGACGCGGGTGGCGCCCAGCGCACGGCGCACGCCGATGGTGCGACGCCGCTGCGCGACCCAGAAGCTGGCGAGACCCACGATGCCGAGTCCCGTGACCAGCAGCAGGGCGACGATCACGCCAAGCAACAGGCCGGTCATTGCGCGGTCGCTCTGGAAAAATTCCGCGCGAGCGTCGTCCAACGTGCGCTGCTTGGTGATCACGCGTTTCGGGTCGAGCTTCTTGAGTGCGGTGACGGTGGCCTGGATCACGCGTTGGCGCTCCGCGGGCGCGGTGCGCAACACGTAGTTCCCGCCGCCGCCCAGACTCATGCGCAGCGGCAGCACGACGCTCCACTGCGCGGTGTTGTCGCCGTTCGAGAGCGACGGACGTATCAGGCCCGCGACGACGCCCACCACGCGCAGCGGGATCTTCCCGAGGTAAATCGTCTTGCCGAGCGCGCTTTCTCCCGGCCACAGCCTGTGTGCCAGGCCCTGCGTGACGATCGCGATCAGCGAGGAACGGGGAGCCGAAGTCGGATCGCGCTGGATGTCTTCGTAATACACATATTCATCCGGCCCGAAGAATCGGCCGGCGACCAGCCGCGCACCCAGCGTCTGCAACACATGCTCGCCGCGGTAGATGGTCGTATTGAGGGTCGGTTGGGTCTGGGTCGGGGTCAGCTTGAGGCTGCTGTTCCACGACGAGTTGGTGAACGGCAACTGGTTCGTCAGGGTCACCGATTGCACGCCCGGAATCCGCTGCAGCGCAGCCAGGTCCTCCTGCGTGCGCGCACGCGAATCCGGCTGCTCGCCGATCGTCGCGACCTGCACCTGCACCAGTTCGTGCATGGCCACGCCGCTCGGCATGTCCATCCGGTGCAGGCGCTGGCTGATCAGGAACACCGCGTTGCACACGATCGCGCAGCTCAGCGCGATTTCCAGCACGATCAGCAACGCGGTGATCTTGTGCCGTCGCAACGTGGAAAGAATGGGCAGGATGTCCATTTCAGTTTCCCTTCAATTGCAGCGCGGGTGCAATGCGGCAGGCACGCCATGCCGGCAGCAGCCCGGCAAGCAGCGTCGCGCCGATCGCCACCGCAAAGGTGACCACCAGCATCACCGGATCGAGATGCGCCAGCTTCGCGTAGTCGGCCGGTTGCAGGCGGACCAGCCACAGGCCCAGCAGCGCCAGCAGCAGACCGCCGATTCCACCCGCCAGGCCGACGATGCCGGCCTCGACCAGCAGTTGCTCGAACACCGCGCGGCGCGAAGCGCCCAGCGCGCGGCGCACGCCGATCTCGCCGCCGCGACGCAGGAATTTAGCCAGCATCAAGCCGACCGTATTGACCAGGCACACCAACAGGAAACCGAACGCCAGCCACGTTTGCAGGCGCACATCGCTCGGCACGACCTGCTTGAAATCCAGCCATTGCATCACGTCGCGCAGGCGCACGTCGGGCGGGCGCTGGAAGCGACCGAGCGCCTTCTGTTCCTGCGAGTAGTGGATCAGGAACGTCTTGTACGCAGCGGCCCTGGTCGACGAATCGAGTTCCACCCAGAATTGCAGCCAGGTGCACGGCGCCTGCTTGAGGGCTTCACGGCCGGGGGGCGACCTGCCCCAGCAGTCCGTCGATCCGACGTGCGGCAATTCCAGATCCATGGACGTGGACAACGGCACGAACACGTCCTCGTTTTCGGAGTACGTTCCCTGGTAGAGATCGTAGAAATGCGGATCGGGGCGCCAGTCGTCGATCACACCCACGACGCGCAGGTCCGCATCGTTCGCGCGGATGGTCTGGCCGACGCTGTCCCTGCCGCCGAACAGTTTGTCGTTCAGCGTGCCCGAGATCACCGCAATGCGCGCGTGCCTTTCATCGGCGTCCGCGTTCCACGCCGCGCCGTATTCGAACGGCACCCCGAACATCGGAAAGAAATCCGCGGTGGTGTAGCGCGCCTGCGCGAAGAACGGGTCGAGATTCGCCTTGGTGGGCTGGATCGGCACCGCGCCGCCGGTCATCAGCGCCTGGCGGTCGGCGCGCTGCGCGCGCATCAGGTTCATGCCATCGATCCAGCTCACCTGATCGGGCGGTTCGCCACCGGGCTGGTATCCATCCATGTCGCGCGGATCGATCTGCGGGTAATAGAGATGCGCGCTGCGGCCCGGCAAGGGATCGCCCGAAAGTACGTGCAGTACCGTCAGCGCGGTCATCGACGCGCCGATGCCCAGGGCGACCGCCACCACCATCAGTGCGGTAAGCGCCTTGTTGCGCTTGAGGCTGCGCAGTGCAAGGTCGAGGTAATAGCCGAACATGTGTCAATCATTTCCAGGCTGGTCACCCTCTCGTTCAACAGGAGGGCCGATGCTTCTCTCCCTCCGTTCGAAGCGAGGGCTTGTGCTTCCGTCCCTCCTCTTCAAGGGGAGGCGACCGAAGGCCGAGTGCGTAGCGCGGGCTGGGGATGGGGTTCGGATTCAGCATCCTGCCCATCGACACCATCCCCTCCCAAACCCTCCCCTTGAAGGGGAGGGCCTCAAAAACTCGCCGCTCACCCCGCTGCGCAATCCAGCGAGCGATCGGCAAACGAGTAGTACGGCATTACGAAACACGCATAACGGGTGCCGACACTTGCCTGCTTCGGTGCAACGACCGCGCGTTCGCGTCGCAGCGCCCGCAATTGCGCGGCGCTGGGATGGACGTTGACCGCAGGCAGGACCAGCACCTTTTCCGGGTGCCGCGTCGATTGAACGTCGGGGGCGGCGACCGGCGTGGCCCACGCGTGGAACCAGCCAAGTACCGCACAGTTGATCGCAATGGCGACGACGATGGCGATGAGTTTCTGAATGTTCATGGTTGCGGTCCTCGGGTAGAAGCGGCATCCCCCCCGATGCTTCGCATCGACCCCCTTCGTCTCGAAGGGGGTAAAGATCCCCTGTACTTCCGCGCTCTTCCTCCCCCTTCCGCAGGAAGGGGGATCGAGGGGGATGGCTTTTCGATACATACGTGACACGTCTACACCGCCCCGCCTTCCGCGCCGGCCCGGGCAGCCTTGGCCGGCGTGTGGAAACGCGGTTCCTCGGCGATGTCCACGGCCTGGCCATCGATGATGTGCACGCTGCGCTGCGCACGCGCGGCAAGTTCCGGATCGTGGGTCACCATCACGATGGTCGCGCCGCCGCCATGGATTTCCTCCAGCAGCTCCATCACCCCGCGCGCCATCTGCGTATCCAGGTTGCCGGTCGGTTCGTCCGCCAGCAGCAGGCGCGGCGAACCGGCGAGCGCACGCGCAATCGCGACGCGCTGTTGCTGGCCGCCCGACAATTCGGCCGGATAGTGCTTCATGCGCGAGGCAAGCCCGACGCGTTCCAGGGATTCCTTGATGCGTTGCTGGCGTTCGGCAGATTTCATGCCGCGATAGCGCAACGGCACCTCGACGTTGTCGTGCACGTTGAGGTCGGGGATCAAATTGAAGCTCTGGAACACGAAGCCGATCTTTTCGTTGCGGATCTTCGAGCGCGCGTTGTCGCCGAGCCCGCTGACATCCACCCCGTCGAGCAGGTACTCGCCACCGGTGAAACTTTCCAGCAGGCCCGCGATGGTCAGGAAGGTGGTCTTGCCGGAGCCCGAAGGCCCCATCACCGCGACGAATTCGCCTTCCTTGACGTCGATGTTGAAGTCGCGCAGCGCGTAGGTTTCCACCACTTCGGTGCGGTAGACCTTGGAAAGGTGGGTCATTTTCAACATTTCGGGTTCCTCGGTAGTGAATGGCGGGTTGATGATTGGTTTTCCCCTTCCCCTTCAAGGGGAAGGCCGGGATGGGGATGGGGTTGCTCGTTTGAGGCGAACCCATCCCCTCCCATTCCCTCCCCTTGAAGGGGAGGGCTTGAAGTCAATTGCTGATCGCGACGCGCGCGGCGCCGTTGAAATTGCTGGTTCCGGAAATCACGACCTTGTCGCCGGCCTTCAGGCCCTGCAGGATTTCGACCTTGTCGATGGAGCTGGGACCCAGGCTGACCGGCGTCTTGGTGGCAATGCCGTCGCGCACGACATAGGCGTAGCGCCCGCCCGATTCGTCGACGAACGAACCGCGCGCGACGGTGAGCACGTTGTCGCGCTTGTCCAGCACGATGCGCACCGACAGGCGCTGGTTCTGGCGCAACTGCTTGGGCTTGTTGCCGTCGAAGCGCACCCGCGCGACCACTTCGCCATTCACGACTTCCGGCGAAATCGCGCTGACCGCGCCCTTCCATTCCTGCCCGTTGCCGCTGATTGCGGCGGGCATGCCGGGCGCGAGGTCGCGCGCGAAGCTTTCCGGAACGTTCACCTGCACTTCCAGTGCGGACAGGTCGACGACGGTCAGCAGCTTCGCGTCCTTGGGCACGGTCGCGGTCTGCGCGATGAACAACTGGCCGACCTGGCCGTCCACGGGCGAGCGCACGTTGAGCTCATCGACCTGGCGCTTGAGGTCCGCGACCAGCAGTTTCTGACGTTCGTAGGCGAGCTTCTTGGCCTGGACTTCGAGGGTCAGGCTGGAATCGTCCATGCCGAGGTTGCTCTTGGCGTGGCGCAATTCGATCTGTGCCTTTTCCAGTGCGTCGCGATGGCGATCGACGTCGAGCTGCGACACGGCGCCCTTCTTGAAAGCCTGCTCGTAGCGCTTGAGGTCGCGCGCAGCGCTCTGCTCGTCGATCTGCGCGTTTTCGTACGTGCCTTTCAACTTCGAACGCTGCTGGTTCGCGTCGATCTTCGACTGCTGGTACGCGACCTCCATGGCGTCCTCGTTGTTTTGCTCCTGCGCCAGCTTGTTGTTCAGTTCCGGACTCGCGATCACGGCCAGCACCTGGCCCTTCGTCACCTTGTCGCCCGCGTGCACCTTCAGCACCACCGCACCACCCGCGCGCGCATACAGGGTCGGACTCACCGCCGCGACCACGCGACCGTCGGCGGCGATGTCGCGCACGAACGACCCGCGTTCGACCGTCGCGATCTGCAGGCGCGATGCACTCACCGACGAGCCCGCCGAGAACAACCGCAGCGCGCCCGGCACCAGCCAGACCAGCAGCACCAGCACCACCACGCCGATGCCGGCGAAGATCGCCAGCTTCTTCTTGCTGACGCGCTTCTCGATCAGGCGATCCGTGGCGGAGGTGTCTCGAATGCTCATGCAGGGTCTCCGGCCGCAACCGCGCGGCCACATCCTCTACAGAGCAAGTGCGATGCCAACGGTCGCCGCGGAATTTCTCAAGTATTTTCAATGCACTGGAAAGGTGCCCCCAATTTGTTTTGTGTCCGCGGACACCCCGCGGACAGGTTGGTGCGCCAGGCACGAATGCAAGCGCCGCGCGGTCCATTTGCTCCGTCCGCTTCAAGGGCGGCGCCGCCGCTTTTCTCCCTCCCCCTCAAGGAGAGAGCCATGCTTTTCTCCCTCCCCTTCAAGCGGAGGACCGCAGCCCTTCTCCCTCCCCTTCAAGGGGAGGCGGCCGAAGGCCGAGCGCGTAGCGCTGGGTGGGGATGGGTTTGTTTGTCACACCGCTTTAACCCCACCCCCACCCAACCCTCCCCCTGAGGGGGAGGGCTTACTTCGTGCGACCCTTTGCGGTTCTGGTGCATCCTTGTGTCGTGGACATGCCATCGACCTTCCAGCAGCACGTCGATCCGGACCTGGTCATCCGCCTGCAGCGCGGAGACCTCGCCGCATTCGAATCGGTGTATCGGCAGTTCGAACGCGCCGCATGGACATTGGCGTTGCGCCTGACCGGACGCGCGGACGTCGCACAGGAAGTCATGCAGGATGCGTTGCTGAAATCATTCGAGCGCGCCCGCCAATACCGCGGCGACGCGCCCTTCGCGGCGTGGCTGCGCAAGCTGGTCGTCAACGAGGCGCTGATGCAATTGCGCCACGATCGCCTGCACATCATCGAGGTTTTCGACGAATCGCGGAGCAGCGACGAGACGCCGGTGCCGTGGTCGCTCATCGATTCCGGAACGCTGGACCAGGCGCTGAACCGGCTGCCCGATACCGCACGCGCCGTGCTCTGGCTGTACCACGTCGAGGGCTACACGCACGTCGAAATCGCCGCGCAATTCGGACGCTCGGTGAGTTTTTCCAAATCGCAGCTCGCACGCGCCATCCGCCGCCTGCGCGAGCTGCTGCAACCGAAAGTGGAGGACATGCCATGCACGACCGGCACGACCACGAACGCATGAACGACGATGCCGCGCTCGCCGCCGCGCTGCGGGCACTGCCCGCCAGCCGCCCCGCGCACGACGGTTGGCCCGCCCTGGCCGCGCGGATCCGGCGCCGACGCAATACCCGCAGGACCGTGTGGTTCACCCTGCCGGCCGCGTTTGCCGCGGGCCTCGCACTGGCGCTGCTGTGGCCGCATGGCTCCATGCATGCGCCGGCGCCCGTGCAGCTCGCACAACCGACTGGCGGATCCACCCAGGCGCCCGCCGATGCGGAGCTCGCCACGCTCCAGGCCAGTTCGCGGCAATGGCAGAACTGGGTGCAAAACCTCGACGACAACGGTGCGCCGTTGAACGGCCGCGCGCTGGCGCAGGCCGTGACCCTGCAGGACCGCATCGGCCTGGTCGACCTGCAACTGTCCGCCGCGCGCGATCCCGCGACCCTCACCGACCTGTGGCAACAACGCATCACCCTGCTGCAACGACTCGGCCTGCTGCACCTGCAACCGTACGTGGTGGCCGATCAGGCGAGTCCCGTCGCCAACCACGCAATCCCCATGTGAAAACGAGAACCGCCATGAAACGATCGCTCCCCGCCTGCCTCATGATCCTCGCCTGCACGGCCACCGCCGCACCGCCGGCCGCCACTTCCGCGCCAGCCGCGACGGCCGACGCCACCGTGCAACAACAGATGACCGCGCTGCAAGCGCGCATGAACGCGCTCGCCGCACGGATGGCCGCGCTGTCCGCGAAACTGGGCGACGAAGCCAACGCCAGCGCCCTGCGCTATCTGGCCGACAACAGGCAAGGCATGCTCGGCGTCGCGGTGCGACATGAAAAGGCCGGCACGAAGGTGGTCGCCGTCAGCCCGGGTAGCCCGGCCGAACGTGCCGGAGTGGAAGTCGGTGACGTCATCACAGCGATCAGCGCGAGATCCATGACATTTCACGGCACGACTCCCACTGACGACCTTGCGCACTTGCGCGTCGGCGAACCTGTCGAGCTGACGGTGCAGCGTGGCGGCAAGACCCTGCACCTCAAGGCGACACCCGAACGTTTTTCGAGTGACGACTGGCGAGCGACCGTCCGCGCGGCAGAGCGCGCCGCCCGTGACGCGACCGCGTCGGTGCGATCGCCCGAGTTCCAGAAGCAGATCCAGCAAAGCATCGACGATGCAATGAAAAACGCGACCCTCGCGATGAACAACGCGTCCGCCGCACGCGAGGCCGCCATCGAGGCCCGCGAGCACGACCACGGCTGGACCTTTTTCATGTCGCCGTGGTGGGGGTTGAACCTGGCGCCGCTGAATCCCGACCTCGGCCGCTACTTCGGCGCCGACAAGGGTGCACTGGTGCTCTCGCGCGACGCCAAACGCTATCCCGGGATCCAGCCCGGCGACGTGATCACGGCGGTGGACGGCAAGACCATTGCGCGCCCCGCGGACGTCTTCCGCGCCGCGCGCGGCACGCCCAGCGGCAACACGGTGCAACTGACCGTACGTCGGCACGACAAGCCGGTCGAGCTGGCCATCAAGGCCCCGTCTTCATGGTTCGTACCGCCACCACCACCACCGCCCGCGCCACCCTCACCGCCTGCGCTCCCGGCGCCGAGCGCACCGACAGCACCCGTTCCCCCGCCGTCGCCCGCAGCACCGCCTGCGCCGCCACCGACTTCCGCGGCGCACACGCGGTAGCGGCCCCCTGCGACGGAAAGTCGCCCGTAACACAAACCCATCCCCACCAGCGCTACGCGCTCGGCCTTCGGCCGCCTCCCCTTGAAGGGGAGGGCTTAAAAGCCAAGCTTGCAGGGATTTCAAGGAAGGCTCACAGCTCTTCCCCTCCCCTTCAAGGGGAGGGCTTAAAAGCCAAGCTTGCGGGGATTTCAAGGAAGGCTCACAGCTCTTCCCCCTCCCCTTCAAGGGGAGGCCTGGGGTGGGGATGGTGTTCACCGCCACGCAACGCCTGCAAAATCGCCTCGAGAACCCCGTCGACATCGTTGAACACCTGGTTGTTCCAGAAACGCAGAACCATGAACCCGGCACCTTCCAGAACGGACGTGCGCCCTGCATCCGCATCGACATTCGTGGCGTGCTGGCTACCATCGACTTCAACAACGACCATCCTGTCCAGGCAAACAAAATCGAGGATGTAATCCCTGAAAGGGTGCTGGCGCCGGAACTTGCAGCCGTCAAGTTGTCGTCTACAAAGACGCCGCCAGAGGATGCGCTCGGCTCCCGTGGGCGAAGCGCGCAACCGGCGTTGCAATCGTGGTCCAAGGATGGAGCGGTTGGTTTGGCCTTTCATTCCAGGGTCCGACTGCTCTCGATCTGTCGGGAATACAACCCTACCCCATCCCCACCAGCGCTACGCGCTCGGCCTTCGGCCGCCTCCCCTTGAAGGGGAGGACTTGAAGCTTTATGCATGCCGATACTCACGCTCCGAGGATACGTCGTTCAGGTTGTGCGTTGCCGCGCACACAACACCATCCCCACCCAACCCTCCCCTTGAAGGGGAGGGCCTGAATCTGGCTCCCTCCCCTTCAAGGGGAGGGCCTGAATCTGGCTCCCTCCCCTTCAAGGGGAGGGCCTGAATCTGGCTCCCTCCCCTTCAAGGGGAGGGCCTGAATCTGGCTCCCTCCC
>DASTIS010000140.1:0-13037 GCA_035717365.1 Rhodanobacteraceae bacterium
CGTCATCGGTGTGAGCAGCGCGTGGTACCTGGCACGCGCGGGCTTCGAAGTTGCCGTGGTGGACCGCGGGGCCGCGCCGGGGCAGGAGGCCAGTTTTGCCAACGCCGGCCAGGTCTCGCCCGGTTACGCATCGCCGTGGGCCGCACCGGGTGTGCCGCTGAAAGCGCTGAAGTGGCTGTTCTCGCGACACGCACCGCTGGTGATCAAGCCGGGCCTCGATCCGCGCCAATACCTCTGGTTGTTGCAGATGTTGCGCAATTGCACGGCGAGGCACTACGCGACCAACAAGGGTCGGATGCTGCGCCTCGCACTCTACAGTGCGGAATGCCTCGACGAGCTGGCCGACGAGCTGGGCATCGAGTACGAAGGCCGCAAGCTCGGCACGCTGCAATTGTTTCGCACGCAGTCGCAACTGGATGCTGCGGCCGGCGACGTCGCCGTGCTCGAGCAATACGGGGTGCCGTACGAGCTGCTCGACCGCGCCGGCATCGTGAAGGTGGAACCGGCGTTGTCGGACGTCATCGACAAGTTCACCGGTGCGCTGCGTCTGCCGGATGACCAGACCGGCGATTGCGGGTTGTTCACGCGCCTGCTGGCGGAACACGCGCGGGCAGCCGGGGTGGAATTCCGCTTCGGCGCCACGGTCGAGGCGCTGGAATATTCCGGCGGGAGGGTCACCGGTGTGCGCATCAATGGCAGGATCGAGCACGCGGATCGTTACGTGATGGCTTGCGGAAGCCACACCCCGCGGCTGCTCGTACCGCTCGGAATCCATCTTCCCGTCTACCCCTTGAAGGGCTATTCGTTGACGATCCCCATCACGGACCCTCTCATGGCGCCCGTCTCCACCGTTCTCGACGAAACCTGCAAGGTCGCCGTCACCCGGTTCGACCGACGCGTCCGCGTCGGAGGCATTGCCGAGCTGTGCGGTTTTGATTTGTCGCAGCCAGCGCGACGTCGGGCAACCCTGGCGAAGGTCGTCACCGATTTGTATCCACACGGCGGCGACCTCGGGCAGGGCCGGTTCTGGGCCGGGCTGCGGCCGGCGACTCCGGATGGCACGCCGGTCGTTGGTGCCACGCATTTCGACAACCTGTATCTCAATACCGGCCACGGCACCCTCGGATGGACGATGGCGTGCGGCTCCGGGCGCTATCTCGCCGACCTGATGGCAGGCGTGGCGCCGCAGATCAGCAGCGAGGGCCTGGATATTTCGCGGTATGGCTGGCGTGCACCGCGAAGCGCGCGCGCCGGCAAAACGTCCATGGCAGTTACGATCAATCGGCCGGCCGCAAAAAAACAACTCGTCGTCATTCCGGGGCCAGCGCCGGCTTTATCGGCGGTGGAACCCGGAATCCAAATTCTGGCGCATCGGACCAGGAGCTGGATTCCGGGTTCTGCCCGCGCGTAGCGCGGACAGCCCCGGAATGACGAAGTAGTTTGGCGTTTTCACGCCAATCCCGGCGCAGTTTTCCGATGACGACACCGACAACCGCTTGCGTGCGATGCACGCCAACCAATGAGAGGATGCCATGCCGTCGACGATCAGCCAATCCGCGCGCGATGACCATCGCCTGAAACGCCACATCGGCACCGTCGGCCTGCTGTTCACGGCGGTCGGATCGATCATCGGCTCCGGCTGGCTGTTCGGCGCGATGAACGCCGCCCAGCAGGCGGGTCCGGCATCGATCATCTCGTGGCTGGTTGGCGCGGTCATGATCCTTTTCATCGGCCTCACCTACGCCGAACTCGGCACGATGTTCCCGGTGTCCGGCGGGGTGGTCCGCTTCCCGCATTTCGCGTTCGGCTCGTTCGCGAGCTACATCTCGGGCTGGATCACCTGGATCGCGACGGTTGCGGTCCCTCCGCTGGAAGTGCTGGCGGTGCTGCAGTACTCGGCGAACTATATCCCGTGGTTGCAGACCCTGAAGGACGGGTCGCCGGTGTTGACCACGCCCGGCCTCGCCGTCGCCTGCGCATTGCTGCTGGTGTTCGTCCTCATCAACATGCTGGGCGTACGCTGGTTCGCACGCATCAACAACACGCTGGTGGTGTGGAAGGTCGGCATCATCATCATCGCGATCGTTGCCTTTCTCGCCGTCCAGTTCCAGCCGACGCATTTCCTTCACCCGCAGCACGGCGGCTTCATGCCGATGGGCTGGCACGGGGTGTTCTCGGCGGTCGCGACAGCCGGCGTCGTGTTTTCCTACCTCGGTTTCCGGCAGGGCGTGGAACTGGCGGGCGAAACCACCAACCCGCAACGCAACGTGCCGATCGCGATCCTCGGTTCGCTCGGGCTTTGCACGGTGATCTACGTGGGCCTGCAGGTCGCGTTCATCGGCGCGCTGCCCGAGTCGGCGCTGGCGAACGGCTGGTCCCACATCGGCACCACCTTCATCGCAGGCATCGGCGAGCACTCGATGGCGTTCGGGCCGCTGGCCGCGCTGGCGACGGCGTTGGGGCTCACCTGGCTCGCGATCCTGTTGTACGCCGACGCGTTCGTGTCGCCTACCGACACGGGGCTGATCTACACGATTCTTTCCGCGCGGCTGACTTACGCGATGGGCCGCAACGGCAATGCGCCGAAAGTTTTGTCGCACGTCAACGACAAGGGCGTGCCATGGGTCAGTGTGATCCTGGCATTTTTCGTGGGACTGCTGTTCTTCCTGCCGTTTCCGGGCTGGCAGAAACTGGTGGGCTTCCATACCTCGGCCATGGTGATCTCGTTCGGCGCCGGCCCGCTGACGATGATGGCCCTGCGCAAGGAACTGCCCGATCACAGGCGCCCATTCCGGCTCGGTGGCGGCTGGATCATTCCCTGGCTCGCGTTCGTGTCATCCAACCTGATCGTGTTCTGGTCGGGTTGGGATGTCGTGTGGAAGCTGATGCTGGCGGTGTTGCTCGGCTTCGTCCTGCTCGCGATCCACGAAACCGGTTGGGGCAGGCACACGCCGAAGCTGGACATGCGCGCCGGGTTCTGGATGCTGCCGTGGCTGGGTGGCATCACCCTGATCAGTTGGCTCGGGCGTTACCCCGGCCTCGACAGGCACGCCGGCAATCTCGGCTATCTGGACCTGGTTTCCGGTGTGGTCGTGATAACGCTCTTTTCGACCTTCATCATGTGGCTCGCGCACACGTTCCGGTTGCGCGGCGAGCAGGTGGCCGAACAACTCGGCGCGCATGACGCCGTCGCCGGTTAGTCAGTTTGGAGGCCCCGAGAGCATGATCCCACGCCCAGGCGGGTTAGTGCACTGCAGCTTGACTCTCTCCCGTTGACCGGTTCACAGTCCGCCCAGCATTCCTGCGGGCGTATGTACGGGGAACGACGATGCGCAGATCGATTGCACCCTGCTTAATGGTGGTGGCAGCGCTGCTGCTCGTCTGCAGTGGATAGCGCGCGTCGGCTGCCGACACGGTGTACTACGTCACCACCGACGCGCTGCACAGCGAGGTGGTGGTGACCGATGCCAATCGCAACGTGGTGGAACGGACGCACTATGCCCCCTACGGGCAGGTGCTGAACCGGGCGCTGCGCAATGGCCCCGGCTACGGAGGGCACGAGGAAGACGCGGCGACGGGTCTCGTGTACATGCAACAGCGGTATTATGACCCGGAAGTCGGAAGATTTTTGTCGGTCGATCCGGTAGAAGCCGGTGCGAATACCGGGAGGAAACTCAGTCGGTACTGGTATGCCAACGACAACCCCTATCGGTATACCGACCCGGATGGACGCGAAACAGGGATAGCGTTCCACTCCGAATTTGTAATCATGGGCGCACAGGCCCAGACGTACCAGGCACCTGGCGATTGGGTGAGTCCAGCATTGGGGGTGGCTTTTGCCTCTTTGCCGGTAATTGGTCCTGCATTTGGCGTGTTGAATGCAGCAGCCAATCCAACGAAGGGAAACGTAGCGAATGCAGTAGCTGGCGTCTTGCCGCTCGGGCGTGTCGCGAAAGAGGCGGCAGCGATCCAGGGCGTTGGGGAAAGCACAGCCGCCGCGGAATGAGCCAAGAATATTGCGAAGGGGATTCCTGAGAGTCGACTGGCCACTCTGGTAAACCGAAGGTACACAACGTTCAACATTCGACGGTGAAAGGTGGAAGGCAGGCGGCAGAGCGAGATGTAACGCCAGGTGGCCAAGTACGCTTTGACGCACATCCTCAGGATGGCCAAAAGCCTCATTTTCAAGCAGAAGACGCGAAAGGGAGAAATGTGAAACCGGTCGTGCATCACTGCATTCCCAACAAGTCGTGCTAGGAACCGTGCAAAATATATGGACCGGTCGTGCGGTTCTGTTGTTGACGGAAAAAAATCCCGAGCGGAGCAAAGGCCTCATCGGAGCGTTTTGTGGGTTTGCGTGCGCGGCAGATAACGTGGCTGAAGCGGTCACGCTTTTGTATCGTGAACTGGAAGAATCAGGCTATTTGGTTGTCGGGTTGGAAGATGCTTTGATGGTTCAAATGCTGGACAGGCCGTTGACGGACTACGAAAAGGAGCTGGTGGAAGCGACTAAGAAGTATCCGGTCCAGATCAAAAACGTCCATTTGCACAAGGGGGATGCGTAGCACGCGTGGATCTCACTCTAATGTGCCGACATGCGTGTGGCTGACGCGTTCGAGTTGTGACTGAATCTCCGGTGCCGACTTGGGGCTTGGTTCCCGCGCTACTTTTCGACCTTCATCATGTGGCTCGCGCACACGTTCCGGTTGCGCGGCGGGCAGGTGGCCGAACAACTCGGGGCGCACGATGCCGATCCCGGGTCCATGCAGACGCAATCTGAAGCTGCCGGCGAACTTCGGCAGTGACCATGCCGGGAGGCCTGCGCCGACTCTGCCATCGGCTCGACCATGGGTTGCCCAGGCGTCCCGGTGCGGACCTTGCTCCGCATGCGCACACCCTTCGAACAAAACGACAAGAGTCCTGGTCGCCTGTCTCTTTTCTTGACCTTTCCTTAGCTCGTCCTTAGCGCCCCGGGGGGTATAAGGGCTGCACTTCCAAGCCTTCTCCTTCGACCAGGGGTGGGAGGTCGAGATGAACCCGCGTGGTTTCTACCGTATTGCGGCGGCGGTGCTCGGTATCCTGATCTCCACCTGCGCCACGGCGCGCCCCTTGCAGGCTGCAGCAGGGGCGTCGGCGGCCAACCAGCCCGTACCGCAACACCAGCACTACACCGGGACCGGGGATGCCCGGAAGCCATCTGCGTCCGGCGCGCTGGCACCCTTGCTGCAAGGGCTCGGTCCACACGTGTTTCCGGTGACCACCGATTCGCCCCGCGCGCAGCTTTTCGTCGACCAGGGTCTGAACCTGGCGTTTGGCTTCAACCACGCCGAGGCGGGCCGGGCGTTCCGGGAGGCGGCGCGGCTCGATCCGGATTGCGCCATGTGCTACTGGGGACAGGCGCTGGTGCTCGGACCCAACGTCAACGCACCCATGGCGCCCGATGCCGAGCCCGATGCCTACCGCCTGGTCCAACAGGCGGTCGCGCGGTCCGGCAAGGCAACTACGCGCGAACAGGCTTACATCAATGCGCTGGCGCGGCGTTATACCGGCAATCCGGACGACCGCGCCGTGGCGGGTCGCGCCTACGCCGAAGCCATGCATGCCGTCATGCTGCGGTACCCCGACGACCTTGACGCCGCGGTGCTGTGGGCCGAGGCCAGCATGGATTTGCGGCCATGGGATTACTGGATGCCGGACGGTACACCGCAACCGGGCACGCTCGAAGTCGTCGAGGTGCTCGAGTCGGTGATGGCCCGCAGCCCCAGCCATCCGCAAGCGCTGCATCTGTACATCCACGCGATGGAAGCGAGCGACAACGCCGCGGCAGCCGAGGACGCCGCCGATCGCCTTGCGCCGCTGATGCCGGGGGCCGGGCACATGGTCCACATGCCGGCGCACATCTATCAGCGCGTCGGACGCTACGCCGATGCGGCTGCCGCCAACGTGCGGGCGATCGCTGCCGACGAAAGCTACATCGCGCAATGCCGCGCCCAGGGGCTTTATCCCATGGGCTATTACCCCCACAACATCCACTTCCTCTGGTTTGCGGCCTCCGCACAGGGCCGCAGCGCGGTCGCGATCGACGCCGCCCGAAAGGTGGCCTCGAAGATTCCCGACGACGCCCTGGCCGCGATGCCCATGTTGGGAGGGTTCCGCGTCGTGCCGTACTACGCGCTGACCCGCTTCGGCCAGTGGGATGCAATGCTGGCCGAGCCGGCCCCGCCTGCCACGGATCGTTTCCTCACCGGCGTCTGGCACTACGCCCGCGGTCTCGCCTTCATCGGCAATGGAAATCTCGATGCCGCCAACACGGAGCTGCGACAGGTGCGGGCGATCGTTGTCGATCCGCGCCTGGAGTACACCTTGTTCTCGCCCAATTCCGCCACCAGCATCCTCGCGATCGCCCCGGCGGTACTCGGCGGGGAACTGGCGGCGGCGCGCGGCGATTACGAGACGGCCATCGCGAGCCTCGCGCAAGCGGTACGGCTCGAAGATGGGCTGACCTACACCGAACCGGCCGAATGGCATTATCCGCCCCGGCTGGCCCTGGGCGCGGTGTTGCTCGATGCGGGCCGGCCGGGAGAAGCCGAAACCGTCTATTGGCAGGACCTGCAGGACCATCCCGACAACGGCTGGGCGTTGCATGGACTACACGAAGCCTTGCTGGCCCAGGGCAAGACGCGGCAGGCAGCCGTGATCGAAAGCCGTTTCGAGGCCGCGTGGGCCGGGGCCGACGTGACGCTGGACGCATCAAGGACCTTGCCCGGGAAACCGCCCGCACCCGAAGTCGCCGCGCTCGCAGACTGACATGCCGTCCCTCCGGATCCATTCGCGAATTCGCCGCAACCCCGAATCGAGCCGGAGTTGCGTTTTGCGTACAGCGTTGTCGCAGCACCCCGCGGCCAGATCGCCGCTTGTATCCGGCGTCGACCACGCGCCGCAGTCTCCACCCACACCTCGGGAACCCATCATGATCCGCAAAATCGTGCCCGCATTGCTGCTCATCCTCGCCGTGCCCGTCCTGGCCCAAGACAACACCACGCCGCCGCTGTCACCGGAAGAGGCGGCGATGATGGCTGCCTACCAGAAGGCCGGCGCGCCCGGCAAGCAACATGCCGAACTGGCCAAAGCCGCCGGAGACTACACATTGTCGATCCGTAGCTGGGCGAGGCCGGATGCTGCGCCGGCCGAAGAGCGCGGCACGGCCACGCGAAAGATGACCCTGGATGGTCGGGTTCTGGTGGAAATGTTGCAGGCGACCATGTACGGCCAGCCGTTCACCGGCCATGGCATGACCGGCTACGACAATGTCAGCGGCAAATGGTGGAGCACCTGGAACGACTCGATGTCCACCGGCCTGATGGTCAGCGAGGGCACCTGCGACGATCAGGGCGCCTGCACCTTCCGCGGCAGCTGGAACGACCCCGTCACCAAAGACAAGGTCAACGCGCGCATGGAGACCCGCTGGGCCAGCCCGGACACCGAGGTGTTCGCGATGTATGGACCGGGTCCGGATGGCAAGGAGTACAAGATGATGGAGATGACCTATACCCGGCGCTGACGCCATCCCGTGGTTCCATGTGCCGGTTTATTTCGCGGTGGCGCCGCGTTCGATCTTGCCCACCAGGTTGTAGAGGATGCGCAGGTCCTCGGCATCGAACGTGTCGCCGCCCATGCCGCGGAAATGGTTGTGGAATGCGCGCACCGCGGCTTTCGGGTCGTCCATCGAATAACCGATCGCGGTCAGCGCCGTCCACGGGTTGAAGCCAGGCGGCGGGTCGAGCCGGTCGTAGCCCGGATCGGGCCACAAGCCGAAGCCGACCGCCGCCAGTTTCGCCCACGGGAACAACGGGCCAGGATCGTTCTTGCGCGAAGGCGCCATGTCCTCGTGGCCGATGATTTGTGCCCGCGGGATGCCCCAGCGACGGGTGAGGTCGGTCAGCAGACGGACAAGGCTGGCAATCTGCGCCGGCGGAAATGGCACGTGGCCGTTGTTGTCGAGCTCGATGCCGATGGATGCGGAATTGACGTCGGTGATGGTGCCCCAACGTCCGCCCCCCGCATGCCAGGCGCGCATCGTGTCGCTGACCAACTGGTAGATGCGACCGTCGCGGCCGATCAAGTAATGCGCGCTCACCGGCCCACCGCTGTTGGCGGTCCGCAGTGTATCCAGCGACTGCGCGACCGAATCCTGGTCGGTGAAATGCAGCACGATCAACTGTGGCGCACGGATGTCGAAATTCTTCGACGGTACCCAGGTGGCGATGGGATTGCGCGGCGCCAGCGGCGCACAGGCCGCCAACAGTGCCAATGCAGGGACGGCGCACAGGAGCTTCGCGATGCACCAGCCGCGCGCAGGCCGGCCGCGTGGCATCCGTGTTTCCTCGTCCCGTCGCGCCGGCATCCTGCCGGCGCTTGACGCAGCCCGCATTTCAGAAATCGACGCTGACGGTCAACTGCATGAAGCGCGGCGGCTGGAAGCCGATGGTCTGGCCCCAGGTCGGGCTGGTCTGGTTGGAAATGTCACCTTGCAACTGTTCGTCGACCACCGTCGTCCGCTGCTGGTTCAGCAGGTTGTAGACGGCGAATTTCACTTGCAGGTTGGCATCCTTGATTTTCGTCAGGTAGGTGACGCTGGCGTCGAGGTCGAAGATCCACGGCGTATGGCCATAACTGCCACGTGGGGAGTGCACGTAGATGCGGTTCGGCGAGGGGCCGTCGCAGTTCTGGACGCAGATGAAATAGCTGTAGTAGTTGGTGTCGTCGAACGGGTTGCCCGAGCCGAGCCCGCTGATCGGGGCGCCCGAATGGATGTCGGCCACCGCGCCAACGCGCCAGTGGTCGTTGAATGCGTAGGCGCCGCGGAACTTGAACTGATGGCGGCGCGCATTCGACAGCGGGCCATAGCCGGCGTAGTTCACCCACGGGTTGTCGAAATTCTCGGTGCGACCGGTGTCGTCGAAATCGGTGAGCGAGTTGACGGGGCCCTCGGCGTTGCCGCGGGTCCAGGAGATCGTGTACGACGCATTCAGCGACCACTTGCCATCCCAGGCGCGGTCAAGGTCGAACTCCAGGGCGTAGTACTTGCGCTTGGGCTTCACCCAGCCGGTCTGGCCGAGATAGTTGCCATCGCTGTCGTACATCGCCCAGCCCTGCTTCGAGGTGTCGATGGTGACGTAGCCGTCCGCCGTGCCGTCGCAGTTGGTGTCGCCCCAGACCGTCACCGGCTGGCCGGGGTTGGCCATCACCCAGCCGATGTAGCCATCGCCGCCGCAGGCCGGGGTGGCGCTGATCTCCATGTCGTCGATCGCGTTGTGGAGGCGCCGATAGGTGCCCTTGACGCCCCATGCCCAGGTCTGGTCGAGTGCCTGTTCGAAGCCCAGGATCAATTCGTCCTGATAGACGGGATCCATGTTGTGGTCGACTTCCGAGCGCAGGTCGCCCACGGTGCCGTCACCCTGGGAGTCGTCGACCTGACCGATCTGCGGCCCCAGGATCGGCACCGCGTATTGCGAGCCGTTGAGGGTGCGCGTTTCCCAGCCGCCGAAGGCGAAATAGGTACGCGAATCCAGCAGCCCGCCGGCCTGCTTGATGTTGATGACGTTGGCGACGGGCAGGTAGTAGCGCCCGATGTTGCCGAACAGCTTGGTGGTGCCGTCGCCCTTCATGTCCCACGAAAAACCGAAGCGCGGCGCGGGCTGGTTGTCGATCTTGATGTAGCTGCGCCCGGCGGCGTCCTGGTTGTCGAAGCTGTCGTTGCGCAGCCCGAGGCTCAGGAGGAGGTTCGGGGTCACCTGCCAGTCGTCCTGGATGTAATACGCCGAATTGATGGTGGCGAAAGTGCCCGCAATGACGTACTGGCGCTGGCGGATGTAGGCGAAGTAGCCCGGCGGCACCACGCCGCCATTGCTGATCGTTGCCCCCGGGGTGGTGGCGTACACGTTGTAGTAATACCCGTTGGGCCCGGCGTAATGGCGCGCGTAATTCGAGATGTTCTTCTCGTGGTCGTAGCCGAACTTCAGCACATGGTCGCCGAGGGTCCATTCGAAGTCGGCGCGGCCTTGGCGACGGACGTCGTCGCGCTGGATGACGGTGGAATTGGTCGTGCACCCCAATGGAATGTCGGGCTGCGGCACGTCGCTGTCGGCAACCACGCGGTTGCACTCGTCGTCGCGCAGTGAGTGCGTGAAGGCTTCGCGCTGGTTGCGGCCCCACATCAGCTTCATGGTGAAATTGTCGGTGAGGAAGCTGGTCCAGGTGATGTTGCCGCTCTTGCCGCCGGTGTCGTTGTAGACGGTGTTGGTCTGACTGCCCTTGCTGTCGTTGTCGAAATCGTAGTCGTAGACGTTGCCGACCTCGTGGTTCTTGTCCGAGAACGCCATCAGGCTCAGGGTGTTGTTGTCCGTGATCCGCCAGTTGATGGTGCCGCCCCAGAAACCGGTGCCGTTCTTGTTGGTGGTCAGCACGGTACCGGCGTTGTTGGTGTTTTGTGGCCGGTAGTCGCGGAGTTCGTACATTGCGAAGAAGAACAGTTTGTCCTTGACGATGGCGCCGGATGCGTAAAGGTCGAGCTTGTTGAGCGAGTAGTTGTCGTGGCTCGAAGTGAGGTAGCGACCGTCGGCGTCGTAAAGGTCGCGCTTGGTTGCCTGCAGGTCGCGCGGTTCAAAGGTGTATTGGGCGCCGGCGTGGAACTGGTTGCTGCCGCTGCGCACCACGGCGTTGACCACGCCGCCGGTGGTACGACCGTACTCGACCGAATAGCCGCCGGTCTTGACCTGGAACTCCTGGTAGAACAGGAACGGCGCTTCCGAGAAGCCATTGCGGTTGTAGAAATCGGTGACGTTGAGTCCGTTGATGTACCAGGCGTTCTCGGCCACCGACGAGCCGGAAAACGAAATGCCGCCGAATCCGGCGTTGCCCTTGGTCACGCCCGGTGCCAGCATCGTGACCGCGGTGACATTCTGGTCGACCGGGAGCCGCTTGATTTCCTGGCGGCTGAGGTTGGTCGCCGATTCTGTGGAGGTGACGTCTACCGCGGAGATCACGCGATTGCCGGTCACCTGGATTGCGCCGAGCGTGGGTGCCCCGGCCGAGCCGATGTTGACGGTGGTGGCGTTGCCGAGGGTCACCCTCACCTTGACCGGGCTGGCGCCCGCACTGGTCGTGAGCTGATACTCACCGACCGGCAGGTACGGTATGCGGTAGCTGCCGTCCTTGCCGGCGGTCACCGTGCGTGTGAATCCCGTCGCCGAGCTGTTGATCGTCACGGTCGCCCCGGGCGCGGCGCGACCCACCACCGAGCCGGTCACGTCCTGCGCCATGGCAGCCGGAGCCGCCATCAACGACAGACAGATTGCCACGGCGGCACAGAGTTTGTTGCGGCGTGAAATGCGTCGAATGCTTTTCATGGTGCGCTCCGGTCTGACCTGCTGCATTGGAAGGTGGTTTGCGGTTCGAGGGCGCCGGGTCGTAAAGCGCCCAGTGAAGTGGAAGTAGTCGTCGATGTCTCGATGCCGATCGTCGCCCTGCCATCCGGGCTCGTCGTGCCGGTTGTCTGCGTGCCGGGGCGCAGGTGCGCGCCGCTTCGGTCATGCGCCGCCTGGTCCGTCGGCAACGACGATGCCGGGCAAGCGATCCGGGGGGCGGTCGACCACGCCGCCGGCGCAGCCCGATTGCCCGGTCCCAGCCTCGCCGTCGGTGATCCGTGGGATTTCGTTGGTCGCGCTCGGGGTGTTGCCGCGGATGGGGCGGGCGTCTCGTGCAAAAACCGGCTCTTCATCACGCGTTCTCTCCAGCTGGTATCGGTTTGACACGCATTGCCAGCCACATCCCGTTCCCCGGTGCCGCGCGCAGCGTACGAACGTTGCCATTGTTCGCGGCACGGTCGCACTTGCAGGACGGTTGCCGCCGCAGGGTCGTCGAGTCCTCGCGGCATGCTGTCGAGCATACTCACCGGCCAACGGACACCACCAATGAAAAGACGGGCACTCGGCATAGCTGCGGGTTATGGATGACCTTGCCCGGGCCAGCGCAGCGAGGCTTTCCGCGTGTGCAGCGGTGTGGGTGCCGGGACACACGACTGGAGCGGCGTGTTCACACTTCAGCATCGACGACTCGCATCGACAGGCTGTTGCGACCGTGTACGATGGCGCGGCCATGATCGCCTCATCCGCAACGTCGCGACGCGAACTGCCGCGCAAGCTCGGCCTCGTCACAGGGATGGCGGTGGTGGTCGGGGTGATCATCGGCAGCGGCATCTTCCGCGTGCCTTCGGGTATTGCCGCCGATACCGGCAATCTCACCGGTATTGCGCTGGTGTGGATCCTGGGCGGGATCGTGGCGCTGTTCGGGGCGCTGTCGATCGCCGAGCTCGCGGCGATGTACCCGGCGGCCGGCGGCCCGTATGTCTATTTGCGTGAAGCCTACGGAAAGCCGCTGGCATTCCTGTTCGGCTGGATGTGGCTGTTGACCACGCCGATTTCGTGGGCGGCGCAAAGCCTGATGTTCGCCGAATACCTGGGGTTTTTCATACCGATTCCGGTGCCGGCGCAGCACGTGATCGCGGCCGTGCTGATCGTGCTGGTCGCCGCGGCCAACGTGCGTTCGGTGAAACTGGGGGCTGCGATCCAGAATCTCTCCACTGGCGCCAAGGTGCTTGCGATCGTTGGATTGTCCGCGGCGATCTTCCTGCTGGCGCCGGGTGGCGCGAACAATCCGCTGAACGCGGAACCCATGGGCATGGCCAAGTGGTCCGGCATCGGCATCGGCTTGATCGCGGTGTTGTGGGCCTACGATGGCTGGCAGAACCTGACCACGCTGTCGGGCGAAGTCAAGAACCCGCAACGCAACCTGCCGCTGGCGCTGATCGGTGGCGTGCTGGTGGTCATCGTGGTGTACATGCTGATCAACGCCGCGTACCTGCGCGCCCTGTCGGTGCCGCAACTGGCGGCGTCGAAGTCGGTAGCGACCGACGCCGCGACGGTGGTCCTGGGGCGCGCCGGCGTCTCGCTGATCGGCGCGCTGGTGATGCTGTCGGT